>NZ_QTVR01000003.1:0-246761 GCF_003460685.1 Blautia sp. OF03-13 | reverse complement strand
TTTTACCCAGTTGTAAAAAGTTCCTGGCTTGATATCATGTTCCACACACCATTGATGATCTGTCAATCCACTTTGACGGCATTCCATGATGAGACGGTATTGTTCTTCGGCAGGTATTCTTTTGCTTCTCATGAGCACACCTCCATAACTTTAATAGAGTAAAATGCTCGCATCTATCATTTCTAGCAAGAAAAGATGAAGTAAAATGCTTGCATTCTCTATTGATTATTATGGGATATTTTTTAGGGCAACACAATCCGTCGAATTATTTTGTACTTACGATGTAAAGGGCGTTAGATCACCTGGATGAAACACAGGTCGGCCGCCTCGCTCTTTGTATTTTTCATATACAGCCGGAAGGGACGGTGCATAAAAGTGACACCATTGAAGCGACCAGAGATCATTGGATGTGGAATGGCTGTAAGCCTTTCGACAATCGATGAACACACAGTCTCCCTCACCCAGCTGATATGTTTGCTCCTCATAGGAAAGTTCTCCCTTACCAGACAGAACAATGAAACAAAGGAACGATACTAAATCCTCTCTTTGAGATACATGTGGGTGAACAGCCTGCAAAGAGCCGACCTCCTGCAAATGTAGCAAAGATGTTCTGGCAAAGGTTGATGGGGTGTAAATGATTCGGGAGGAGCTTACGGAAGAAGATTGTGGGTTGAATAGTTCTTGGTCCATAAGCTGCTCCTTTCTCACATACACTGCATTATTTTTTCCAAAAATTTCTAAATTTATTTCTTAGAATCGCCCTTCTAACCTCTCTCTTCACCTCAATCATCTGATTATTTCTAACCGTCACCGGCAACTTTATATCATCTTCAAATTTATATCGTGTGTTGTAAGTTTTTACAAATAATTTAATGAATGTTGGATCATACTCCAAATAATCAAACAGTTCTTTCCAGTAACCTGCCATAAATCTTGCATCTACAAAGTATGAAGCCAGCTTTTCTCCCAGTTGTATCATTAATTCTTCGTTAGGCGTTTCCTTATATTTCTTTTCTAATTCTTCAATTTCAGGATATTTATTACGGAGATTGGGCAACCTATTCTTCACATTATTCAGAATCTCCAGTAACTTGAAGTTGAGATTAATGAAGAAACATGACTGAATAGAATCAATCAGCAAGTCGTTTCCTTCATACGACAATGCCAAATTCGCAAAATAGACGTCGCCTTTGTGTTCCAAATAAAAGCCAACATATTTCTGTGCATTTTTCTTGCGAAGTTCATTGCAATCACAGTCTTTGTTTCCTTTTTCTCTTTCTGGAACTAATGGTGCATATTTACCAACCGTTTCAATACCATCATATATATCTTCAATACATTCATTACATCTAAAATCTTGCTTTAGCTTTCTCTTGCTATACCACACTTGCCATTTATAAATAATAACGACACCAATGATACTGCAAGACACACCAGAAAAATAAGTATTTGTGATAATCTTCTCTATCAGCGGAAAAAATGGCAAACCTGCAATTGTCGTAAACACACCAACTTTCCATGCAATTAGTGTTAATAGGATTAAACATAGCAATGTCAATGAAAGCATTACTTTTCTATACATAAATTTTTCCTTCACTACCTATAGAATTCCTTTTTTGCCTCTTAGCCGTTCATTGAACGTTGCCTGCTGCTCACCTCGTAGCGGTGTGCATTTTCCGAGCAGCTACCGTGTGGGACAACCACACGGCTTTTGTTTTTACTCCCAGCTGAAGCACATTCCTTTGAAACCATCAGCTTGCTCTTTACTAGTAAAGACCACTTTGATTTCATTCTTCACTGTGCAGTCATCACTGACTACCAAGATATGTCTCTGGGAGGAGTCATAATCGAACGTTACTGTTGGGGATTCAAACAGTTCACCATCCACATAGATATCTGCTTTGTTATCTCCGGATTCATAGGTATAGTCGATACCCAGTATGCCAGATGCATTTGTACTGATGGTAAAGGTAGTGTCATCCACACGCACAAAATCCGAGCTTGCGTCGTACCAGACGAAGTTATCGAACTTATGTACATCGGCATTGATCACATCAGCTTCTGCCATCTTTCCTGTGGAGGCAGCCACGTTATCGTCAATGACCTCCTTGACGGTTTCAAAGTAAATTTCCTGTCCAGCATCGTTCGGGTGAACACCATCATTTGACAGGTCTTCGTATGCTTTTCCTAAATTGTTAAAGGCATCGATTGTATCTGCGATTGGAATAGAGTAGAGCTCACAAATGCTCTGAATAGTAGTCATTTTCTCGGTATACTCACGCTGAGAAGATTCCAAAATAGAGATGATAGAGCAATCCGGGTACTTGCTTCTGATGGCTCGGATGATGGATTCATAGTTCGTGGAGAAGCCATCTGCACCATCGTTCTGACCGTAGCAGATAATCGCCAAGTCATAGCCCACATCATCGTTCAGAGTCATCGTCCGGACATAACCGGCATAAGAGGCATTGCCACCCATGGAGACATTCGTAAAAGATACTCTATTATTATAGGTTTTCCTCAAATTATTCTGAAGAAGAGTACACCTGCCTTTTTCACCCTGACCATTTTCTGCAATCGAATCGCCTACGACCAGCACATTCACATCAAAACCGTCTACCAGTTTCTGATAGAAGCTATCCTCTGCTTCTTTCTGCTTCAAGGCGATCTGTTTTTCCTGTTCTTCTTGATATAGTTTTTTATTGAGTGCCCTAAGTTCTGCAGATTTTTTATCTTCTTCCACTTTATTCATCCATAGAAAGACACCCAGCAGTATTGCCAATATAACGGTTATTATTTTTAATATCAATTCTTTCTGGGAGTTACTGCGACACCCCCCGATGTTTATAACTCATATTCACTAAATCCTTTCTTCAAATAGGCTCACAGCTCAAAAGATGATTTATCAGGTAATTTATTTTCAAACGCTTTCAGTATTTTTCGTTTTGTACCTTCAAAATCCTTCAATTGCTCAGAATCATTAATACAAATCGTTTTATGAATGCCTTTATTAATGTCATTAATTATAGATCCTATATTCTCCCCTACATCATACATTTTCCCAAAGCTAGGAGATCGTGGTTCAAAATATCCACTCGCAATCTGCCAATACCTCATAAGCCATTGGTTAACATCTTTATCGTCTCTAAATTTATGTTCGCACACTTGAGACAAATACTCAGATTCACAATTCCAAACGTCACAAAATGTTTTCTTAGAGTAAGAATATGGAATATGGAGTTCATAAAAGCCGGAATATCTATTCCAAGGTAGCAAGCATAACGTTCTAAGTATTTCTTTTCCGTATTTTATGCTAATCCATTTTCGCCAATTTTCTCTGAACTGTTTTTTAAATATAAAGTGTTCTGAAATGACACACAGATTATTTACAATGATGTGCGTTATCCCTCTCCTATCCATTTTGACAGTATTTAAAATAGCGCTATCTCTCGGCAGATTTCCTTTAAAGAAATCATCTTCAGAGACATAGTTATTAATAAATGTATCATCATTAAAATAAACAAAACGTTCAGATAGTCCGGGTATCTTATGAAGATTCAATTCAATAACATGAGAACTAAAAGTTGGAAGATACTTTTCATCAATATAATCCGAATGATTCACTAACCTTAATTTCGGATTATTTTCATTAAGCCACGTTGGTTTTTGCCCACATGTCACAAAATGTACTTTTCTAACCCATGGTGCATACTTCTCGACAGCCCTAAACCAATACTTCAAATTGTCCCAATCTCTATAACGCACCTCACTATCTGATTGAACATTAATTTGAATATCATTACTCTTATATTTATTTTTTTCCGCTATCCATTTGGGATCTTTATCATCCACCCAAATCAGCACAAAATCTATACCTTCATTCATATTTTTCTCCACATAGAATCAATCAAACAATCACCTTGTGCTTTCTCAATGGTATAATTGTCATCCCATCATATCTTTTATCTCTTTGTCTCGCCCATGTTTAATTATGTAAATAACAAACATCACTACCATTGCAATTCCCATAATCAAAATCTGGAATCCTGCAATGGTTTTCACAATTTTAATTCCTTCAATACTTTCTGTCAAAGTAAAAATCAGGGAAACCGCACCCATAATAATTTATTCATTGTTTCTAAAAGATATCTTAAGCACTCCATGTCTATCTTATCTTTTTCCTTTTAGGGGTGGTATCATATAGTCTCTATACATTTAATTCAATAATTTATCGTATTCTTTTAGAGCCTTAAATTCATCATCCTCAAAAGGAATCAAAATTTCTTCTTTAAACATCTCCCTATCCACAAGGTACTTTCCATATGCTGAAATTTCTTGCACATAAAGGTGCTTACCGCATGATATCCCACACGACCTTTATTCTTTTCTTCTTATGAAACTCCACCTAATTACACGTTTTCTCTGTACTTTTCCCTTAACGTTTTTTTCAAATCTTCTACAGAAATTGGATCATTTGCAAATTCTTTCATCTTTACAAGATCTTCCTCGCAATCAACCTCGAATATCTCGTTATTATTTTCCATATGTCTTACATGAATATGTCGTTCTTGATAATATGGGAAGAACAACTCATCCCAAAACAATTTTTTTGTGGCTGGATTATTCCAATCCACATCATGAAGAAGCTTATTAATAAACACCAAATCACTTTTGGTTCAAAAAGAAATTCCAGACCAAATTGATCCGGCCATGCCTGCTGTATTTACAGAAGATATATACAGTCCTTTTTCGTCCTGTGCTAAGTTAGCAACCCATTCTGGTCTAGTAAGTTGTTTTTCCATTTTGTTTAGTACCAGGGGTCTGGCACTTTTTTCTACCACAGTCATAAGACCGTTGCCTGCTACTCACCACGGAGAGGTGTGTGAAGATTTGAGCAGCTACCGTGTGATCAATCTCACACGGCCTAAATTGTTACTTCCAACTAAAGCACATTCCACGGAAACCATCTGCTTGTTCTTTGCTGTTGAACACAACTTTGATTTCCTTCTCTACTGTGCAGTCATCACTGACCACCATGATATGCCGCTGGGAGAAGTCATAGTTAAACGTGACGGTAGGAGATTCATACAGCTCGCCATCCACATAGATATCCGCCTTGTTATCGCCAGATTCATAGGTATAATCGATACCAAAAATACCAGATGCAGATGCATTCAGAGTAAAGGTCGTATCATCTACACGCTCAAAATCGGTATCCGCTCCATACCAGATAAAGTTATCGAACTTATGCACATCTTTGTTGATGACCTCTGCATCTCCCATTTTTCCGGTAGATGCAGCTACATTTTCATCAATAACAGCCTTTACGGTTTCGTAGTAAATTTCCTGCCCCGCATCATTCGGATGAACACCGTCATTTGACAACTCATCATAAGCCTTACCAGCATTATTGAATGTTGCAATCGTATCCGCTACAGGTATTCCATAATGGTCACAGATGCTTTGGATTGTTATCATCTTATCCGTATACTCACGCTGAGAAGATTCCAAAATCGAGATAATGGAGCAATCCGGGTATTTACTTCTGATAGCTTGGATAATGGATTCATAATATGTAGAAAACCCATCTGATCCATCATTCTGACCATAGCAGATAATTACTAAGTCGTAGTCGATGTCATCATCCAGTGCCATTGTCCGGACATAACCAGCATAGGAGGTATTACCACCCATTGAGACATTTGTTACGGATACAGATGCTTTATTAACAGTCCTTAAATATGCTTGTAACTGTTTAAACCACTGTTGTCCATCTGTTTCTGTGCCAGCACCTGCGCCGATTGAATCTCCCACAACCAAAACATTAACGTCAAAACCATCTGATAGCTTCTGATAAAAGCTATCCTCTGCCTTTTTCTGTTTTAATGCCGCTTCTTGCTCCTGCTCTTCCTGATACAGTTTTGCATTCAGTGCTTGTAGTTCTGCCGATTTCTTATCCTCATCCTTTTTGTTCATCCAGAGGAGAACTCCAAGGAGCACAGCAAGCAAAACTATAATGATCGATAGTATTACATTTTTCTGGGAGCTACTGCGGTACCCCCCCCCGACGATTATGACTCATTCATACTCTCCTTGTTTATAGACTTTTCTTGATTTCCGATGAACAAATTCCAGGTGTTCTTTTCATGCGTACAACTTCTTTTCCATTTTCTTTACACCACTCAATAGCTTTTTGAAATCCTGCATGATTTTGATCCTCGCCAACTGCAAAAACGTCAAAATCTAATGTCTTGATAGTCACATCAACATCTGTATAGCTTACCACTTCATCAACTACACGCAACGCACCAACCAGTTCTTTCCTTTGCTCTGTTGTATACATTACTTTGGCATTCGGTTTTGTCTTCAATATATAATCGCCGTCCTGAACAGCAACTATTAGCCAATCCCCAAGTTTTTTCGCATTTTTAAATAACCGAAGATGTCCTAAATGGAAGTAATCATATACTCCAAATGTCACGACCTTTTTCATGTTCGTCCTCCATATATTCTTATCACTTAATTCTTCTTGATTCAATATAATATCTTTTTTCCTGAGCATGTCCCATAGAAAACGTTTTTCGTGGCAACGAACCATTTTTTATGATTTCAGAAAACAAATTTTCTTTATCGATGCCTGATAATAAAAGCCCTATACAATCGGATTTACAACTCAGTTTCTTTAAAACATCATCATCGTGAATATAATCAATGCCGCAATTATTTGTTTTGACGTAATCATCTAAAAATCTTTGTAAAATGCCGACCGTTAATTCTCCTAGATTTTCATCTAAATACAGTACGCCTCGTTCTTCCTTTGTATAATATTCCACCTTATGCTTACTGTATGATACGCATATTGTTTTTATTTTTGTAAGAAAATCACTGATATCAACATTCATTAGCAACCTATGTATGGGTTCAAACTGTTGTGATTCGTCCTGCAAATTCTCTAGCTCAACTAACGCATATCTTGACTTTATGCTTGTTCCAAAAGCTTTCTTTTGCTGTTCATAGCATTCTTTCGCCGTAGCAAGCGAGTGGTTTCCATCTCCTACAGCAAAGATCATCGGATTTTCATCTAATCCATAATACTTTTCTCTAATATCTTGTAAATACTTTTCTAAAGCAGCATCAAATATCTCTGCTTTGTCTTCTGATACAAGCCATCCAGTGATGTGTCCTCCATCCTGCATCAAATCGAAATCATATAGTATTTCTAGCTTTTCTTTAATCGTTTCAATCGATTCCAGCAATTGATGCTTTTGGTCATCACACAAAAGCAATATATGAGGCAATTCAATGTTCGCATTCTCACGGATCTTGACTCTTGGCGGTATGCGTTCTACCACTGTTTTTTCTGTTGCCCTAATTTTAGATTTTGCGTTTGGTTTATAATCGTAATCTTCCAAGTCAATTGCACCAACTATACCTTTACGAATGGCACCATTTTTTAATCTTCGTTCAACATATATATACGAATTATTATATGTTTCAAAAATATTCTCTTTTAAATAGCTGTTCATTGCTTCATTAATATTAGCTATTTTATTATCATTATTTTCCGACAGTTGTGCTTCCGGTAAAATCAAATTATATGTAGATGCTTCATTTCCGACATATTTTTGCACATTTTCCCAGTATTCAGGTTGTGATGTGAATTGATCACATGCAACAACTGCCCACTTTCTATAATCTTTAATTTTGGGAAGTAAAATATCCGTTTTTTCAAATACCATCTCGATTATACTTTCTGTTCTTTCATTTTTTCTTTAATTTCTGTAGTGCTTATTCCATGTGTATATGGTAAATACTCAATTGAAGCTCCATACTCTGCAAACTGCTTTTCTGTACGCATATAACGCTCAGATCCCTTCCAGTCATCTCCAGAAAACAGAACATCAAACCCAAATTTCTTTAATGCCAACATCTTGTCATCGGTTTCTTCAATCGTTACTAACTCGGCTCTGTCTACAACTTTTAGAGCATTCAAAATTCTCACTCTTTGACCTTCTGGGTAAACAGGCTGTTTTTTCTTGATCTCAGTAACATACTTGTCATCACAGACACCAACAATAAGAATATCGCACATCTCTTTGCATCTTTCCAAAAGGTTCAGATGTCCCACATGGAAAAGATCAAACACTCCGCATGTATATCCAATATGATACTTTTTCATTTTATATTTCCCCCTATCAAACTTTAACCTCTACAATTTGATGCCAATTCCCACGTTTTTCAACGGGCGGAAGCTGCATATAATCGCCATATGATGTCTTTAAATACAAATCATACTTTTGAGGAACCAAAAATGTTGTATCCTCAAAATTCACTTCAACAAATTTTTCAAAACACTCTGTAGGAATAATCCACTTTCCAAATGGCGTTCCGCCGGATTGTTCAACATAATATTTGGATGCTTCTGTATTATGCATTGGCATAATTTTTTCGTAACTTTCAATCATTGACTCTCGACTGTGAGTCATTGCATAAACAGCATAAGGCATATACTTTGCTCTTACCAGTAATCTATCCAGTGTACCTTTATGTCTCAACCATGGTGTCATGCCATCTTTCATCCATAAGCTATACTTAAGAAGCATAATCTTTTTTGCTAATTTTCTTCTGACCTTCTCGTCATCAGGGTATACATCATAAGGAAAAATGTCTACGAATATTTCATTATGCGCATTTGTTTTCTGTGAAACCGCTTCAATAAAAATCGTGCCCTTTTTTCTCACCTTTGCAAATGCATAGGGATAACTTGTATCTGTCTTCCAAGTCTGAAGAAAATACTCTGGTTTCAATTTTTTAGGTGCAATTTCAAGGAATTTCTCATAATCTTCTCTGAGCATTCCCATGTCCATGTCATCATCCCATGGGATAAATCCCTTATGGCGAATTGCTCCCAAAAGAGTTCCAGAATCAAGAAAATAATTAATATTATTTTCATCACACACTCTCTTGATTTCTTTTCCGATTTCCAACTGTGCCAACTGAACCTTGCGCAAAGTTTCATTATCCATTTCATTTCACTCACTTTCTATATACAAAATACAAATCGCCCAAGCAACCTCTCGTGGAAAGATAATACTCATGATATACGACAGCAAGTTTCATCCAAATAAGAATATGGCCTGTCTCAAAGAATTTTTTTCTTAATTTCAGGAATTTGATTCCATTATTTAGTATTTCCTTGTCATTCTCTGACGTTACTCGTTCCAAGCCCATCTCATGAAAACGAATATAATCATTAAAGGTTTGAATCCTACTTTCTTTGGTTCTATTCTCTTCACTTGTTGCATTGTCACCATGTCTACGGAATTCTATTACTGGGTAATTGAACAATCCTAAAGCATGATCCATCCTTGCAAAACGCCACAGTATTGCATCATGTGGGTATTTTGTGTTCCATTTATCCTTAATTGAGTCGTAAAACGTTTTTGTGAAGCAGAACACACATCCTGGACGATTAATATAGGGCCACTTGGGATCAATTCCAAAGACTTCTAAGCTTCCATCTGCCTTCATCGTTTTACTTCTTGAGGCGTATAGCTTACTGCCGCTACCAGTATCATTTTCTGAAAAAAAAGTAACGTAATTTGCTGCAAGCAATTCAATTTTGGGATTATTTTCCATACACTCTACCATCTTTTCAACTTTATCAAAATGCCAAATATCATCTTGATCGCACGGAAAAATGTAATCGCCAGTTGCTAAATCAAAACCGCTCTTAAAGTTTTTCTTCCATCCTTGGTTCTGCTCATTCTGAACCAAGTTCCAATCTTTTAGATCGTGTTCTTTTATATAAGAACTCACTAAATCTGGCGTACAATCCGTGGAACAATCATCCATGATAATTACTTCGTCAATTGGCATTGTCTGCTCACGCAAAGAATCCATTTGTTCCCGCAAATATTTTTGTCCGTTATAAGTCGTCATAACGACTGACACTCTCTTATCCATTGCTCTTCCTCATTTTCTTCTTTATAACATCCACGGCAGCAACGGCGTATGGATTTCTCATAACAATCAAAGTCATCACATACACCAAAGCAGAAAACGCAACAGCACAAGCCATCTTCATCAAGCTACTATGGAAGAAACTATTGCACAGCAAACAAATAATTCCGATAAACGCACTACCACAAATGCACGAAACAATTGGTTTCAATTCCAACGTTCTCCAATCAAAAAACGGTTTTGAAAAGTGCATCTGCATCACGCAGTTCACCAACTCAGCTATTACTGTTGTAATTGCTGCGCCAATCATATCCAGCCACGACATCAATATAAAATTTAGCCCAACATTTACAATTGCAGAAATAACAGTCGCATTAAGACAATATTTTTCTTGGCGGTTAACAATCAACACACAGTTTGTAAAGAGTGATGCATATATTGCAAACAGCGTAGCAACACTCAGTATCTTCAATGCAGCATCACCCGAAATATACTGTTCACCGCCGGCAAGCAAAATCATGGAATCGCTCATACAGAACATCCCAACAATTATCGGAAGCAGTATGATGTTTAAGGCTGAAAAAATTCTATTTATGAACACCTTATATTCTTCAGGCTTGTTTTTTAAAATATATGCAATACGAGGAACTGAGACAACGATTACCGCATTAATCAACTGTTTCAGCAAGTTGTATATTTTGGACGCAAAGCTGTAAACGCCTACCTGTGCATCAGATTCAAAGAATCCAAGCATGGTAATGTCCGAGTTTACATAGATCGTAATCGCAATCGAATTCACAAACAGGATCAACAGCGGCACTAAATGTCTTTTTAAATCCATATCGAATGTGAATCTTATTTTTGCATATTTACGAATGTAAAATACATTAATCAGGTTTCCACCATTTGTTGCCAAAACCGATATAATGCAATACGGAATAATATCTTCCGGCTGTCTTACAAAAACAAACATTGCCAATAAGCATATACACTGAACCGCTATATATCGTACTGTGATATAAAAGTAATCCTCAAATATGCCATTGACCCAGTCCGTTCCTATGACAGCCATCACAATCGCAGTGCTCTGAATGAAGATGTATGCTTTATACCCAGAAAATTTAGGCAGAAAAAATACCATAGCAAAAAGTAACAGTAATGAAATCGCTGCAGAACAAACATTGATTGAGAAAACCTGCGAGCAAAATTGATTTATTGCTTTTTGATCATCTCGTATTTTGGCACCTTCACGAATCGCATATGTATAAACTCCAAGAGCGGCCAGCAATATAAAATAATTCGTCACAGAGTACGAGAAGCTATATTTTCCATACCCATCACTTCCCAGTACACGAGAAATATATGGAAATGTAATAAGCGGAAATATTATTGAACAACATTGCTTTATTCCATTAAGCAACGCATTTACTCCTAACGATTTTTGTTTCATATCACTGATCCTTCCTGGAATTCATTTTTAAATTAGATTACTATCTCTTCGTTATTTTCTTCCTGACGCATGCCAAATCCTACAAACAGCCAAAAGAAAATCTCGAAAGATGATAAATAAAATGTCGGCTCCATCAATGCTTTGATCAACATGAATCCCACTGCATACAAATAAGTATTTTGCATTCTCTTCGATTGGTTCATTCTCTTCAAACATATAATTAACGCTACAAAGAAAGGAATCGAACCCAATATTCCACTTTCAATCAAAGACTCAAGCACAAAATTATGTGCCATTACAGCATCATATACTTTATAGGCATATGCTCCCCTACCAAATGAAAAATGCTGTCCAAATACAGCCAAGGCTTCTTGATAGACCTTAAATCTTGTGTACGTCAAAGAGTCGAAACTAAACTGACCGGCAAATTGTGCTATAACGTTCTTATTTTTCATCAAGAAAACTATTAAGCCTACAAGAATAATTGGAACAACTACCAGCATTCTTATCATCATCTGCTTGCTGATTTTAGCCCGTGGCACTAAATACCGAATAATCAGATAGATTCCTATTAATATTAGTGTCGATCTTGAACCCATAAACAAAATTGATGCCATCAGGCAGATTTCTATGATTGTTAGAATGTTTCTAAACATTCCTTTTCTTGTGTTTCTATATCCATCTATCACAATAATCATTGGTATAAAGTAGGTTCCAATCGCATTTGTCTGGCCTATTGGTATAACCATCCACCATTTCAAATCCGATGAATTAATGCTCAGACCTCTTACCTGCGCTGTTGTAAGAACCTGCAACGATATGACAATGGCTGCTACACACATTACAAAGGCTATAAATTTATCTGTACATATACCTTCCTTTCCAACTGAATACGCCATAAAGGAGCAAGCAACAGCCGCAATCAAACCAATCTGTAACTGAGAACTTTCCCGTACAAAAAAGCAAGGTATCAAATAAAGAACAAATCTTACTATCAGCAGCTTTGTTATACTGTCTGTTCTCACCTTCATTCCATGAACACATGTAAGGCAGAAAGCCAATAACAACATAATTGCTGCAAGAATAGGCTTACTTCCTTCTATCGAAAAGACAACGATTCTTTTACTTAGTTCACTTTCTCCAGAAACGCAAAACAGCAAAAGCAGAAAAAATCCAATTAGAAAAGCTCCACTAATAACCTGTTTAAAATCTCGTACACGTATCACAGCATCGCCACCTCCCTCTCAGAGAAGTAGCAATACTGTAACACACCATGTGCTTTTTGAAATTCGTATTTGAGGGAAGAGAGAATAAGAGCAATCTGTTCTTTAGCTTGTCTTACCCCCCCCCGGTTGCTATGTAATGTTTTACTCATCAAAATCGGGACCAACGCATAATATACAAAAGATCGACCCAATTCGATACTTTCACTCCTAACAAGAAAAATCATAAAGTACATTAAATATACAATCAAAAATGCTTTTTCTGGATTTACATATTCCTCGTTACAGATTCTTTTAAATCTATCCGCCAACACTGCCCATATATATCCTAAAGCAAGGAAGAAAAATGCAGAAAAATATCCAAAATTCCAATATCCTTCTGCTATAAAAGATGCACCACATCCAGCATTGGTTACAGTGTAGAACCCAGAAAAGATCTCATCAATACTGATGTATTTCAAATTGAAAACATTAGGGAAAATACTGTAAATGCTCCTAACAAAAGATAAACCATATCGATATTCAACTTTTGACGGACACAAAGAATATACCAGCGTATTAATAACCTGTGTGTTTCCCATTTCTTTAATGGCAGAAATTATAAAGTTGTTTTCCCACAGGTCGCCTGCTGTTTTCTTAAAGAACAGTTGAACATCGTCGGCTAAATAAATGTAATTTCTTGCACTTGACACAAATGAAAAAGCAAACACTCCTATAAGCCCAAATAAGAAAATCCATACTAATCTTTTCTTATTAATTTCCTTACGAAGTAGATTACTTATAATCAGTAGAACTATCGCCAATCGAAAAACTGATATCCGGCTTCCTCCAAGCAATTGCATTATTGAATATAAGCCCAATGCAAGGTACACTATGTAACGTTTCTTTTCCTCAAAGCAATACAGTATTAGCACTGCGCTTATATAGAATCCCGATATCAGTACAAATATCTTGTCAATGCCTGTAGCATTTCCCAAAGTATTTCCATATCCTACTGAAAATACGGTTGTCATATCCTTATATAGTTCATAAAAAGTTGGAACCGCTGATACAATCAAAAGAACCCATGCTATTTTGCACAAATTATTGCTAGTAGGCACCGGGCGAATTGCTGTCTTACCGCCAATATTTGTCTTCCGATATAGGCAAAACCCAATGCCTGTCAAAGCAATTGAAAAAAAACTAAATGCACCCGCATCCAAAATTTCTTTATTTGAAAAGAATCCTCTAGCCATTGAGAAAGCAAAAATCCCCAACTTATATCCAAATGCTACTAAAATGCACTGTCCAAAAGAGAACAAATAACACATTACCATGAATATAAGAAAAATATCCCACTCTCTTCTAACATAGTACAGAACACTCACAGAAAGGATACAGTACAAAATCGCAACCCATCCAATTCTCTCCAAAACGCTTTCAGTTGTATTGGTCTGGGCCAATGCTAAAGCACCTAAAATCTCTATGAGGAACACCATTATCGCAACTATTTGACTTTTTTTTATTAAATATCTTCCCATTACTGCATCCTCAAAAGAATCTGTTCGCCAAGTTTCTTGTAATCCATCTCTTCAAAGAATTCCACGTTATCATAGCCATTCAATATTTCTCGACAAAATGGCGTGTCACTCGCTATGATATATGTCCCGGTCAGCTTTGCCTCAAGTAGCGGAAGTCCAAAAGACTCAACATAAGACGGGAATACCAGAATCGATTTTGCATACATCTCAAAAACCTTTTCTCTTGGAATCGGTCCATTGAACTTTACATTTAAACTGTTCTTTTCCGCAAATTCTTGAAGCTGCCGTGTACATTCATTCTCATCTGGACGAATCGTAAAGATAACCTCGTAATCTTTCAACCCTTTTCGTTGCGCATAATCCAAAGCTTTCAAAAGCGTCCTGTGGTTCTTATATGTAAACGAAGTTGCCGGATAAAAAATCCGTTTCCTGTTCTCTGGACAATCCACAAATTTTTTTATGTCATTACATTTAATATACGGCTGCTGAATTACAATTTTATCTGCATTTACACCAGCCTTTTTTACAAGTGCATCTTTCATCCACTGCGTCTGCACGATAGTCATATCCACTTTCCGAAGTGATCTGAAAATGCTTTTACTGATGATGTTTTGATATGCCCAAAGTTTTTTCCCATCGACTTTCATACTAAATTTATGATCTGTAAGTATGAACGGCAAATGTAAATACACCAGCTGTTCTTTGTTATAGAAATCTATACCTTTATTCTGTAGCGAAAAAACTTTATCTGGTTTAAATTCATTAAGGAGTTTTCTCGTTGTTACTGTGTCAAAGTAATATCTATAACCCCAGTTTTTTTTCACCCACGGGAATCTTCTTACTGTAATTTCTTTCGTTTCTTCATAATGTGGCGTACTTACAATAAATACCCATTTCACAGATTTGTCGGTATACGCTCTAATTTGTTTATATAAATCATCAAGGATTGCTAATGCACCTGATTCACTGGCATGGACATCGTAAATCATAACAGTGCTATTGGGTTTTGGATTTACCAATCCAATCAATGAATCCGCTGCTGTCATATTATTTACCCTTTCTTTTTTCGTATTTATTAATCCAAGCAATCGTTTCCTTGGTTCCCTCAAGTCTTGTATAAGGCATTTCAGGAGCAATTTTGTAAGTATTACTCATATCATTGATTCCATCATTCGTCATATTCCCAAATCGAAAAGACTGCATCGGGAAGTGGATATGGAACAACCCCAGAAAATCGCCAAATTTTGCCAGACATTTTACAAACCAAACTGGCATGGTCGGAACCTTAAATCCCAATTCTGCTGCGATCTCATCTGCCCACTCATTAATCTCATACGGTGGTTCATCGCCTATGTAGAAAACCTTATTATTCTCATCTTTCGTTTCATTAAAGAGAAGCTGCTCAATCTGGTAAATTGCATTGCCAATATATCCATAAGTCTTATGGCACTTGATATGTCCAATGTGGAAATACATCCGCCGCATAACCATATCAAAGAAATTTCTATAAGGAACCCCAAACCAAGGTCCCCAAATCGATGTCGGCCGGATAATGCACCAGTCACAATCAGGTGTATCATTCCACACACGAATCTCAGTTTCTACTTTGCTTTCGCCATACTTTGTATGCGGGCAATAGTCATGTTGATTCTTAATTTTATATCCATTTCTTGTAACAAATTTAGAGGACGTTATTATGATTTTCTTCAGATTCGGCAGCTTATGAATAATTTTCATAAGGTTTTCAACGCCGGTAATATTCTGGTCATAATCTTCAAGTGTTTTTCCATCCAAATCGGTTCTTGCTGCCAGATGAACAATATAGTCCGGATTAAAGCCGACGACTGCTTTTTCAAAATCTTCGTAATTGATAATATTCACATCTTCCCAAAGATTTTTTCGGGCAGGAATTTTAGGCTCATTCCAATCCAAATTCTTTACTTCATATCCTTTTGCAAGCAGATCTTCCAAAAGGTTCGTTCCAATAAAACCCGATGCACCTGTCAATAATATTTTTTTACTCATTTTATTTACCAACTTTCCTCATAAACATATCAAATACAATATTAGAAATACGATGTAGCACATATCCGCTAACCACAGTAACGGAAACAATTAAAATCCAATTCAGCGGAAAGACATAATTCCTGAACAGATGAATCCATGGGAATTGAATATAATAAATTTCCAGTGAGCATGAACTCACGAGAAAGACCACCTGCTTTAGGATGTTATCTGGGAATTTTTGTACTTTTTCTTCCAATTCTCTTAAAAAGCAGAATACGCAATAAGCAAAGCCAACATAAATAACGGGAAGAGAAATCATCAAAACTGTTTCTGCTCCTCGCTTTTCAAAAAGCTTTACTACAAAAAAGGCAATCATAAAGATAAAAATACCGCCTATGTACAGCCATTTCTTTTTTCCTTTTTGCTTTGTTTTCAAACTGTCATACCGCTTTCTAAGTTGAAAACCTACCAGCATTGAAGTCAGCCAAATCGGGAGCGAGATAATATAAGGTGTTTCGATTCCAAACGAATCAGCAATTTGTAATGTTTCCAAGCTAAACATTCCAACTTTACTCTTCGTGACAAACATTACTAAAAAAGATATTGCAACGAATATATCGACAATCCAAATTGATGACATGCCCTTTTTTGCATATAAAAATTTGACAATCCAGTAATATACCAAATAGAGAATAATCATCGATGCACCAAACCAAGATGCTGGAAAAATAAACTCTCTAAAGAACTGCCCCACCGTTTCAATTTTCAGGTATCCAATAAGCATTTCAATCAATTTCAAAATAACTAACGGTATGTATAAACGAACGACTTTCTTTGTATACCAGGATGTCAGTTTTGCATTCGGTTTAATATTTGCCAATAGAAAACCGCTGATCATATAAAACAGTGCTAATCCAAAGCCACCACCAAACGACAACAGATCCGTTGGATAAACACCTTTAAAATGTGAGTTAGCAATAAGCATAGTAGCTATTGCCCTTACAACTTCTATAAATTGAATCATCTTAATCTCTATCTCCGAAATATACTAATTAGATTCCTCCAGCCCTTCTGTACTAACAATGGAACGACTCGAATCACAGCTTCAGAATTTCTTCTGCATACTTCTGTACACTTACGTTTCTGGTCAGATTCTTCTCCAGATTCTCACGGCCTCTGGCTCCCATCGCCTTCAACTCGCTGCTCCCTGCATTATCAATGAACCAGCGGATGTTTTCTTCTACCTTGTCATACTCACCCGGCTCACAGCATAGTCCGCCCTTTGTGTCCTCAATCAAGCATCGAACCTCTGAGCCTGACTCCAGAACCCCTAAAATGGGCTTCGAAGCGGCCATTATGCCGTATGCCTTTGACGGGCAACTCACGCCTTTAATGCCCTTTGCGTTCACGCACCAGTGGACATCACCGGCGTTCAAAGAATATATAAGGTCAGCCTTATCCTGATACGGGATAAAGACCACATTATCCATGTGATGCTCTTTTACATAAAGCACCAGCTTGTCCAGCACAGAACCAGCACCGACAAAAGCAAATACAACCTCTCGACCATCGGCAGTCTTAGTGCCCGGTTTGATTCTCTCCACAACCTTGATCAGATTTTCAAGGTCGTAGTACAGACCAATGTTGCCGGAATACATAATGACAAATTTGCCATCCAAACCGTATTTTTTCTTGAAGGCAAGAACCTTTTCATTATTCTCATCCAACGGATAAATTTCGTTTTCATCAATCCAGTTGTTGATCATAACGGTTTTCGGGACTTTCTTACCCTTGAAGCGATTTTCTACCGTTTCCACCAAATCGCGACCGACTGTAATTACAAGGTCACTGCGCTTGCAGCTGAACTTGTCGAACCACATCATGGCATCAGTGATAATCTTGCTCTTGGTATAGCCAACAGCCAATACCTGCTCTGGGTTAAAATCCTGAATGTTATAAATGTACTTGGCGTGTTTCACCCATTTACCCCAAACGCCCAACAGGCCGCCGAGGATCGGAGGCTGGGAAATGGAAAACACATAATCCATCTTTCCAACCTTGAAGGTTGCCCCCATTGCCCCAAAGAAATAGGAGACAATGTTCTTCACACGGCTCTTCTTATTGGTCTTGCTGAACTCCGGCACACGGATTCTCAGCACTTTCACGCCGTTGATTTCTTCTTCGTAATATTTCTGTGTCTTATATTTATCTTCAATAGTTCCCAAGTAACTCGGCACCACGCAGATGACTGTTATGTCGAATTTATCCAGCATACCCTCCGCCAGTTCACGGAGGATCTGCCCCGTTGACGCAGTATCTGGAACATAGTAATGAGCATAGATCAGGAGTTTTTTCTTATTTGACATTTCGCTATATTCCTCTCACAAGTTTTTATATCTAACCGCCGATGCAGAACACCGGCGGGCTTTATCTATATCAAGCAGTGTGTTCATCACACTGTAGTTATCATTTTTCTCACAGTGATCATCTTTTTTTTCGACCATCACTGAATCTTTTATGTAGACCTATCATGGTCTACTCGCCCAATTTGCTTCAACTGAAACTTTATGGTAGACACCTTCATACCAGCTCACCAACAAAGTGTCCGGTCTTATTGTCATAACTCGCTGTCGCACTTCTCCATTTTTCAAAGTGCTGACCCTTATTGTCATGACCTTCACATCAACTTACTTTGTTAAAATTGTACAAGTTCATACTGTTTCTTTGTTGCAACATGAACAATCATCTACCACCCTCTACCTCTAATTCCCCAGAAAAATGCAGTTATCATGTCCTTCTTCCGTCTGCAATAAACTTTTCCAGAAAAATAGATTTTGGGCTTTTCAGCACTTTCAACCTCCACCTCTAATTCTTCGGAAAAATGAAGGTATCATGTCCGTCCCTTGCTCCGCAATAAAACAGGCTCGCAGTAGGGGTATTTTGCATGAGTTTTATACGCCACCGTAGACCATCATGCCGCCACTGAAAGTTTGAGGTAGACATTCAAAGGCTTGTAATCCTTGCAGTCCGGCTACCAAGGCTCTGTGCCCTGACTGTCAAACACATAATCCGTGCTGATGTAGGTCATTTTGCAGTCCAGTTTCTTGCAGACATCTGCAATGTTCTGAGTGCCGCCAGCATTGATGGCACGGACTTTTGTGACTTATGGCCTATTAAAACAGCATTTAGCCTTAGTCCAATAATATCATGTACATTCTAGCTTATTTGCTCCAGTTTGTAAACATTATGAAGCAACTTTCTTCACAGAATGTCGAACTTTTTCCTATTTGTTTCTTTTATCATTACCATTGCTTTACATAATCTCTATTCGCACAAAAAAAGGATTAGCAACCTTTCGAAAATGACACGTTCCTAATCCCCTTTTATTTTCCTATCCTATTCCATTTCTTTCCTTCTCAAAATATCAAACCTATCCAATTCCACGCCAAGATCAATCCACAATTTCTGCTTCGGATGCGGCGCACTCTCCATCTGGTTCCCTTCATCATCCCAGATCCCCTTCACCGTAACGCAGACATTCTCCCCATCCGGTTTCATCACTTCAATCTCTTCCCCAACTGAAAACTTATTCCTCTGCTCAATCGCATATCTGCTTTTTTCATTCTTCTCCCCGACAATCCCCAGATACGTATACTCCTTCACATACGTATTACTATCATAAATCTGGCTCTCATGATCCGGCTTCCCATAGAAAAATCCCGTAGTAAACTGCCTGTACGTACAGTTCGAAATCTGATCCCGATACCACTCCATATTCTCCTCATACTTCTTAGGCTCTCCAGATAATCATCAATCGCCTTCCGATACGTCCTTGCCACCGTCGCCACATACAGCGCCGTCTTCATTCTTCCTTCAATCTTATAACTGTCAATTCCCGCATCCAGCAAATCCGGGATATGCTCAATCATACAAAGATCTTTCGAGTTAAAGATATACGTCCCTCTCTCATTCTCATACACCGGCAGATACTCCCCCGGTCTGGACTCTTCCACGACCGCATACTTCCACCGGCACGGATGTGTACAAGCCCCCTGGTTTGCATCTCTTCCCGTGAAATAATTGGACAGCAGACATCTCCCCGAGTACGAAATACACATCGCCCCATGAATAAACGTCTCGATCTCCATCTCCTCCGGAATATGCTCCCGGATCTCTTTGATTTCCGCCAGCGACAGCTCTCTTGCCGTCACAACGCGTTTCGCCCCCTGCTCATACCAGAACTGATACGTTCCGTAGTTCGTATTATTCGCCTGTGTACTGATATGCCGCTCAATCTCCGGGCACACTTCCATCGCAATCCGATACACTCCCGGATCCGAAATAATGAGCGCATCCGGCCCGATCTCTTTCAGCTCTGTAAAGTAAGCGCGCACACCCTCCAGATCCTGGTTATGCGCCAGAATATTCGCGGTCACATACACTTTTACACCATGCTCATGCGCAAACTCCACGCCTTCTTTCATATCTTCCATCGAAAAGTTCTTCGCCTTCGCCCTAAGTCCGAAGACTTCGCCTCCAATATATACGGCATCTGCGCCGAAGATCACTGCTACTTTTAATACTTCCAGACTGCTGGCTGGAACCAGTAATTCCGGTTTTCTCATGTTGTTTCCTCTCTCTTCTCATGGCTTTTCATCGTGATCGCGATTCCATCTCCCAGCGGCACGACCGATGTCAGCAGCCCTTCTTTGTGTGTCAGTTCAAATAAGTATTCCCGCATCCGTTTGTGGATCGTGCGGTTCCGGCGTTCCACGACGAAGCGGGATTCGATGACGTCGCCGTCCTGCAGCACATTGTCGGTGATCAGCACGCCTTTTTCGTCGAGCAGGCGCAAAACCTCCGGCAGAAAATGAATGTACTGTCCCTTAGCCGCATCCATAAAGATAAAGTCATACGGCCCGTCCAGGGTTTTAAGACTTCGGCGGCATCTCCCGGAATCAGGGTAATACGGTCGGCAAAGCCGGATTTTTCGAAGTTCTCCCGTGCGATCGGGATGCGTTTTTCGTAATTTTCTATTGTGGTAATCTCTGCGTCCGGTTCGCCGTACTGTGCCATGAAAACAGCAGAGAATCCTACGGCAGTTCCTACCTCCAGGATTCTCTTTGGCTGTTTCATCTTTAAGAATACTTTTAAAAAGCTCTGCATTTCACGGCGAATGATCGGCACTTTTGTCTGTTTGGCCGTCCGCTCCAGATTTTCCAGAAACGGGGTGTGGCCGGTGTCCAGAGAATTGATGTAGGTTACCATTCGTTCGTCTATTATCATGTAAGATTCCTCTTGTTTTGCAAACGTGCGTTATTCCGCAGACGGCTGTCCTTCGGTGTTGATGCCCGCCAGGATTTCCAGCATTTCATCGACGGTCTGTGCGGTGTTCAGCACGTAGGAACCGTCCTTGATGCCGCCGTAGTAGCCGGACAGGCGGTACTGGACTTCGAAAACCAGAAGGCTTTCGTCGATCAGTCCGTTGTCTTTCAGGAGTTCGCCAAGTTCTTTCGCCTCCATCCCGGAACGCACCTGTACGGTGACTTCCTTTCCTTTTCCTCTGGATGCGACTGGCTCCTCGGCAAACACGTCATGTCCAAACTGATATGAAGTTTTCGCTGCCAGAATGATCACAAGAATCACGCAGACGTAAATGAGCAGGCGCACGGTTCCTTTCGCACCTGTCAGCGCTGCGCGGTATCCGGCATCCCTTTTCTTTTCGGACATGGGCGCTCTCCTTTTGATTTTCGGTTTTAGATTTCCGGTACGCCGATGCGGATTTCTTCTGAAATACGGTCCTGCACCTTCTGTACCATCTTACAGACCTCAAGCTCCGCCTCAAGATAAGCGTTTGCCTTCTCGCTTTTGCGGAGTGCGTAGGAATCCCGCTCGAGGGAATCTACCGCATCGTAAAGGTCTACGTTTTCGGACTGCTGCAGTCGGTAGTTGCGGATTCGATAGTCGTCGACCCGGCTTTTTAAGTCCGGGTCTTTTTCAAGTTTCTCTTCCATCCACAAGTAATTCTGATATGCCCTGCTCTCCCTCATTTCTTCGATGAGCGCATCCAGACATTCTGTTACTTTGTCCATGGTATTTATGCCTCCATGATGATCGGAAGGATCATCGGTCTTCTCTTTGTTTTCTTCCATACATAATCGCCGAGGGCATCTTTGATCGTGGATTTGATCTTGCCCCAGTCGGAGATATTTTTGGAAAGGCAGCCATCCAGTGCCTCTTCTACAACTTCTCTTGCCTCGCCCATCAAATCCTCGGATTCGCGTACATAGACGAAACCGCGGGATACGATGTCCGGGCCGGCCAGAAGCTGGTTCGTTCTCTTTTCGAGAGTCAGTACAACGACCATGATTCCGTCCTCGGACAGATGCTGGCGGTCACGCAGGACGATATTTCCTACATCACCAACGCCGAGTCCATCGACCATGATGGCTCCGGTGTGGACTTTGCCAGTTACTGCTGCGCCGTCCTCATCGAGTTCCATGACATCACCGGAATACATGAGGAAGATGTTCTCTTTCGGGATACCGAGGCTCTGTGCTACTTCTGCGTGTGCTTTTAAGTGGCGGTATTCGCCGTGTACCGGGATCGCGTATTTCGGTTTTACCAGGGAGTAGATCAGCTTGATTTCCTCCTGGCAGGCATGTCCGGATACGTGAACGTCCTGGAATACGACGTTGGCACCCTGTGCAGACAGTTCGTTGATGACGTTTGAAACGGCTTTTTCATTTCCCGGGATTGGGTGGGAACTGAAGATCACGGTGTCGCCCGGCAGGATCGAGATCTTTTTGTGCAGGTGTGCCGCCATACGGGACAGTGCTGCCATGGACTCGCCCTGGCTTCCGGTGGTGATCAGGACAAGCTGCTCGCCGGTGTAGTTTTTCATCTGCTCCACATCGATCAGGGTATTTTCCGGGATATTGATGTAGCCCAGCTCCTGCGCGATGGAGATGATGTTGACCATACTGCGGCCTTCGATGACAACTTTACGGCCGTATTTATAAGCAGAGTTGATGATCTGCTGCACACGGTCGACGTTCGATGCGAAGGTTGCGATGATGATTCGGGAATTCTGATGCTCGGCAAACAGGCCGTCGATCGTCTTTCCTACGGTCCGCTCGGACATGGTAAAGCCAGGCCGCTCTGCATTGGTACTGTCGCACATCAGTGCCAGAACGCCTTTCTTTCCGATCTCTGCGAATCTCTGCAGGTCGATGACATCACCAAAGACTGGTGTGTAGTCGACTTTGAAGTCTCCGGTGTGGACGATGATGCCAGCCGGGGAGTAGATTGCCAGTGCTGCTGCATCTGCAATACTGTGGTTTGTTTTGATAAACTCAATGCGGAATGCGCCCAGGTTGATGGACTGTCCGTGTTTGATGATTTTCCGTTTTGTGGTACGGAGCAGGTTGTGCTCCTTTAATTTGTTTTCGATCAGGCCAATCGTCAGTTTGGTGGCGTAGACCGGCACGTTCACTTCTTTTAAGATGTAAGGCAGGGCTCCGATATGGTCCTCGTGGCCGTGGGTGATGACGAAGCCTTTGACTTTGTCGATGTTTTCTTTCAGATATGTTACATCCGGGATGACCAGGTCGATACCGAGCATGTCGTCTTCCGGGAATGCAAGTCCGCAGTCTACGACGATGATACTGTCCTCATACTCGAAAACGGTGATGTTCATACCGATCTGTTCCAGACCGCCAAGCGGTATAATTTTTAGTTTACTTCCATTATTCTTTTTCAAATAGCACCTCCGCGCATGTTTTCCAAACGATTCCGTTACCGGTACGGCTTCACGCACGCATCCCCTGAGCGTCACTTCAGGCTGATGGAGCATGTCCCGCACCTGCAGGATTTGCCCTTTAAAGCGCTGTCCCGGTCCCGCTTTGTCTGCGTCCCGGTATGGCTTCAAAACGGCTGGTTCAATAGGTGATGTCTGCCTCGTCATCCAACATGGAAGCAAATACGCCGGAAACGGCATCGAATTCGGTGTCGTCTTCTACCATAACATACTCTGCCTCTGCGTCGGTATCGGTGGAGATATCCTTCAGAATATAGGCATTTGCCTCATCGTCCTTTGAATCGGATACCAGAATATAGTTGACTCCGTTGATTCTGGTCTGCTCCTCCACGTAAAATTCTTCTTTGCCGCCATCATCTGTTACAAATGTTATTTTTTCCATACAATATTCCTTTGTTCAGTTTTCCTGTGATTCCTTCTGATGGGAAAGATAGTCCAGATATCCCTGCAGGATAAAAACAGCTGCAATCATATCTACGTACTCCTTGCGGTTTTCCCTGCGGATTCCGGTTTCCATCATGGTGCGGTCTGCTTCGACCGTTGTCAGCCGCTCGTCCCACATGACAACGGGCAGACCTGTCCGTCTCTCCAGCATTTCTTTGAACTCGAGAGATTTTTCGGCCCGCTCTCCGATGTCGTTGTTCATATGTTTCGGGAAGCCGAGTACGATTTTTTCCACGCCGTACTCTTTTGCTATCTCTTCAATCCGGGCCAGCGTCTGACGCAGCTTATTCTCCGATTTTCTGCGGACAATTTCGATTCCCTGCGCAGTAAGACCCAGGGTGTCGCTGACTGCCACCCCTACTGTTTTTGAGCCGTAATCTAATCCCATTATTCTCATAGTAATTACGCTCACTTCCAGGATTCATTTTTGATGTACTCTTTTAACAGTTCCTCTACCAGTTCATCACGCTCTACTTTCATGATCAGGCTTCTGGCCCCCTTGAAGCTTGTAATGTACGTCGGATCGCCTGACATGATATAGCCTACGATCTGGTTGACTGGATTATACCCTTTTTCTACCATGGCTTTGTAAACGGTTTCGAGTACCTCTTTTACCTGAATCTCCGGCTCTGTTTTTACTTTAAAATATTGTGTGTTACTTAATCCTGACATTTTTTTCACGTCCTCGTATTTATTGATATCATTTATATTCTAATACATGTTATGGGAAATTTCAATCGTGAAATTGCCCAACTATTTGAATGTTACAGTTCACTGCATCTCAGCGAACTGTAACATTCAAAGCCCGCATGGAAAATTTCGCTTTGCGAAGTGGCGGCAGCTATTTCTGATGTTATTTTATCCCTGAAAACGCCGCATTATTCATATGAATTGGAAGTAAAAATCATTTCCAGGATTCTCTGGGCACAGGCGGTCAGGTCTTTTTCCTCGAGATACTGGTCATTTTCGGCACTCAGCGCATCCAGGATTTCGCGGCGGTCGGTGTCGGTTCCCGGCATCACAAGATCGTTTCCGGCAGCGATGCATTTTGCGGCAGAGGAGCCTCCGTCAGCGTTTGTTGTGGTCCAGTCTGTCATGATGATGCCGGCAAAGCCCCATTCCTTTCTTGCAGCGGTTGTGCACAGATCGTAGCTGTTGGCGGTGTGGACACCGTTTACCTTGTTGTAGGAGGTCATGATCGCCTTTGGCTGGGATTCTTTGATTGCAATTTCGAAGCCCTTCAGATAGATCTCACGCAGAGCGCGCTCGGAGACGATGCTCGATACGCCGCGGCGGTTTTCTTCCTGATTGTTGCAGGCGTAATGTTTGATGGTCGTTCCGACCCCGTACCGGCTCTGGACGCCTCTTGTGAGGGCTGCCGCCATTTTTCCGCTGACAAGCGGATCCTCAGAATAATATTCGAAGTTGCGTCCGCAGAGCGGATTGCGGTGGATGTTCATGCCCGGTGCAAGCCAGAGGGTCACGCCGAACTCCTCCAGCTCTGCGCCGATCATGCGGCCTACTTCCTCGAGAAGCTCTGTGTCGAATGTCTGCGCCAGAAGCGTTCCGACCGGGATCGCACTGCAGTACTGATAATAATCTTCTCCGTCGGTGTGGAGGAATTCGGTTCCGAAAATACGGTTCTCGAGACGCTGATACATGTTCATTTTGTAAACACTGCCGTCCGACGGATTTTTCTGATAATGGGAGGTGATGCGGATGCCTGCCGGCCCGTCAGCCAGAATGACATTGGCAACACCGTATTTTTCCAGCAAGGAGGCGGTTGTCTCCCCGGCTGCACCCGGTACGGTAACGGCAGCGGCTCCGATGATTTCTTTGCTTCCGCTGCTGCGGCCGCAGACAAGAGCCGTTTTTTCTTCCGGTGTCAGCTTCCGAGCGAGTTCGGCGGCTTTTTCCATTGCCCTGCGCCGTCTTTCTTCCCATTTCGGCTGTTCTGCTCCACATTTGCAGTTTCCGGCGTCCTCTTTCGCTTCTGTTGTTTCTGCTTCAAATTCACAGCCGTTGGCATCGCATTCCTTTGCTTCTGCTGCATTTGTTTCTCCGAATTTCAGAATTTTATACATTTCTTCGGCACTCTTTCCATCGCGGATCAGACCTTTTTCATCCAGGAACAGCAGCGGGATTTCTGCTTTCTTTTCTTCCCACATCTGCTCCCGTTCTGCTCTCCAGCGCTCCTCTTTTTCCTCTTCCGGCTGAATTTCCTTTAATGCGTCGAGCAGCGGGCAGATGTTGGTCAGATGCTCGGTTTCCACGGTTTTATCAAGTGTCAGTCTCGCAGCCAGGGTTACATCCCGGCTTGAGGTTCCGACCAGAAAATCATAGTCTCCGGCCTCCATACAGTATACGGCTTTGCCTGTCCGGTAGGATTCCAGCAGGACAGTTGGTACCTTAAGGTGCAGTGTCTCGGATTCTCCCGGCTGCAGCAGTGCTGTTTTTCCAAAAGCGACCAGACGTTTTCTCTCTTTTTTCAGTTTTCCAAACGGGCAGGCAGCGTAAATCTGTACAACTTCTTTTCCGGCACAGGAGCCGGTGTTTGTTACTTTTACGGTTACTGTGATTGTTTTTGGCTCTGCATCCGGCTTCCACGCTGCATTTTCTGTTGCTACGTCAAAGGTCGTATAGGACATTCCATATCCGAACGGCTGACGACTCCCACGGGCAAGCCCGTGGGGTTCTTACTACCAAGTTTAGCTTGTAATCGTACATCATTCTCAGACTTTGGAATACAAGTGTAAGTCTATTTGAGTAAGGACTTTTATTGCCGGGCAGTCCTACGACCACATTGACGGCAAATTTCTATCTTTTGATAAGGAAGTATCGTCAATCTCCCTAACGTATTTCATTTATGCTGTTTTTATTCCACTATTTAAAATTTTAATCTGATTCGCCTGAATCCATTCAATTAAGGCTTTTTCCCTCTTGTAATGTTTTTCAAATTCTGTTCTACATTTTGTTTTATTTATCTCTTCTATTTTATCATCGTAACAGTATAGTAAAAATGAGGAATACCAGTCTCGCTGTACCAATGTTCCATCCACTAAATGATACATTCTATCCGACAACTTCTTTTTGACATAAGCATCTGCGGTATGGTCATATTGACTTGCTCTATAATTGCTCGCCACTTCTATATATCTGCCACCAGACACTTCAAATTTCTTTTCTATTGTCGTTTGAAATCCACCAGGGCATCGATTCTTTATTGATTTACCGAAACGCTTTTTCTTGTTAAACTTACCTTTATTGTTTTTCGTAGTCTCTTT
Organism: Blautia sp. OF03-13; assembly: GCF_003460685.1. NCBI lineage: Bacteria > Bacillati > Bacillota > Clostridia > Lachnospirales > Lachnospiraceae > Blautia > Blautia sp. OF03-13. Next base: position 219,051 of record NZ_QTVR01000003.1, on the reverse strand, counting down.
CGCTCGTTTCATAAGTTTACTGGCATTTTTAGGCTCTGTAATCAACACATCTCCAAGGCTTCTTAGATAGTTGGCATCTTCATTTATCGCAAGCTGTCTGTTTCTTTCATTAATACGGCATAATTCTGCGTGTTTCGCTTTCAGTCTTTTATAATGATTCGAGTATTTCCAAATCTTTCGACCTTTTTTAATCGTACCATCCTTATTATAATTCTGTGGATTGGTCGCTCGTCTGCTTCTATCCATTGCACAATAATAAATTCTTTCTAATCGCTCGGATTTTTGAATACTGTTCCCTCTTTCGGATAAGTTTTTAAGACCAACCTCCGTATCCGATGTATAAGCAACGGTCTGCGTTCCAATATCCGCACCAATGATACCTTTTCCAAATTTATGCCTTGGATTCCCAAATCTGTCATATTTCGGTTTTGCTTTCCCCTCAATCGTTAAGTGCAAATACACTCTGTATTTCCCACGAATCAACTTTGGTACAAGCGTAGCATAGCAGGGTCTGTAAGTATTGATACAATACGCTTTCTCTGCAAATATCTGGATTGCTTTCTTATCTATTATTTCAGGTTCAGCAAGGTAATCCAAAACAGCGTGAATTTCATCCGATTGAAATCTATCTTTCAGTTGTATTCCAAACGTAGATTTACCAAATTTAAATTGCAATTGATTCTCTTTCACAGAAATTGGAATCCCACGATTCCTTTGTTTGGCTCGAATACAGGGCAACACTCCATATTTAGAAAAGTGGAGTGTCTTACCATTTGCATATAAGCATTTTTCTATCCCTCTCCAAACATCTTCGGCTTTTGTAAGTGCAAATATAGCATCAATCCCATATTTTTTACCGATTGGTATCATAGATGTTCTACAATCATCCCATGTAACATGATATTGCTTTTGCATTTCATTCAGCTGACGGGCAAGTACTTTTCGTTTCTTTTTCTCTTCTGTAGCACCATAAAGTTTCCGTACTTTCCGATACCTTTTCGTACGGATAAGCTGGTCGTAATTCTTTCTCATAAGACCAACCAGTTCATTTCCTGCTTTTCGAATCTTATCAGAAAGAGCTACCACCTTTTGTATATCAGAAAAAGACATATCGGTTTCTACGACCAGGATATGTCTGTCAGAATGTTTATGAAATTGTCTTAGGCTTTTCTTATATTCCTTCTCATTCATGACTTTTCTGTTCCTCTATATACTGCATTACTGTTGCTTCACTTATCTGTCCCACTGTAGATATAAAATATCCCCTCGACCATAAAACACCACATCTTGCATAAAACCGTTTCAGTGTTGGATATGCCTTAAATAATTCAATCGCACTTTTACTTTTGAGTGTTCTAACCACATCGCAGGGAGCGACTGTTTGTGGCACATCTACAAAAATATGGATATGGTCCGGCATTACTTCAAGTGCTTTAATTCTATATCCGTAATCCTCGCATATTTTTTGTAGTATCTGTTTGAGAGTCATATCTGCTTTCCCATGTAATACAGAAAATCTAAATTTTGGACACCAGATAATATGATATTGTATCAGATACTTGCAATGCGAAGCACTATGATAGGGTTTCCTGCTCATCATTCTGTTCTCCTAACTGATACTTTTCCTGAATTCCTCGACGCATTAAATCAAGGAATGTAATTGTTTTCCCTTCCTCAACAGAATAGATACGAGCAATATTTTCCAGTTCTTTTTTCCACTCCATAGGAATTGAAATGTTAATTTGTACATTGTTTGATTTCGGTCTTCCCATGCACTTAACCTCCTTTTTATCTATGCATATATTATACATCTATTCTATGTAAAAACCAAGTAAAAAATATGTGGCTTTCATCCCACAGGCAAACCTATGGGTTTTCGCCACTAATTTATAACCTCTCAGACACGTATACTGTTATCGAAAAGCTTGTAGATTGAATTTTTTCCGCCATTGCCCTATACTAATAACAAATATGTCAACAACGATTAGGAGGATTATAGTTTTATGCATATGCCAGAAATTCAATCTGTTTTAAACGAGAAGAACATCTCTTTTTCTTATGTCGAAGAGGACAACTGCGGAAGCATCGACTTTGAGCACCGCGGTCTGCGGTATCATATCTGGGAATTTGCAGACGATGTGGAGCCGGTCGGCGTGGAGACCAATCTGCGGTATGCAGGGCGCGATGAGGAAATCGAAGGCGATTACGATACGATTCTCGCAGAACATTTAAAGAAAGAATTTTAAGCGATTTCATTTCATTTTTGGGAAAAGATGTGTATTTTATGACGCCAGTTCTTCAACCACAGCTCGAAAAAGTCACGCTGGAACAGTATGAAATGCTTCCAGAAGAGAAACGCTTCGAAGTTTTTGACGGTGTCGTCTACGACATGGCAAGCCCTTCGCAGGTTCATCAGGCACTGTCCATGCAGCTTTCCACACTCATCAATACTTACATTCTTCGCAAAAAATCATATATTTTCTAACGCTGCCAGAAACAGCTCATAGAAGTCATCTTCCCCTTCAAGCGCCGGGGAATTTTCTCCGCCGCCATTGGTGCTGCGTTTGATTTCTGCGTAAAATTCTTCACCTGCCATGGCAAGATCCATTTCATAGATGGAAACGCCATAGGCATGGCAGATTTCGCAGAATGCGTGGATTGGATTCGGATTTTCCCTTGTCTGAAGCAGTTTTTCACGCAGAATGGGGTCTGCCTTTGCTTTTTTCTGCAGTTCGTCTAACAGTTCAACCAGTTCATTCATTTTGAAAACCTCCCTTTTTGCTAAAAAAACAGCACAGAAATCCCACGGTTTGCGTGCCTCTCTGTACTGCTTCTTTATTGTACGCTACTTTTCTTTTTTCTGTCAAGCTTTTGCCTGCACTGCAGGGAAGTTCTTTCATCGCCATGATTGCTGTTCTCAGACATCTGCGAGCCGTAACTTTTCTCAATCAGTTCGTTTTTTGTCAATAAATGATTTCTTGACGCTTTCAGATCTCTGTGATACAGTAATGGCAGAAACGAGGTGATTGCATGAAAAACACATTTGAGCAGCAGATTTATGAGATCTTTGGAACAACAGATCCAAAGGAGCTGCGCAGGCTTTCCAAGGACGCGGAACAATACCAGCAGTTAGCCCAAAAAGAAGCCCTGCGCCATGCAGCTGGAAGAAAACCTGCTTTTTCGCTGCCACAAATCATTCAGATGGCTGCCATGCAGCAGCAGGGAAAAAGTATTGCCGAGATCGCGCGCACCTTTCAGGTCAGCAGGCAGACGGTATACAATCAAATTGCCCGTGCTCACTGTTTCAGCACGGATCCCGATGTCAAAACGCGGATGTGTTTTCTTTACCGCGATCAGCTTTGCACAACGATTGATATCGACTTCCGTCATGAGAAAATTGCAATCCAGAATTACACAAAAAAAATTCCGCTTCGTGCCTTTGGCGTTGTGGAGCATCCGACCTGGGATGATTTTACCTGGTTTCTGGAAAGCCGCTGTTTTCCCAAAACACGCGATCATGCCAAAGATATTTTAAAAGAAATGGGACTTCCCTTTTATGATCCGCTGCTTATCATTGAAAAAACAGATGGGCGAATGGCCGGTGACGAGCAATGGATCCTGATTCTGAAGAATAAGGAGGCACGCCATGGAACAGATCCGTCTTGATCATCAGCTGCCTGTCAAAAAAACAGATCACACCTCAAAAGGGGACCAGCTCAAGTGGAAAATCGGTAATATCTGGTACAAATCCGACTATATGGGATATGAGGGACTCTCGGAGACACTGGTGTCTCATTTACTGCAAAAAAGCACTCTTTCCCACCCGTTTGTCCTGTATCAGCCTGTTCGGATTGCATACCGCGGCACTCTCCGCAGTGGCTGTTCCAGTCCTGATTTTCTAAAAGCAAATCAGATGCTGATCCCATTGGAAAAACTGTACCGTCAGAATACCGGAGACAGTCTGGCAATCTCACTTGCTGCTTTTTCAGAACCTGCGGAACGCATTCGTTTTCTGGCAGACCAGTTAGAAAACATGACGGGAATTCAGAACTTCGGCGCATATTTGACCGCTATGCTGGAAATTGATGCCTTCTTTCTGAATGAAGACCGGCACACCAACAACATCGCTGTTCTATATGATACAGAAACAGAGCAATATTCTCTAAGTCCTCTGTTCGATCAGGGTTTATGCCTGTTTGCAGACACCAGCAATGACTACCCTCTGGATCTGCCGATGGATGTTTGTATGGAACGCATCGAAGCCAAACCTTTCAGCTCTGATTTTGATACACAGCTGGATGCTGCGGAGGAATTATACGGTATCCAGCTTCACTTTTCCTTTACTACAAAAGATGTCTGCACGGAACTGGCTTCTCTGGCCGATTACTATCCTCTGGAAATCCGCCAGCGTGTTGAGCAAATCATACGCCGACAGATGCGCAAATATGGATATCTGATGCGCAGTTAGAGACAAAGTAAAAACAGTACAGAAAATTCCACACGCTGTGTGTTTTTTCTGTACTGTTTTCTTTTTTGACCTTTTTACACGATCTTATGCTATTTTCTTGAATACCGGAATCGAATCGATTGGTGCGGCGGCAAGAACGGTCTGTCCTCCTTCGTACACTTTTCCGTCTCTGGTATCTTCCCAGCGTCCTGCCGGAAGATATACTTCACGCTCGAACTCGTTCAGATGGAAAATCGGCGCTACCAGGTATTCGCTTCCGAACATATACTGATCCTGCAGCTCCCAGCATTTTTTGTCATCCGGGAACTCATAGAACATGGTACGGATCAGCGGAGAACCGTTTTCGGATGCCTCGTCATACAGCTGTTTGATGTAATCGTGCATGCTGATGCGGATGTCGTAATATTTCTTCATGATCCGGTAATTTTCTTCTCCATAGCTCCACAGTTCATTGGACTGGCCGGTATACAGGTAGCCGCCGCCAAAATCACGGTCATCGAGCGTTGGAATGTTGTGCGGTCCGCGGTCGCCGTGCATACGAAAAACAGCAGAGTAAACGGCAAACTCATACCAGCGGATCAGAAGCTGCTGAAAATCCGGGTCGTTGACATCATCTGTCATAAAGCCGCCGATATCGGTTGTCCACCACGGAATGCCGGCAAGACCCATATTAAGGCCGGCCTGGAGCTGATCATAGAAGGCTTCAAAGGTACTCGGCACATCGCCGGACCATACAACATTTCCGTATTTCTGACTTCCGGCCCAGGCGCAGCGAAGCAGGTTTACAATATTTTCTTCTCCTTCTGCTTTCATGCCGTCATAGAAGACACGGCTGTACAGCTGCGGATAGATGTTGCTGCAGGAAAGAGCCGGTCCGTCGATATAGCGGTAATGGTCGAAATCGTAAACGCCGAAATCCGGTTCTGAGTTGTCCAGCCAGAAGGCATCAATTCCCAAATCATAATAGTTTTTCTTGCAGACTTCCCAGACGTATTTTCTGGTCTCCGGGTTGAACACATCGATTTCCACACAGTCTCCCTGGAAATCATACGTCTGCAGGGCGCCGCGCTCTGTTTTAATCAGCAGGCCGCGGTCCAGCATCGGCCAGAAATTCTCGCTCTTCCGGTCTACGCTTGGCCATACGGAAACGATAACTTTGATTCCCATGGAATGCAGTTCGTCCACCATGGCTTTTGGATCCGGCCAGTATTTTTCATCGAATTTCCAGTCACCCTGCACGGTCCAGTGGAAGAAGTCAATGACAATCTGATCGATTTTGATGCCTTCCTTCTGGTAGCGGCGTGCCACTTCAAGCACTTCGTCCTGCGTACGGTAGCGCAGCTTGCACTGCCACAGGCCCATACGGTCCTCCGGGAATTTCGGCGCGCGGCCGGTCACTGCGGTGTAATTTTCCAGGATCTCTTTCGGTGTATCAGCTGCAGTCAGCCAGTAGTCCATATCTTTCGTCGAGCATGCGGTCCATTCGGTATAATTCTTTCCGAAGGTTACCTGTCCGACGGCCGGATTGTTCCACAGCATGCCATATCCTAAGCTGGATACGGCAAACGGTACACTGATCTGGGAGTTACGCTGCGCCAGCTCCAGGGTACATCCCTTCAGATCCATGTATTTCTGCTGATACTGACCCATTCCGAAAATCTTCTCTTCGTCGTTGCTCTCAAATTTCAGGTTCAGGCTGTATTCGCTTCCGCCGATCACACCTTTCCACTCACGGTTGACCGTTTTTAAGCAGCGGCTCTCTTTGCTGATCGTTCCGTCGTAGCACCGATGATATTCTCTTAAAATTTCCTGATCTTCTTTGTAGAAGGTGATAACTCCTGCAAAGTTGACCACAGCACGGATTTTTCCATTGGTGATCGATGCGCTGGTTCTTTTTCCCATGGATCCGTCGATTTCCAGATGATCGACTTCAAACTGCTCTGCTTTTGCCTCTGTTTTTTCCGGCACTTCGGTCAGTGCCCAGTCCTTTCCGAAAAATCCCGGAAGCATGGTTGCGCGGACACGTAAGGAATCTTTTCCCCACGGCTCAATCCGCAGTGTTTCTCCGTTTGCCTGTGCAATTAACACACCATTTTCTGTCTGAAAACGCATTGTTTTTTCCTCCTTTTTGTTTCAATCCACAGTCGGTAATTTCACAGAGTCTGACATGCCAGCAGAATGCTGACTGTGGTTTGCCTCATGTCAGTGGGGGATACCGATTTCTCTCCGCCCGCCACTGCTGTTAACTTTCTTATTTGCAATTCATCTCACCACCTATAGAGGTGGGAGAATCCTTGCTATTATTTGTTGAAAGGAGAGGTCACAGAAAAATTTGCTTTTCCGTGCCTCTCCCTCCCTATATTCTTACATTCCGATGCTTATGCAACAACAACTTCGCTTGCATCTGCTGCCAGAACAGCTTCTTTCTTCTCATTTCCGACGAAGACTTCTACTTTCAGTTCGGTATGTGCGCCTTCTACGGATACTTTCACTGTGTCGCCGTCTTTGACTGCTTTTACGGTGAATACATTGTTTCCGTGGATATCCGGAACTTTTGTCTCGGCTGCGTCTTTTAACTGATATACGCAAACAGTTGCGTGGTCAGCGTAGTCGTAATCCGGTTTGGTGTCGCAGTTTCCTCTTACTACGATGCTGTTCTCTCTTACATACAGCGGCATGGAGAAGTAGTCGTAGGTTCCCTGATACCATCTTCCGCCCTCTTTTGTCTCGCCGGTCAGAAGCTCAGTCCAGGCGCCTTCCGGCAGGTAGTACTGTGCAACTTTATCCTCGCGGAATACCGGTGCAACCATAAGGGCATCACCTAACATGTACTGCTGATCCAGATACGGAACGGCCGGGTCGTTCATGAACTCGAATACCATCGGGCGCATTACCGGGGTTCCTTCCTCGTGTGCCTCTACAGATTTCTGGAAAATGTACGGCATCAGCGAGCATTTCAGGTTGGTGAAGAATTTTACTACGTCGCAGGACTCTTCGTCGAACAGCCACGGCACACGGTAGCTTGTGGATCCGTGCAGACGGCTGTGGGTAGACATCAGTCCAAATGCGCACCATCTCTTGTACAGATCCGGTGTTGCGGTGCTCTCGAATCCGGAGATATCATGGCTCCAGAAGGAGAAGCCGCTCATGGCGAAGGAAAGGCCGCCGCGCAGCGTTTCTGCCATGGACGGATAGTTTGCAGAGCAGTCGCCGCCCCAGTGTACCGGGAATTTCTGGCTTCCTGCTGTTGCACTTCTTGCAAACAGAACTGCCTCGTTCTCACCTTTTACTTCTTTTAACAGGCTGAATACTGCCTGGTTGTACAGGTATGTATAGTAGTTGTGCATTGCCTGCGGATCGCTTCCGTCGTGGTAAACAACGTCAACCGGGATTCTCTCGCCGAAGTCGGTCTTAAAGCAGTCTACGCCGCAGTCCAGAACAGTTCTCAGTTTATCGGTATACCATTTAACCGCATCCGGGTTGGTAAAGTCCACAAGGCCCATACCTGCCTGCCAGTTGTCGGTCTGCCATACGCCTTTTCCGTCTGCTCTCTGCAGCAGATAGCCGTTTGCAGCGCCTTCTTTGAAGAATGCGGTTCCCTGTGCAATATACGGGTTGATCCATGCACAGATGTGAAGACCTTTGTCGTGATATTTCTTTAAGGTTGCGCGAATATCCGGGAAGCATTTCTTGTCCCACTCAAAATCGCACCAGTGGAATTCGTGCATCCAGAAGCAGTCGAAGTGGAAAACGCTCAGCGGAATATTTCTCTTTTCCATTCCCTCGATGAAGGATGTGGTAGTCTCTTCGTCGTAGTTTGTGGTAAAGGATGTGGACAGCCACAGACCAAAGGACCACGCCGGAGGAAGTGCCGGGCGTCCGGTCAGCGCGGTGTACTCGTTCATGATCTTCTTCGGTGACGGTCCGTGGAACAGATAGTATTTGATTCTTTCGCCCGGTACGGAGAAGCCGACATACTCTACTTTTTCACTTGCTACTTCGAAAGAAACGTTGTCGGTACTGTCAACGAGAATACCGTAGCCGTTGTTTGTCATGTAGAACGGTACGCATTTGTAGCCGATTTCGGATGCCGTACCGCCGTCCTCGTTCCAGGTGTCTACAACCTGTCCGTTTTTTACGAATGGAGTAAATCTCTCGCCAAGGCCGTATACGCACTCGCCGACGCCAAGGGAGAGCTCGCTTACCATATATGGCTGATATTTTTCGGTCATGTAATTCTGGGCTGGCAGCATGGTGCTCTGCTGACGGTCCCATCTGATATAGGAAAGGTTGCGGAAGCCGCTTCCGGTCAGAACTTTTCCATCTGCCTCGAAGGTGTAAGCAAAGACACCTTTTCTCTGTACGCGGACCTGTACGCTTCCGGTATCAAGAACTGCCTCATCCTCGTTGATCGTTACAGTTACGTCCTCGTATACGCTCTCTGTTTTGTCGAAGGACGGAACTTTGTTGTCGTAGGCTTCGTAGTGCCATGCCTCCATGGAGATGGTGTCCGGTGTATGTGCTACGAACTCAACGGTGATGGTCGGCAGGTTCAGGGTCATGCCTCTGTGCTCGATCGGACGTGTGGTAGCCAGGATACGCATACCGCCTGGAATCTGCTCTACTTCATAAGCCTGCATTGCATGGGATGCATTTGCTTTTTCACTCGGAAGCCAGTAACCTTCTGTGAATTTCATCTTTTCATTACCTCCTGATTTGATGCGCCCGAAACAGAGGATGAAAAGCACTCTCTTTTCATCATTTTTTACAGAATTCCTGTTTCAGGCTGACGTTTTTTGGTAATTTTATCCTACCACACTTTTCCTGTCGAAAACAGGGAGGATTCTGTGAAAAAATACGGCGATATTATCTTTTTTCCGGTTTGAACCTTTTTCTGGTTCCAATATGCAAAACGGGAGTGTGTCCCGCAAAAGTATCCTGTTGCATTTCCAGTTACTTTTGCCGGGACACACTCCCATCTCTCTTCTTTTGTTTTTTCTTTATGCCACAATCAGATAGGCAACAACTGCCAGCAGGATCTGCAGGATCACAAAGCGGATCACAACCTGACTGTCGGACCATTTGTATTTCAGGCGGACATGGTCATGCAGCGGTGTTCTTGTATTTTTGAGGATCGCGATTTTCAGGAAACGGAGTAAAAATACTTTGACAAGGCCGATTCCTCCGTCGACGATCATCACGCCTGCCATCAGCAGATATAAGAACGGATGGCGGGACTGCATGGCAAGGATGGCGATGTAGAAGCCAAGTGCTCTCGAACCGGCGTCTCCCATCAGCATGCTACTCGGCGAGGTGTTGAAATACAGGTACGCGAGAAGCGCTGCCACGAACAGGTAATTGGCTACGGTGAAGCTTCCAAGGACATCGTGGAAAATCATACTGAACGCGAAGATAACCACACAGGAAAGGCTCGCGCAGAGTCCGTCGACACCGTCGGAACAGTTTGTAACGTTGATCGAAATCCAGATCAGGATGATGCCGAGGATTATGTAGACCACTTTCGGAATGGTAAGGGACATGCTTCCGAAGTAGATCGTGGTGGAATTGTAATTCACAAAGGTGATGACGGTCACAATGGAGATGACGAGGTCAATCGCGCCTTTTTTGTAATCGCTCCACGGGGTTTCGGATGCATCATCGAGGTAGCCGCTCAGCATGATGCAGACGAGCAGGATCGCGTAGATCGCATACTCGGCGCCAAGAGGCAGGAACAATACGCTTCCGATCAGGAAACAGATGACGATCACAAGGCCGACGCCGCGCAGTTTTCCGCGGGAGAGGCCGCCGTTTACGGCAAATTCTCTGCCGTGATCGCTCGGCAGAAAGGAAAATGGATGCTTTAACGCCAGAAAGGTCAGCAGAAAGGTGACCACGATTCCCAGCATGGCGATCTGGCCGGGATTTAAAAAGTTACTCCATACTTGATACATACGTTTTCTTCCTTCACTTTTCTTTAGATTGAGTTTGCACGAAGCCGTATGTGACGTGGCTTTGTGTTCATTTATTATAACAACTTCATGCAAAAATTGCTATACCCAATTCGGGGGTTTCGTGATAAGATAGTGATACACTAAGTTGAACAAAAAAGGAGTTTTTTATGCCACGCAAAGATCATCTGCCGCGCCAGACACGCCAGGAACACATCACGCTGCAGCCGAACCGCAGCATCGAATTTCGCGTAACCGACGATTTCGGCAGTTTTTCGCCGCCGCACTGGCACGACGCGCTGGAAATTATTTATATTCTGGAGGGTTCCTCCATTGTCACGCTCTCGGACCGCACCAAGACCGTCCTTCCGGGTCAATTTCTGCTGATCAATTCCGGGCGTATCCACACGGCGCGCTGTCCGTCCACGGGAAACCGCTCGATTCTGATGCAGATTCCGGATGCGTTCCTTGCGAACTATCTGCCTGATCCGTCACAGCTCTGGTTCTCGATTGACTACGACAGTACGAATCCGGAAGTGCAGAAAAATATCAGCCAGTTCCGGCGTCTTCTGCTTTCGATGATGCAGCTTCATGAGGAAATGCCCGACGGCTATCTTCTGACGTTCCAGCGGGAGCTTTTTACGTTTCTCGATCTGCTCTACACGAAATTTTCCGAGAAGAGCCCGCTTGCGCACCACCCGATGAGCTCCCGGACGCAGACACGGCTCGATACGATTCTGACGTACACGCAGGAAAATTACCAGCGGCCGATTACGCTGAAGGAGGCTGCCGATGTTGTCTCGCTGCAGCCGGAATATTTCTGCCGGTTCTTCCGCCAGAACATGGAAACGACGTATCTGGAATACTTGAATTCCTACCGTCTTTCCCGCATCTACCGCGACCTGATCGCCACGGATCTGCCGGTCGGCACGCTCGCGGAAAAGCATGGTTTTACAAACGATAAGCTGTTTCACCGCCTCTTCCGCGAGCGGTTTCACACGACGCCGCTGCAGCTTCGGAAGGCAGCACGCGAGAAAGGATCCTGATAGCTTTCGCTGTTTTAATATCTTTGAGAATGGGAGTTTAACACGATGACAAAAGAAGAACTGGCGCTTGCCGTCATTGAACGTTTGAAACAAGAATATCCTGACGCCGACTGTACGCTTGACTATGACCAGGCGTGGAAGCTGCTCGTCAGTGTCCGCCTGGCCGCACAGTGCACCGATGCGCGGGTCAATGTTGTGGTGGAGGATCTCTACGCAAAGTATCCTGATATCGATGCGCTGGCAAACGCGACACCGGAGGAAATCGAGGAAATTGTGCGGCCGTGCGGTCTTGGAAAGAGCAAGGCACGCGACATCAACGCCTGCATGCGCATGCTGCGCGACGAGTACCACAGCCAGGTGCCGGATGACTTTAACGCACTTTTGAAGCTCCCGGGCGTGGGACGGAAAAGTGCGAACCTGATTATGGGCGATGTATTCAAAAAGCCTGCGATTGTGACGGATACGCACTGCATCCGGCTGTGCAACCGCATCGGGCTCGTGCATGACTGCAAGGATCCGAAGAAGGTGGAGATGGCACTCTGGAAAATTGTGCCGCCGGAAGAAGGAAGCTCGCTCTGCCACCGGTTTGTGGAGCACGGACGCGAGGTCTGTACTGCGCGGACGACACCGCACTGTGAACGGTGTGTGCTCGCGGATATCTGTGAGAAGAACGGCGTAGAAAAATAGCATTTTTTTATGCGTTTCCATGCGAAAAAGGCTTTTGCATACCGGACAGATTTTTCTGATTCTGTCCCGGCTGCAAAAGCCTTTTTGTTTCTATTTTTTATATGACCGAAAGAAGTCCGTCAGCGCTTTCAGCGTTTTCCCGAGCACCTGCACTTCCTCTTCTCCGAGTTCCGCCATCACGGCATCCGTCATCTGCTCGTGGAATTTTGCGTGATGATGGAATGCCTGCCGTCCCTTTCCGGTCAGGTGGATGTAGACGATCCGGCGGTCCTTCTCGCTGCGCTCCCGCTCGGTGTAGCCTTTTTTCACCAGACTGTTCATTGACGTTGTCAGCGATCCGACCGTGATGTCGAGCTTTGCCGCGATCGATGACATATTGCCGCCCTCCAGGCCGACGGCCTCGATGATGTGCATATCGTTGTTCGTCAGATCCTTGAAATCCTCGGTAATGATCGCCTCTTCTTCCAGTTTTTGTATCTCGTGAAACAGATGGACCAGTGTCTCATTGATGATTTCTCTGTTATCCACTCCTCTTCCCCTTTCCGTCTGTTCTGTCCCTTCTGAACAGGGTTCCGCTCTTTCTGTCTGTATTGTATCAAAAAAGTTCCGGACAAACAATACCAAAAACTGCCTGGGAAACGGCGGATCGCTCCGTGCCGTTTCCCAGGCAGTTCTGTTATGTTTGATTCAATTACATCTGCCCTTTTTTCTTTAACCGTGCAAAGCAGATCATGAAAAAGCAGATGCCGTATACGGTTGTGATCGGGGTGGACATGCCGACGAAGGTCAGGTTCGTATTCGGCAGGTGTGAGAAGAACAGCGCCAGCGGAATACGGATCAGGCAGGCGGAGGTGATTCCCTGGATCATAACCGGGATGCTGATGCCGCGGCCGTTGAAGTATCCGATGCTGCTGAACAGCACACAGGTCAGAATACATTCCGGTGCGAAACCGCGCAGGTAAGCGGCGCTCTGCTCGATAACGGCCGGATCGCTCGTGAAGATTCTGGAGATGACACTTCCACCGAAGAAACCGATGCAGAAAATCACAACTCCAAGAGAGCAGCCCGTTGCGATTGCGGTGAGGAAGCCCTTCCACGCGCGGTCTTTCTTTCCGGCTCCGGTGTTCTGTGCCACGAATGCTGACACAGACTGCATCACAGAGGACGGGATCAGCATGATGAATGAGGTCAGCTTCTGCGCCACACCGTATCCGGCGGACGGCATCAGACCCATGCCGTTGATGATCGAGTTGATCACAAGGAAGGAAATCTGTACGGTCGTCTCCTGCAGCGCGATCGGCACACCGACGTTCAGGACTTTCTTCAGCTCGTCATGGTCGATGCGGCAGTCTTCTTTTTTGAATTCAATCGGCAGATTGCCTTTTTTCAACACACCCATGGAGGCGATGACAGAAATCAGCTGCGCCAGAACCGTCGCAAGCGCTGCTCCCGCAACGTCCAGTTTCAGCACACCGACGAAGAACAGATCTCCGGCAATATTGGCTGCGCAGGCGATGCCGACGAATAAAAGCGGCAGATTTGCATTACCGATTCCGCGAAGCACGCTGCTGATGACGTTGTACGCGATGATGATCAGAATACCGCCGGAACAGATCCGCAGGTAGAGGACGGTTTTGTCAAAAGACTCCGCCGGGACCTGTAAAATATTGGCGATCGGGCCTGCGAACAGCTCCAGAATCACCGTCATGACGACACCGATGATGGCGAACAGAACAATCGAGGTTCCCACGGTTTTGCCGGCCTTATCCGGCTTGCCCTCGCCGATGTGCTGGCCGATCATAACGGTCGAACCCATCGCAAGGCTGGTGATGATAAATGTTACCATCTGCATGAAGCTGCTTCCGGTTCCGACAGCGGAAATACTCGACGCATCGCCGAACCAGCCGACCACGAGAAGGTCGACCGCACCGTAAGCCGCCTGCAGAATCAGCGCGCCGAGCACCGGCAGCGCAAAACGGATCAGGGACTGGAAAATCGGTCCCTCTACAAACGATACTTCTTTCTTATTTTCTTTTGCCATTGTTTTTCACTCCTTTTATTCCCGGCATCGTTTCCTGCATCCGTGTGATTGCATGCACAAATTCGTCCACCACCGCGTCGTCCAGATCTGGCAGGCGGGATGCCCATTCCCCGTGAAAGTGCGTCACGCGGAGTTCCACAAACTCTTTTCCCTCTTCGGTCAGTGTCAGGTTGATCACGCGCTTATCTTTTTCATCCGCCTGTTTCACGAGAAGATTTCTCTCCTCCAGTTCCTGCACCAGCTTGGTGATGCTCGGCAGCGTTGTGTTCATATAGCTGCTGATGTCGCTGACGCGGCAGAAGCCCTGCTTTTTCTGAATCTCATTCACCGCATCCAGCACATGCACCTGCCGCGGCTTCATACCGTCCGGCAGGTCCGGGAGTTTCTCGATCAGACGCTTTGCATCAAAACACGCATCCAGGAACTGCTTTAATTTTTCCTGTGTCATGGAAAATGGTCCTTTCTTCTTAAAATTTAGTTATCTTTAGTAATTATCTTTGATAAGTATAGCAGGAAATGAAAAAATGTCAAGAGGGAACTGATGCTAAAAAAGAGCTGATTGAAAGTTCTGGCAATGCCAGATTCTTTCATCAGCTCTTTTCCATATCCATTTGTCACTGTTCAATGAGCTGCATTTCGGTGCCCCCCGCCGGATTTTATGCTTCTGATCGTCTTTTCCAGTACCTTCATCTCAACCGGTTTTGAAACATGGGCATTCATACCGGCTGCCAGAGAATGCTGAATATCCTCAGAAAACGCATTGGCGGTCATAGCAATGATTGGAATTGTCTTTGCCAGTTCATGGGAGCTTCTTCGGATTGCTTTTGTTGCCTCATAACCATTCATAACCGGCATCTGTACATCCATCAGGATCATGTCATAATCCCCCGGAGCAGACTGCTCAAATGCCTCTAAGACCCTTTTACCATTTTCACAGATTGTACACTCTGCACCCTCAATCTTTAACAATTCCATCAGGATTTCTGCATTCAGCTCATTGTCCTCTGCACACAGAAACCTCATTCCTTTCAGGACATTGCCAGCCGGTTCATCCTTTTCTGCCTGTTCTGCTGAAGAAACAAATCTATCTTCTGCTATTCTCAGATCTATAAGAACCTCAAAACAGCTTCCCTGGCCCAGTTCACTCTCCACATCAATGGTGCCTCCCATTGCTTCAACCAGATTTTTGGTAATAGCCATTCCAAGACCAGTTCCCTGTATCTTATTCGTCATAGAACTTTCAGCACGAGTAAAAGCATCAAAAATTGTATCTTTGAAATCTGCCGACATTCCCATGCCATTATCGCTGACCAAGAAACGGTACTTTGCGTAGACAGATGACTTTGTCTCACATTCTTCTACCAGAAACTGAATTTTTCCACCTTCCTGCGTGTACTTCACTGCATTAGAAACCAAGTTGCTGAAAATCTGCATCAGATGAACCTGATCTCCGTTCACCCACTCGTGCCGGATGTTTTCTTTTATGATTGTAAGAGTCTGATTTTTTTCGTCTATCTGTGAATGGAATATGGTATTGAGTTCTGTAATAAAATCCAAGATGGAAAAATCGGTATACTTAAAAACTGTTTTTCCTGCCTCAATTTTGCTCATATCCAGAACATTATTAATGATTCCTAACAGATGCTGTGATGAAATGTCTA
The DNA here is from genome assembly GCF_003460685.1 of Blautia sp. OF03-13. Lineage (NCBI taxonomy): Bacteria > Bacillati > Bacillota > Clostridia > Lachnospirales > Lachnospiraceae > Blautia > Blautia sp. OF03-13. Next base: position 203,200 of record NZ_QTVR01000003.1, on the reverse strand, counting down.
TTTTATCTGCATACTCTATTACTTTCGCTTTATTACCGGCATCATGTCTGATCAATGATGTCATGCCGATAATTGCATTCATTGGTGTACGAATATCATGTGACATATTGGACAGGAAATCTGTTTTCGCCTTATTTGCATTTTCAGCGGTCTGCAAGGCTTCCGTTGTAATGTCCTTTGCTTTTTTCAGTTTTTTATTGGACTCCTCCATTTCCTTCATTGCCTGCGTCTGAATCTCATTATTTCTTTTTTCGTATTCAGCTTTTTGCTCAGCAAGACTGCGTCTGGAAATACTGTAGAACAATCCGGCAAAAAGCAAAAGTATAAAGCCTGCCATGAGTATTGTTTCAAACACTATTGTTTTCTGATAATCTCTTAGTACATTATCTACAACACTCTTTTCTACAATACAGATCAGCATGGTGTTATTATTTTCTATTGGACAGTATCCCAGATAGTAAGGTTTGTCACTTTCCACAAGTTCTACCCCCTGTTCTCTGCCATCCAGCTTTTTTTGAAGAGAATCAGCCTCTTCCTCAGTGATAGCCTGATCTCCTTTTAAATGCTTTAACAAGAAATAGTTCCTGAAAAATTTATCTTCTTTCTGATTTGTATAAGTAATATTTCCGTCGTTATCCAGCATAAACAGATACGCATTCCCGTTATAGCTTTTCACACTTAACATGGAATCTAATTTTGAATGATCATACAAGGTTCCAATTGCCGTATAAGTTTCCCCCTTAATCGTATATTCCTGACATGGAATTGCAACCAGATAACCATCTTTTTTCTTCTGGTTGTAATCAAGAGAAACCAATTTTCCAATATTATATCCGTTCCTCAAATCCAACAAAAGTTTACTTGGCATGTCAACCCGAAGTTTTGTTCCATCAGTGGTTATTGCCTTTCCATTTTCCTGGAGAAATATAAGTGTACTTTCAGATTCTTTCTGCCATGCCTCAAAGAACTTCTTGTTTCTATCCAGTTCAATAGATCTCACTCCCTCTTGAGTAAGAAAATCCTCAAGCATATGCAGCCGACTGTAGTATCCATTCACCTGCAGATCATAGGTCTGCTGTATCTGTTCAACAACTGCTCCCATACTGCTTTTCCCGTTTTCTGCGATATAGCTGTTCATCCTGTTCAAAAGGAGCTTTACAAAAATTAAGTTTAAAAAGATAAGAATTAAAAAGAACAATGGTACTATCATCTTTTTTCTTTTTGTTTTCGCCTGTTCTGTTCCCACTTTTATTTTTCAACCTCTATATAATCTTCCGGTGCTGACGGCTGCTGTCCGTTTGCCATCGCTGCGGTCCATGCACTTGATAATGTTGTGTTTCCAAGCTGCCTGATCTCACATTCCGGATTTATTTTTTTCAAAACAGACATTGTGGTTTCTGTAAGAAGAATAGAGCACTCCTTGTCTTTGTCTATTTTTTTCTTATTTACTTCTATGTCCTTTAATGAGAATCCGTTTTCCTCCTGCCTGACGATTATTTTCATACCGGATGCAATTGGTAATTCATATTTATTGGTTATATGGAATTTCTCATCAGAATCAGCAAGATATTTCTCCGCAAGTTCATAAATCTCTTTGCCATTGATTTTTGCCAGGTATAATGGTGTATCTAAACTCTTTGCTGTCATCAGACCAACCCGGCTGCAGGTACACTCCCCTTTGTAAATGGAGGAAGTAAAATAATAATATGGTGCCAAAGCCAGCTGAGCATTATTTTCTTCTTTAATCGTAGTTAAAATAGAAGATGCCGCATCACGACCGTTTTTATCATTTAGCGAAATGGTATATTCATTTTCAAAATTTATTGTGTTTTTTTCTTTTGAATCCTTACTGTTCATTGTGCTGCGAAAAGCATCATAAGCCTGTGTTTCATCCATTTCCCCTGACAATAATCCGTGAACAGCCTTAAGACTGGCATCAAATGATTTTTGAGCAGAATATCGGATATAAACAGAATTATTATTAATTTCATCTTCAAGGCCAGGTACATCTTCCATCATGTTTGGAACATCTACATTTAATGAAATTACACCCTTTCCATCTGCGATCAATGTTTGTCCTTCTTTTGAAATCATACACTCCAGGACATCGAATGCCAGGTCCAGTTTTTCCTGATCTTTTTCCAGTTCTTTGTTAAATGCAATATTCAGAGAAGGGGTCATATTTATAAAAGCTTCATCCGAAATCTGTGAAAAAAACGGTATACGAGTTAATTCTGCATCCATCTGTTCCTGAAATTCCTGCATAAGTGCCGGATAACCATGAAACATTGCTGCTTTTCCCTCAAGGAACATCTGCGTTGCAGTATTAATATCGACGCTGATATCATCACTTGTAAAATGTGAGTCCTTCAAAAATGTATTGGTTTCTGAAAAAATACGTTTCCATAACGCATCATCAAACGCGATATCCCCTGATGCACTTTCAGCTGAGCTTCTCCATTCGATTCCATCCAGACTCATGAATTCCCCAATTGCACCTGTCTGAATCACCTCATGAGCAGACCAGTCTTCTGCAAGATCCAGGGAATACGGTTTTATACCATTATCATAAAATTGCCGGCATGCCTGTGCATATTCCTTATAGTTTTTCGGTATCTTGATTCCATACTGTTCAAACAATGTCTTGTTGGCAATAATCGTCTGCGGTATACCGCAGATAGGAAGCCACTGAATCTCATTTTTTGAATTTTTGTAATATTGCAATGCATAGGAGTAATACCTGGAAACCACGTCATAAGAAGCAAAATCCATTAGATATGGCTCCAGATCCTGTGCATCTTTTCCAGAAAATCGACGTACGGTTATGATATCCGGCAGTTCACCATGTTCCTCAAAATAGCTATATAAATCGGTATCATTGTTACCGGTAATAAACTCAATATCCTGATCTGGAAACTGCTCATGGATATAGGGTACAATATTTTTCATTAAACGATTTTCCCACAGATACACGGTAAGGTGATCGTCATTTTTAGATACTGCTTTTTGAGATTGTCCACAGCCAGACAAAACAGTAATTGCTAAAAGCACACCTGACAGTAATGCTGTCAGACATTGTTTTGCCTTTTTCATCCTCGTATTTTCCTCATTCTTTCCTGATAAAATCATTAATTCAATAATTGGGAAACAATTACAGCCAGTTTTCCAGAACATCATTCAGCTTATTCATATCCAGCGGTTTCGCGATATGTCCATTCATGCCTGTATTTTTTGCCAGCTGTACATCTTCTGCAAAAGCATTTGCTGTCATGGCAACAATCGGTAGTTTTCCCTGTTCACCCGGAAGGCTCCTGATTGCTGCGGTTGCCTCATAACCATTCATGACAGGCATTTGGATATCCATAAAAATAAGGTCATACAAGCCTTTCGGAGAAGCTTCTACTTTTTCAACTGCAATTTTTCCATTTTCTGCCGTTTCCACTTCCGCCCCGGTCATCTGCAGAATTTCAACAGCAATTTCTCTGTTTAACTCATTATCCTCGACCAGCAGAATTCTTTTTCCTGTGTAATCTGCTTCAGACAGCTCATCCAGATAATTTCTTGCTGTTTTTTCTTTTCTGCCAGAAGTAAACTGCCGCAATGTAGCCGTCAAACGGGAACGGAACAGCGGTTTTGCAATAAAAGCATCTACGCCTGCAGCCTTTGCTTCTTCTTCGATCTCACTGAATTCATAAGATGTCAGTACAATAATGGTAATCTCTTTCCCTATCCGTTTCCGGATCTGTCTGGCTGTTTCAATTCCGTCCATATCCGGCATTTTCCAATCTAAAATAACAGCAAAGTAATCATTTTTTAGCTCATGATGTGCATAACAGCGCTCAACGGCTTCTCTGCCGGAGAGAACCCATTCGCCTGTAATTCCAATCTCCTTCAATGTGGCAACTGTACTTTCACAACATGTCTTATCATCATCCACAACCAGAACAGGTAGATTCATCAGATTTCTGTCCTGTTCTTTTTCTTTTTCCTGAAGTTCCAGATAAATTGTTACTGTAATTTTAGTTCCCTTATGTAAGGTGCTTTCCACTTTAATATTACCATTCATCAGGTTCACAATATTTCTGCTGATTGCCATTCCCAGACCTGTTCCCTGGACTCTGGTTGTCCGATGGTCATCTGCGCGGCTGAAAGGATCAAACATGATTTTCTGGAATTCCGGTGACATACCGATCCCATTATCCTCAATCGTAAATTCATAGCATCCAAGTTCCGAAAATCCATTTGGCTTTTCCTCTATGGAAAAAGTAATATTCCCGCCATCCGGTGTATACTTGACCGCATTACTCATCAGATTCACAAATACCTGCTGGATTCTCAGGCTGTCACCACAGACACTCTCATGTTCAATGTGATTAATGTGTATATCTAAATTGTGTTTATGTTCATCAATCACCGGTTTTGTGAGTGTTATAAGATTATCCACCAGATCTGGCAGATTGAAATCCTCCTGTGCCAGCGTCATTTTTCCACTTTCAATACGTGCCATATCCAGCACTTCATTAATCAGCCCCAGCAGATGACGGCTTGATTTTGTAATTTTACTGAGACATTCAATGACTCTGTCCTGGCTCTCAATATTTGCTCCTGCAATTGCTGTCAGGCCGACAATGGCATTCATCGGTGTCCGGATATCGTGTGACATATTGGAAAGGAATTCTGTTTTCGCACGGTTTGCATTTTCTGCAGACCGGTAAGCCTCTTTCAGTGCCTGACGGGATTCAATCTCTGCTTTCTTCTCCTGTGTCACATCCATGGATGCCAGCAATACCTTTTCCAGCTTTCCATTCTTCCATTCCAAAGGAATATAAGAAGCGATTTTATAAGTCTTTTCATCCAGGCTGCAATACTCAAACTTATAAATATCATTTTCACTTTTCAGTTTTTTCCGAATATTATCCGGGGCTGTCAGGATATCTATAGCTTCCAATGGTTCCAGTGTCTTATATTTTTCAAGAACCTGCATCTGAAAATCATGATAAAATCCCAGAGGTTTATATATCATCTGTCCATTCAGATTGTAGAATTCATATCTGTCATTTTCCAGATCACAGACAACAAAGCGGTCAACCAGACGCACAATACTCTGAATTATCTGCTCCATGGAAGCATTATCCGCTGCCATCTGCAGATGCCGTGCGCTCTCTACCTTTGTCTCTGTGATATCACGCAGAAAGATCATGGCATATTCTGAATCCTCTATTTCGCCACGTATGACCACATTGCGGACCCATCGTTCTTCTCCATTCAGAGTGATACGGCACTCTAAAGCCAATTCGGTTTCCAGACCCTTCAGCCTTTCTGCAATATAACCACGGTCGTAAAAAGAGGATACCGCCTTCTTATCTGTCTCCACAACATAGGAATCCACAAAATGACGGATCAGTTCATCCCATGTATGACTCTGTTCAAAGACTGTCATCAGGGACGGTTCAACCTTAAAGGTATCAAAAGTATTCGCTTCCAGATTTACATAATACTCACACAGGTCTGCTTTCGTAAAAGCCCGGTGGAAAGCAGCAGATTTTTGTGCCTGCATGGCCTCTTTTTTTTCCGCATCAATATTAATAAAAATCCCGGCAATCCTGCTGGCAGAACCATCCAGACGGCGTATTACTTCTGCCGATGCCCGAAACCACTGGTATTGATTATCCTTCATTCTCATACGATACTCTACCTGGTATTTTATCTGGTTCGTCTTATCCTTAATTGCCGCCTGAAGCTGCACCATTACTCTTTCTTTATCCTGTGGATGCAGAAGATCTGACCAGGATTCCAGTTTATTCGGAAAGTCCAGAGTGTCATGATAGACAAGCATTTTTCGGAATTCATGACTCCAGTTTGCATTCACAATCTCACTGTTTTCGTCACAGTCAAAATACCAGAAGCCGGAACAGATAGCCTCATTGAGCAGTGTCAAATTTACATGATCCCAGTTGACCTGTACGGACATAACCCAGATCTGTCTGCCCGCCTCATCTGTCGCATCCTCTTTACAAAGCCGTACATTTTTCACTGTACCGTCTGCTGTAAGGATCTGTGCTTCCCCTGTTCCGTGAAGCTGCAAAAAATGGTCTCGCTCCTGTCTATCTTCCTCGTCATAAAAGAAGTTTCTCAATGAGCCTTTTGTCTGTTCCATGAAAGTATCGAATGTATATCCTGTACTATGCAACAGCAGATTATTCACAGACAAAATAGACAGGTTTTGGTCATAAGATCCTGTCATTATACCTACCCCGCCATTATTTTCCAGTGTTTTCTGTACGGCCTGTGACATAGCCTGTGTCTGTCCCGTTACAGCCTCACCTAAAGAATATATTTTGTCTTCATACTTTTCCATTTTATAAAAATCCTCTCTCTGTTTTATACTTCATTATCCTGCTTTTATCTGTATACAGAGAACCTGTCCCTGCCAGTTTTACATTTACGTTATAATATCCTACAAAACGTGAAAAACAGGTATACGGATTTGAGAAGTTGCAGCCACTACACACAATATTCATACAAAATTCTCTTTATGTTTTCAATTTTTATAGGCTTTGCCAAGTGAGCATTCATTCCTGCTGCCAGACACTTACTCCGATCGTTCCTGCTGTAAAACGGTATCTGAGGCTTTTTTTATTTATCTGATTTTTTTCTGTTTCCATGGAACTTCTGAACGCTCACCTCCTGGTATCATTACAAATATACATAAAAACTCATTTTTATATTACCATGAAATTTTTTACTTTGCAATGCACATACCTTTTCAGACGCTGCTTTTCTTGTTTCCTTTTTCAGAAAATTGCAACCAAAGGGGCGCACCTGAAAATTTCTTTTCAAATGCGCCCCTTCGCTTTCTTTTTTTCTGTCAGATCAATCCGTAATGCTCCATCGCCTTTGCCACGCCGTCCCGCTCGACGGTATCGGTTACGTACTCTGTGTACGGATCCAGAATCTCATCATGTTTTCCAAGCGCAATGGTGTGTGCGCCGCACCGGAACATGGTAAGGTCGTTGCTGCTGTCGCCAAATACGTATGCATCTTCTTTCTCCAGCTGAAACTGTTTCAGCGCATAGTCCACAGCTGTTCCTTTGCTGCAGCCGTGCGGAACGATTTCGTATACACCGCCGCGCGGTCCATGATATCAAACTCCTGCTCAAATTCACGGTACATACGTTCTATATCAGACTGTGCATCGGTTACGATACAAAATTTATCGTAAATGATTCCTTTTGTCTCCGCTGTCTCCGCGAGTCCGATTCCGACAGCAGCGAAATAGGCACGGGTCTGCTCGACCTCCCGAAAACGGGATACCTCCGACGAAAAATAAACATTATCCGTTCCCTCCAGAATCATGCCGATCCTGCACTCCTTTAAAATAACCGGGATTTCCTCACAGCGCTTTTTCGGAATCGTCTGATGCATCAGGATTTCGCCGTCCCGGCGCAGATAGGTCCCGCAGCCGCACAGAAATCCGGAAAACGGAAGCTTTTTCAGCTCCTCGGGCAGCTCCGACCAGGTGCGGCCGGTATTAATAAACGTAAGATTTCCTTTTTCCGCTGTCTTTTTCAATGCATCGAGCGCGCTCTGCGGAATTTCTTTTGTAATCTCACTCAGTAACGTTCCATCAATATCAAAAAATAATGCTTTCACAAAAATTTCCTCCTCGTGTACTGTTTCCTGTTCTCTTTCTGACATACGAAAAAATGCCGAAGCTCTTGATTGTCAAGGCTTTCGGCATTTTCATTCCAGTCGAAGCGACGGGATTCGAACCCACGACCTCTGCGTCCCGAACGCAGCGCTCTACCAAACTGAGCCACGCTTCGATTTTATTTGTTTTCTGAACTCTCGTCCGTCAACAATAGCTATTATATATGATGTCTATAGGAATGTCAACACCTTTTTTGAAATTTTTTTAATTTTTTTTATTATTGCTTCAAAAGGTACATTTCACACGGGTTTGCGGCCTTTTTGGTGTTCTTTTAGAATGACAGTTTCTGAGAAAGTCAAAAAAAGAGATATGCCGGAAGTTCTGTTCCGGCATATCTCTTATCTTTGTTTCTCAGCTCAGCTGATATACATCTGCATACTGCACGCCGAAGCTCAGCGCCTCGGAATGGCTGCTGCAGAAGATGTCTACGTGGCCGTAAGCGGTTCCGCGGTCTTCTACCGTGTAAACCTGGCCGTTGATCATCAGTTTTGTGCCAAATGGTACACCGCCCATGGCAATCGTTCTGCCGGCGGTCGGTGTGGTTCCGCTCGCGGTGGATCCGCCGGACCACTGTCCGGTACAGATGGAACAGGAGCAATATCCTGTCAGTTTAAATCTTCCAAGGTATGTTCCGCTGGAGGAGCTGCTGGAAGTATCTGACGCGGATGGACTCCCCGTTGTCGTGGAGGATGCGCTGCTGTCCGAAGAACTGCTTCCGGAGCTGCTGCTTGTATCGGTATCTGCTTTCGCTGCGGCATTTGCTGCTTCTGCGGCTGCGACTCTTGCGGCCTCGGCCTCGGCTGCCTGTTTTCTGGCGGCCTCTGCCTCAGCTTCTGCGGCAGCCTGCTGTGCGGCGGCTGCTTCCTCTTCTGCTTTCTTCTGCGCTGCAATCTCCTCTTCTTTCGCCTGACGGATCAGGTCGTTGATTGCATCTGCTTTGCTGTTGATTTCATCTACCAGTGCACTCTCGCTGGATTTTGCATCGTCCAGCTCTGCGGAGTAGGTACGGAGTTCCTGATAAGCTGCTGCGTACAGCTCCTGGATGGCTTCCTGCTGATCGCTGCTCTGCTGCTGCAGTTCTACGATCGCTGCCTGCTCTTCCTGCACCTGTGTTTCTTTTTCTTTTACCTGGTCTACCGTGTCTTCATACTCCTGCATAAGATCGCGGTCGAAATCGGAAATTTTCTGTATGTATTCTGCCCGGCTGATCAGCTCTGAAATGCTTTTGGAAGAAAAGAGCATTGCCATGTATCCGTTTCCGGAAGAATTTTCATACATATACTGGATACGGAGCTTCATCGCTTCGTACTGCTCTTCTTCTTTTGCTTTTGCATCTTCCAGATCTGCCTGAATCTGTACCAGTTCGTTCTGCTTCGCATCATACTGATCCTGAAGCTCCTGCAGACGGTTCTGCAGATCGTCCAGCTGCTGGTTCAGTTCGGAAAGATATTCTTCTGATTGTCCCTTTTTGGAATTGAGTTCGTCAATCCTGCTCTGTATGCTGTCAAGCTGAGACTGTGCGGCAGCCTGTTCTGCCTGAGCATTTGAAATTTTCTCCTTTGTACTGGCACCATAGCATGGCAGAACGGTTGCTGCCGTAAGCACTGTGGCCAAAACCAGGCTGAATAATTTCTTTTTTTTCATGTCGTACACCTCATACTTATTACGTTCTGTTGCTGATTGTCACTCCAAGTTACTGCGGAAAATGGGCCTTTTTTCCCGCCGTACTTTGCCATTATAACACAAGTATGTCTGAAATGAAAGTCTTTTTTAATTTCTGTTAATAACTTTGTAATATTTCGACGTTTTTCCTGCAAAAACTGGCATGATTTTTCTACTTTCTCCATCCAACAGGGTACTTATTTTTCAAGGTTCCATTGACCAGTTTGCCCCATCCAAGGCCGAATCCATCGACGCAGACCAGCTTCCAGCCCGACGGCGATGCGGTCTCTCCCGGCTCTACGGAAATTGTCTCACCGTGGAGATATTTTTCGGTACGCTCGTCATCTGCCTTTAAATTCATGTAATCTTTGAACTTGTCCGCGGAGAGTGTCACGGCAAACGGCTGTGACGGCTCGAAACGGTCTTTTTTCAGTTCACCGAGATACAGACCGTTCCGCAGGAAATGAAGATTCCGCACGCCATCCGGCAGGGACGGGGAATGGTATACTTTTCCGGCACGGACTTCCAGTTCCTCCACCGGGATCGGTGCTGTCATCCGGGACAGGAAATCGGAAAGGATCTGTTTTTCTGCTTTCGACGGACCCGGTGCTTCCGTTCCGCGGTCTTTTTTCCGGTTTTTCTGTTTTTTGTTTTTCTTTTCGATCGGTTTTTCTTCTGTCTCATAAGGAATGGCTTCGCCTTTTTTGCGGAACAGGGCAAGGTAATGGCCCTCGCCGTTCATTTTATGCGGCCAGATGCGCACGGTCTTTTCGATCTCCGGATCGCCGTTTCCCCAGACTGGATTGCCTTTTGAAAAACCTTCGTAGCCTTCCATCTCGATCAGTTCCATTTCCGGGAAGTTTTCCAGAAGGAAAGAAACGGTTCCCTCGTCCTCCTGCGGGGCGAAGGTACACGTCGAATACATCATGAGGCCGCCCGGACGCAGCATTTTGACAGCATTCGAGGTGATCTCGCGCTGCAGATCCGCAAAGAAATCCGGCCGCTCCGGGGTCCAGGTGCCGATGACTGCCTCGTCTTTCCGGAACATGCCCTCGCCGGAGCACGGTGCATCCACGAGGATTTTATCGAAGAAGCCCGGGAAGACGTCTGCAAGGCCTGCCGGTGTCTCATTGGTGACAAGCACGTTTTCACTTCCGAACAGCTCCAGATTGCGCAGCAGTGCTTTGGCGCGGGCGTTGCTGATGTCATTGGCGACGAGAAGGCCGGTTCCTTTCAGGCGCGCATTCAGCTCGGTTGCCTTGCCGCCCGGTGCGGCGCAGAGATCGAGCACACGCTCACCCGGTTCGATTGGGAGGCGGGACGCCGGGGTCATGGCGCTTGGCTCCTGCAGATAGAAGACGCCTGCCGCATACAGTGGAGACTGCCCCATGCGCATGCCGTCCGGCACGAAATAGCCGTTTGGAATCCACGGAATTTTCTTCCACGTTCCCGGAACAAGCGGCGGGAAATCTTCGGTCCGGCATTTTTTTGTATTCACACGCAGCCCGGCTGTGCGGGGTGCGTCGTAGGAAGTTAAAAATGCATCAAATTCATCGCCCAGCATGTCCTGCATGCGGGTCAGAAATTCCTGTGGTAACTGCGCCATGTATTGTCTCTCCTTTTTATTTTGCTTTGTTGTGCATCGGTCCCTTTTCGTGAACTGGTGATGCTTTTTCTGTCTTTGTTTCTTTTGTTTTGCATCTGTTTCATAATTTCTCACAGAAAAAGAGACAGCTTTTTCGATTTTTCAATCTTTTTGCTGTCTCTTTTTTGCATAGCGGAGAAGAAGGGATTTGAACCCTTGCGCCGTTTCCGACCTACTGGTGTTCGAAGCCAGACCCTTCAGCCTCTTGGGTACTTCTCCGTATTTTGTCAAATACATCATATATTATAGTGCTTTTTTCGGGATTCGTCAATGATTTTTTCGATGGTTTCCGATGGAAATACGGGGATTGTATTTTTTACGGAAATATTCGAAAGTGCAACTTACTCAAACAAATAATCTTCCTCAGGCAGCATCCCATCCCGATGCTGCCTCTTCTTTTATTCTTTCCCTTCTTCCGCCCTCTTCCTCTCTTCTTTTTTCTTCTTTTTCACCACCCGCAGTCTCCTGAAAAACGCACTCAGCATCTCCGAGCACTCTTCTTTCAGCACGCCGCGCTCGACCTTCACCTGATGGTTAAACTCGTGCATTTCCAGCATATTTAAGATCGATCCCGCGCAGCCCGCCTTCGGGTTCATGCTGCCGATGACGACTTCGCTGACTCTCGCCTGTACGATCGCACCGGCGCACATCTGGCACGGTTCCAGGGTGACATACAACGTACAGCCCTCCAGCCGCCAGTCGCCGAGCTTTTTGCTGGCTTTCCGGATCGCATTCAGTTCCGCGTGGGACAGCGTATTTTTATCCGTATTTCTGCGGTTATACCCCCGCGCAATCACCTTTCCCTCGTACACAATCACACAGCCGATCGGCACTTCCATCAGCTTTTCTGCTTTCTTCGCCTGCGTAATCGCCTGGCGCATGAAGCGTTCCCGTTCTTTCCGGTGCGCTTTTTCCTCCGGCGTTTCCAGCTTTGTTTCTTCTTCCATTGTGCACTTCCTTTCTTCTCTGCGTATATTTTCTGTCCTTCCCGCATATCGTGAACTGTAGCGCAGTATCTTTTTCTACTCTTTTTACTTCTATGCAGGAGGTTTTTATGTCTGATTACCGGCGTTTCATTGCCTATCTATACGAATACCCGAACAACCGCAAGGGCGGATGCTGCGGCTTTGTCCGCGTGGAGTCGCAGAACGGTTTCTGCCGCATGGACTTCCAGATCAAATCGCCGTCGCTTCCGCCGGAGACCTCGGTCACGGTCTACGGTTTTATCCGCCGGTCAGGGCGGATGTACGGCATTCCGCTCGGAAATCTCCTTGCGGGGCGCTCTTCTACGAGTGGAAAACTCTTCACGCACTCCGATGCCATTGGGCAGACGGATGTCACGCTCGACGAGCTTGGCGGTCTGATCCTGCTCTGCCGCCAGACCGGCGTCATCGCCACCCAGTGGGACGATCTTCCGATTCAGCCGGAGTTTTTCGCTCCCACGCTCCCGCAGGAGCCCAAAACCTCCGCAGACAATGGTGCCAGACCGACCGAAGAGAAAACTGCCGAAACACCCGAACCTCTGGATCCCGCCGTACCTGCGCAGTCCCTGCCATCATCAGACGCTTCAAAAGCACAGTTCGATGAACTTTCCACAGAATTCAGCAGCAATTCCGAACCTTATCCACAAAATTCCAGCCCGGAATCCACCGTCTCCACAGAATCCACATCAACTGACACGGTAAACACCGTTCCTGCAGACCGGATCACGCAATCATCCGCCAACACACTCCATCCCGCATCCGCGGAATCTGTGAAAACCGCAGAAAGCTATCCCTCTGCCAACCCGGAACCGCCGCAGCCCATCCCGGATTCTGCCGCCCAGCCGCTACATATGACTTCTGCCGATTTTCCCGCCGCAGCAGCCGTGCCGCCGTCCCGCGCTGCTCTCTATCTCCAGCTTCAGGACCAGTTCCCGGAGTTCCACCCGTTCCCAGATGATGATCTGACCGACTGCCTGCGCCTCTCACTCGACGATCTTCCACAGCTCCGCGCCGCCGGTCTTTCGGTGGATGCGAACCGCTTCGTCCTCCATGCTCCTCGTCCTATCGCCATCTGCTCCTCGCCCGGAACCGCGACCAGCAGGAACTCTGGTATTTCGGTGTCCCCGGCGTCTACACGCCGAATGAGCAGTTCATGGCAAGCCTCTTCGGCTTTTTCCACTTCAGGCAGGCGATGCGCCCCTCCGAGCTCGCGCCCGATGCCCGCTTCGGCTACTGGTACCGCACGCTTTAAAGCGTTTTTTAATCCACGCCGCGGATCTCCACCGTCTCAATCTTTCCGCGCAGAATCTCGCAGAACCGCTCGAGCTGCTCCCTCGCATACCCCGAGAACCTCGGATCAATCACATAATCCGATTCCCGGTAATTCTGCAGGAAGTACCGTTTTGCCCCGGAAAGCCACTTTCCGATCGCTTCGATCTCTTCCCTTCCATGCAGCTCTTTGCAGAGCGTTGTCCGGAACTCATAGTCCACCACGCCGCTCTTTAAAAACTCGACCGACTCATTGATCCGCATCACATCGATCTTTTTCACGCCCGCCGTCTCGCCGTACCGGGACGGCGCGTTTTTGATGTCCATGGCGACGTAATCGATTTTCTTCTCTTCCACCAGCTTTTTCAAAATCTCCGGCCGGTATCCATTCGTATCGAGCTTCACAAGATATCCCAGTTCCTTAATTTTCGTCACGAACCGCTCCAGATCCGGATCCAGCGTCGGCTCACCGCCCGTCACGCAGACGCCGTCCAGCACGCCGCACCGCTTTTCGAGCACTGCAAAAATCTCCTCCTCCGGAATCACCGGCTCCCATTCGGGATGCTGCACGAGATTTCCGTTCTGGCAGAACGGGCAGCGGAAATTACATCCGCCCGAAAACAATGTGCACGCCACCTTGCCCGGGTAATCCAGCAGCGTCAGCTTTTGAAATCCATGTATGACCATATGCTATCCTCTCTGACCGCAGGACTCCGAACTTTCGTCCGCCCTGCAACAGAAAAAGCGGAACCATAATGTCCGCTTTTTCCATTTATCTTCTATTGGTAATTATTTGCCGTAACGCTCTGCCTGGGAACGGATCAGGTCCAGATCATCAAAATAGTTGATTTTCATGGCTGCTTTGACATCCGCCAGTGTCTGAGCGGCAACTTTTTCTGCCTCTTCGCTGCCTTTTTTCAGCATCTCGTAGATCGCCGGAATGTCTTTTTCCAGCTCTTTTCTGCGGTTGCGGATCGGCTCTAAGGTCTCCTGCAGTACATTGTTCAGGAACTTCTTCACTTTGACATCGCCAAGGCCGCCTCTCTGGTAATGTGCTTTCAGCTCGTCGAGATTTGCGTAATCCGGCAGATAGCGCTCGAAGTGCTCCGGCTGGCAGAATGCATCGAGATAGGTAAATACGGTATTTCCCTCGATCTTGCCCGGGTCGGTGATCTTGATGTGATCCGGGTCGGTGTACATGCTCATGACTTTTTTCTTGATCTCATCCGGCTCCTCGGACAGGTAAATGCAGTTTCCGAGCGATTTGCTCATCTTCGCTTTTCCATCGATACCCGGCAGACGTCTGCAGGAATCATTCTCCGGCAGCATAATCTTCGGCTGCACAAGTGCCTCGCCATAAACCGTATTGAATTTGTGGACGATCTCCTGTGTCTGCTCGATCATCGGCATCTGATCCTCTCCAACCGGAACGGTCGTTGCCTTGAATGCAGTGATATCGGCTGCCTGGCTGATCGGGTAGGTGAAGAATCCAACCGGGATGCTCGCCTCAAAGTTTCTCATCTGGATCTCCGATTTTACGGTTGGGTTTCTCTGCAGTCTGGAAACCGTAACGAGATTCATATAATAGAAAGAAAGCTCGCACAGTTCCGGAATCTGAGACTGAATAAAGATGGTGCTCTTTTCCGGATCAAGTCCGCAGGAAAGGTAATCCAGTGCTACCTCCAGAATGTTCTGGCGCACCTTCTCCGGGTTGTCCGCATTGTCGGTCAGCGCCTGTGCGTCTGCAATCATGATGTAAATTTTATCGAATTCACCGGAGTTCTGCAGCTCTACGCGGCGGCGCAGTGAACCAACGTAATGTCCTACATGCAGCTTGCCGGTCGGTCTGTCACCGGTCAGTATAATTTTTCCCATTTTTCTTCCTGCCTTCCTGATACGTAATCTTCGCAGTCCGCTTCTGTATGAAAAATTTCATGAAAATTCTCATAACCGCGGACCTTCTACATACCCTCTATAATACCGTCTTTTTACAAACACTGTCAATGGTCTTTTCCTGTAAAATCCCTCAAAATATCTATTATGAGACAAATCGTTCAACAGCCACGTACAGCCTTCCCTTTTTTGTCTGATTCTGCACGCCAACATAGCGGAATTTTCCCATATGGCGCACGGTCACGAGATCGTCCTCTTTTAATGACGCGCTCGGCGACGTCACCAGTTTTCCATTAATAAACACCTGGCCGCCCTCGATCAGCGGCACCATTTTGCTCCGCGAACTGCTGAACGCCAGCGACAGCACCGCATCGAGCCGCACGGAAGCGACGGAGCCTTCTTTCCGCTCGGTTTTCGGCTCCGTCAGCTCCTCCGGCAGTCCCGCCTCGACTTCACAGTACACGCTCGTATGGCGCACTTTTTTCAGCTCCGCACAGATGTAGTCCGCCATATCCGCCATACAGATCAGATACGCCTGGTTTCCATCGATCAGAATGTCTCCCAGCTTATACCGCTCCACGCCGAGATTCATCAGTGATCCTAAGAAATCACGGTGTGACAGCGCATCCGCAAATTTTTCATTCAGCGGGCTGATGCGCACGACTGCGATCGGAAGCATCGACGCATCACCGTCCTCTGCATAGGATGGCAGAAACAGCGCCGCTTTCCGCTCTGCCGACTCGTATCCGCCGGACAGCACGTAACGCACGCCCGGGATTTTATTTACCGTACGGTAGAACAGATCCTGCTCCGCCAGCGTCAGAAACTCCGTATGTGACGGAACATCCCTGTGATAACACTGCTCTGCCAGATCCTGAATCCGTCCGACCAGCACTTCTTCCTCATTCATGGTAATCCCCCTTTGATACACCGCGGGCTGCCCCTGTTTTCTTTCGGGCAGCCCACGTATCACACTTTATTTATCCAGCAGCATCGACAGCCCGATCCGCTTCTTCGCCAGATCAAGGCTGATGACCTTCACTTCCACGATATCGCCGACGCTCACAGCCTCCAGCGGATGCTTGATGAAGCGTTTCGTCATCTGGGAAATGTGGACGAGTCCGTCCTGATGCACGCCGATATCGACGAATGCACCGAAGTCAATGACGTTACGCACGGTTCCCTTTAAGATCATGCCGACCTTCAGGTCCTTCATATCGAGCACGTCGGTGCGCAGGATCGGGCGCGGCATCTCGTCACGCGGGTCACGGCCAGGCTTCTGCAGCTCTTTGATGATATCGCGCAGCGTAATCTCGCCGACACCGATCTCCTCTGCCATCTTTTTGTAATCTTTGATGAAGAACGCCGTCGGTCCATCGCTGATCTGCTCTGTCTTCATATTTAACTTTGCAAACAGCTTCTCGACTGCCTCGTAGCTCTCCGGATGAACGCTTGTGCCGTCCAGCGGATTTTTGCCGCCGGTGATGCGCATAAAGCCCGCGCACTGCTCAAACGCCTTCGGTCCGAGTTTTGCCACTTTCAGGAGCTCTTTTCTGCTCTCGAAACGGCCGTTCTCCTCGCGGTATGCCACGATGTTTTTTGCTATCACCTTGCTGACACCGGAAATGTATTCCAGCAGCGACGCAGATGCCGTGTTCAGATCGACACCGACTTTATTCACGCAGTCCTCAACGACACCGCCGAGCGCCTCGCCGAGCTTCTTCTGGTTCATATCGTGCTGATACTGGCCCACACCGATGGATTTCGGATCGATTTTGACAAGCTCTGCCAGCGGATCCTGCACGCGGCGTGCGATGGAAGCGGCGCTTCGCTGTCCGACATCAAAGTTCGGGAATTCCTCGGTTGCCAGCTTGCTTGCGGAGTAAACGGACGCTCCCGCCTCGTTGGTGATCACATACGCAACCTTCTCCGGGATCTCTTTTAAGATCTCGACGATGATCTGCTCGGACTCACGGCTTGCAGTTCCGTTTCCGACAGAAATCAGGGTGACGCCGTATTTGTGGATCAGATCTTTTACGGTCGCTTTTGCTGCTGCAATCTTCTTCTCGTTCGTCGGCGCGGTCGGATAAACCACGGTGGTGTCGAGCACTTTTCCGGTCGCATCGACAACGGCCAGCTTGCATCCCGTACGAAACGCCGGGTCCCATCCAAGGACAACCTGGCCTGCAATCGGCGGCTGCATCAGAAGCTGCTCAAGATTCTTTCCAAAGACCTTGATCGCACCGTCCTCTGCCTTTTCGGTGAGCTGGTTTCTGACCTCACGCTCGATGGCCGGAGCGATCAGACGGTTGTAGGCATCCTCGATGGTCGCCTGCAGAACCGGCTTTGTCTGCGGATTCTCTTTGGTGATGATTTTTTTCTCGAGATAACGCAGGATTTCTTCCGTCGGCGCCTCAATTTTGACGTTCAGGAATTTTTCTTTCTCACCGCGGTTCAGTGCCAGCACACGGTGTCCGGCAATTTTCGATACCGGCTCGGAAAACTCATAGTAATTCTCGTAAACGGACTCTGCTTTCTCATCCTTTGCTGTCGAGACGATCAGGCCCTTCGCCTCGGTTCTGCGGCGGATCTCCATACGGTAATCGGCCTCATCGGAAATGCTCTCGGCGATGATGTCGCAGGCACCAGCAATGGCGTCTTTTGCCGTTTTGACTTCCTTTTCTTCTGAAACAAAAACCTCTGCCTCTTTTTCGAGCGGCTCTTTTGTCATCTGCAGAAGAATGATATTCGCCAGCGGCTCCAGTCCTTTTTCTTTTGCGATCGTCGCACGCGTCCGGCGTTTCGGGCGGTACGGGCGATATAAATCCTCTACAACCACGAGAGTTGCGGCCTCTTCGATGGATTTTTTCAGTTCTGCGGTCAGCTTGCCCTGCTCCTCGATGCTCGCCAGGACAACGGCCTTGCGGTCATTTAAACTGCGCAGGTACATCAGACGGTCATACAGATTTCGCAGTACCTCATCGTTTAAGGAACCCGTTGCTTCTTTTCGATATCGTGAAATAAAAGGGATCGTGTTTCCCTCGTCAATCAGTTTCACTGCAGCTTCTACCTGCCACGGTTTCACGTTCAGCTCGGCTGCCAATACCTGATTCATATCCATAGGTAAATTCCTCCTGTTGTCTCTTCCAAAACACGCTGTTCCTTCTCTGTTTTTCCCGCATAAAAAGCGGGACCCTTGGCGGAACAGCCACTCTATTACCTTATCAATAGGTCTTGTTTTTGTCAACCTTACATGATAAAATCTTTACTATAGCTTTTTTGACAGACTGCGTGTGAAACCGCGCTTTTTTGCAGAAGAAAGGACATTTTATGACACCAGAAAATTACGATCCAAACACCAATGAGTCCGGAGATTCCTATCAGTCCTCCCATCCGTACGGCGTGCCTGAGGGCCAGCGTCCCGGACCGTATCAGCATTACCAGCAGCAGCCTCCCGTACAGCCGCCGCGCAGGACGGGTTCGCAGGCCCTTGCGGCCGCTTCGATGGTCATGGCGATCTGCTCCTTTTTGTTCATGCTCAACATGGGTTCCCTGTTTTTCGGCTCGCTCGGCGTGATCTTCGCCCTTTTAAGCCGCGGCGCAGGACGCATGAGCGGCACGGCAAAAGCCGGTCTGGCGGGCTGTACCATCGGCATAATTGTCGGTATCTGCATGTATGCTTTCCTGCTTTTCAACATGGTCAGCGGCGGCAGCACCAACCTGCTTGAGCGGTATTACAATCAGTACATGCAGGAATACCAGATGACACCGGATAACGGAACAACCACCGACGGAAATACCATCTAGGTACCAGAAAGGATTTTTCATGAACGGACAAAAACAGAAATTTTCAGAACTGAAAAAGCAGGCCCGTGAGGCCATGGCAGGCCGATGCGGCACGCTGGTGGGCGCAACCGCGATCAACCTGTTTCTCACCTTCTCCTGCTCCCTCATCCCGACGCTGATTTTTTCAGGCACAACGCTGTACGATATCATTTTCCTGAATCTGACGCTGTTCCTGTTTTCCCTGCTCCTCAGCCTCTTTCAGGCGGGCTACTTAAAGATCTGCCTCTCAACGCTGCGCGGGGAACCGATTTCCGTCGGTGATATGCTCTACGCTTTCTATCACCACCCGGACCAGTACGTGCTGATGTTCCTTATCATCAACGGCATCAGCTCCGTGATCGCCCTGATTTCCAGCATTCCGGGCTTCCAGTATCTTTCCTCCCCGAGTGCGGATCTGACGCTTGGAACAGCACTTTCCATCGAAGCCGAGCTTTCTTCTCTGATGAACGTTTACGTTTACAAGCTGATCGGCTCTCTCGTTTCCACGCTGGTGCTGGTTCCGTTTTCCCTTTCCACCTTTGTGATGAACGACGCTCCCGGTATCGGCCCGATCCAGGCGATCCGTCAGAGCTTTGCGATGATGAAGAAGAACTTTTTCCGCTACATTCTGCTTCTCTTAAGTTTCTTAGGGCTTGAGATTCTCGCATCCTGTTCCTGTGCCATCGGCTTTTTGTGGGTAATGCCCTATATGCAGATCACGATGGCTGCGTTCTATCAGGAACGGAAAGATGTCCTGTATCCGGCATCGGAACCGGTGGGATATGATACGGATTCCTTTGGATCCGGCACAGATCTTTAAAAATAAATTTTAAGATAACTAAAAAGACGTTTCACACCCCTTGCTTTACGGCTGTGAAACGTCTTTTTAGTTATGTCTATTTCGAGATCTTAAATTCTCGCGCGGATTCTGCTCTGGATTCCGTCGAGTTTCTCTGCTTTTTCTCTGTACTCCTGCTCTGTGATTTCGCCTGTGATGAATGCGAACTCCTCGGACAGACTTGGAACTGCTACGATTTCTACTTTTCCGAACAGCTCCTCGATCTCATTCTGGCGCTCTGCGGCGTGGCCGGATACGCGGACGAAGAAGCGGCTCTTTACATCATCGATCTGCAGCAGGTCCAGTTTTTCCTCACTCCAGCTCATCATGATGTTTCTGCCTTTGTTCTTTGCGCAGTCTACGACATCGGCTACAACGGCACTTGCGGTCGGAAGCTTTCCTGCTCCGCTTCCGTAGAACATGGCATCACCCAGTACATTTCCGTGGATGAAGATGGCGTTGAAGACACCGTTTACGCTGTACAGCGGGTTTTTCGCGTCAATCATCACCGGGCTTACCATGGCGTAATACTGATTACCCACCTTGCGGCTTGTTGCGAGCAGTTTGATTGCGGTTCCCATCGAGGTCGCATATTTGATATCCTCTGCGGTGATCTTTGTGATTCCCTCGGTGTAAACCTCTTCGTAATTGACTTCTTTTCCATAGGCAAGAGAAGAAAGAATCGCAATTTTACGGCAGGCATCGTAGCCTTCTACGTCTGCTTCCGGGTTGCGCTCTGCGTAGCCAAGGCGCTGTGCCTCTTTTAACACATCGGCAAAATCGGAACCGTCGCTTGCCATTTTGCTTAAGATGTAGTTTGTCGTACCGTTTAAGATACCCGTTACTTCATCGATCTCATCTGCAGTCAGGGAGGAGTTTAACGGACGGATGATCGGGATACCGCCGCCGCAGCTTGCCTCAAACAGATAGTTTGCGCCGTGCTCTTTTGCAATTGCAAGAAGCTCGGTACCGTGTCTTGCCACCAGCTCTTTGTTGGATGTGCAGACGCTCTTTCCAGCCTCCAGCGCACGTTTTGTGAAGGTGTAAGCCGGCTCAACGCCGCCCATGACCTCGACAACAATATCAACCTCCGGATCGTTTGCGATCACTTCGTAATCATGTACCAGCACTTTTTCCACTGGATCTCCCGGGAAATCTCTTAAATCCAGAACGTATTTGATATTAATCTCGTTCTCTGCTCTCTTGTTGATGCTGTCATGGTTCGTGTTGATGACTTCTACCACGCCGGAACCAACGGTGCCATATCCTAATACTGCAATCTGAATCATCTCTTTTGTCCCTCTCTTGCTTTTTCTTTTTCAGGACTCCTGTCCTAAGATTTTAAAATAATGAACTCCCTGTCTGGACTCAATCTCATTGATCATCTCCGAGGCATCTCCCCGGTCTTCCGCGATATCCACGCTGATTGTCAGTGACGCCACGCCGTTTAACGGAATCGTCTGATGAATGGTCAGAATGTTTCCGTGAAACTCGGCGATAATCTTCAGCACATCGGAAAGCAGTCCCGGCTCATCGTCCATCTGCAGAATAAACGTAATCGTTTTTCCTTTTGCATTGTCATGAAAAGGAAGAATATCATCTTTGTATTTATAGAAAGAGCTTCTGCTGATTCCCGCTTTTTCCGTTGCCTGCTGCACGGTAAGCTCCTGCATATCCATCAACCGTTTGGCCTCGATGACCTTCAAAAGGACCTCGGGAACCGCTTTTTCTTTGATTACATAGTACTTTGTTTTTTCTTCTCTCATGGCAATCCTCTACCTTTATACTCTTTCCAGGAAATACATTTGTTTTCACAGGAAAGATCGTACCATATTCCGACACAATACGCAAGGAATTTTTTCGAATCGCTTTTCAGAAGCCAATGCTTCCGCCGCCGTGGCTGTTTCCGCTTGACGAAGTGTGAACGGTGCTTCCACCGCCACCTCCGCCGCCAGAAACGCCTCCGCCGTGGTTTCCATCATCCT
Source organism: Blautia sp. OF03-13 (assembly GCF_003460685.1). Classification (NCBI taxonomy): domain Bacteria; kingdom Bacillati; phylum Bacillota; class Clostridia; order Lachnospirales; family Lachnospiraceae; genus Blautia; species Blautia sp. OF03-13. The sequence goes on along the minus strand of NZ_QTVR01000003.1, from coordinate 181,389 downwards.
TCTGGATTTTGTGCATCGATACATGACGGTCGATCAGCGCATCCCTGCGGTCTCTAATGTTTACACGTTTCAGATCCGCATAGCTCTTTGCACCACGGTTTTTCTTTCGTCGATAGCTTTTCCAAATTCCAAAATAAACAAGAATTCCTGTCGCAGCAGCTGCGATAACAGCAATAAGAGCCTCCGTGCTGTTGATCTTACGGTAATGAATAATGGAACCATCTTCTGTAATCAGATAGTCCGCATCGGAAACGCCGCGGTCGAAGCATTCCTGCGTCATCGTAATCATTTTTGCAAAAGTTCCCGCATAGTCGCCGTCTTTCGCGTACCCCTGCGCCGCCTGCAGAATATCGTCAATTTCCGTGTCCGACATATAATACTGCATAATACCGGACGTCGAAATCACGATCTGGCGCTGTCCCATGTCGATGAGGAAGCAGACACCGTTTGGCTCTTTCGGATACTTTTTGTCATAAAAATCATCTGCAATCGCCTGACAGTCCTCGGAACCGCTGCTGCGCTCGGTCAGGATGACCATATGAATTTCCGTATTGTTCTCGAACTCCGCGCAGGATCTCTCGAGGTCCTGCTCCTCCGCATCAGAAAGAAGCGATGCATTGTCGTAGATATGCTGGGATTCGGCTTTTACGGTATTCACAGAAAAAATCCCGCACAGCAGAAGGGCCGCAAAAATCCCGAGCAGATATTGTCCTGCTTTTTTCATTCTTCTCATGCGAAATACCCTCCTATCAGCATCACAATCAGAACCAGAAGAGCACTCACAGCCGACGTCAGAAGGGCTCTCTTCCGCTCATAGGGAAAATCGCCGTTGATCGTTCCGGTCTGGCCGTTCATCGCATAGTAGTAAACCTTCCCGTCTTTTCCCGGATACGTCAGTGTCCAGACCGGAAACAGTACGTAACGCCAGTCCTCCCGCTTTGGAGAAAGCTTCATTTTCTCCTGCTCGAGGGAGAGATACTCGTTCGCCTCGTTCCGCATTGCGCCGCGCGCCATCGTCTCCAGTTCTTTTTTCAGTTCCGGTGCGATCTGCGCCTGTTCGATATCACGTTTTTCCGCCTGAAATCCGGAAAGATAGCCCATAGAAAACGGCTGCATCTCCTCCAGACGATAGGGCTGCACGCATTCGATCAGATCGCGGTCGGCCTTGTTCAGTGCATTGCGCGACAGACCGTCCACGCGGACCTCGCCCTCCCGGCGGACATCGTAGATGCTGGTCTCTTTGTACTCCACATCACCGGTCTGCCAGACTCTCACCTTCCGGCCGTGTGCTATGTAATCCGTCTCAAAGTCTCCGCCGTAAATCCAGTATGGGAAATAGACACCCGTCATCTTCTGTACCTGGTTTTTCTCGAAAAAGTCCTTCGGAATAAAGCGTTTCTTCCGCGCAAATGACAAAAATTTCTCGATTGCCTGCTCCTTGCTGATCTTAAACGGCAGCACGAAATCCGGCATATATTCTCCCGAGAGCCGGCCGGAAAGCACCACCGGGTTGTGGCAGTAGAAACAGTATGTCGCTGCCGTCGTCGCATCGGTCACAATCTCAGCGCCGCAGTTCGGACAGGTGTAGACAACTGCTTCGCCCTGCTCTGTTTCCCCTTTTGTTTCCTCCGTACTGCTTTCCTTCTGTGCATCGGATGCTTCCTGTGCACCGGCAGCATCGTCCTCCCCGTTCAGCGCTTCCGCTGCTTTCGGGTTCGCCTTTTCGGCTTCTTCCTGTGTAAACGAGGACAGGCAGTACTCGCATTTATACTTTCCGCTTGCCGGATCGAAGGTCAGATCGCCTCCGCAGTTCGGGCATTTGTATGTAATAACCTCCATATTCTATCCCTCCTTCCCCGGAGCCGCTGTTGTATTGGATGGTTATCTGTTTTCTTTTACTGTCTTGGTTTTCCGCAGTTCGAGCAGAACTTGCCGGTATTCTCCGTTCCGCATGCGCAGACCCATTTTCCTGCCGCTTCCGGTTTCGGGCTGCCACAGTTCGAACAGAATTTACCGCTGTTCTCGGTTCCACACTTGCCGCAGATCCACACCATCGGCTTTGCACTTCCGCAGTTTGAGCAGAAATTGCCGGTGTTCTCCGTTCCGCAGGAGCATTTCCATACGCCTTTTGCAGCTTCCTGCTGTGCCTTGGCTGCCGCCTGCTGCTGCATCTGCTGCTGATTCGAAGCGGACGCCGATGCAAACGAGGAACCGAAGGCATTCATGCCCATCTGAACACCCATAAAGCCGTTCATGGCTCCGTTTGGGTTGGCTGCTGCTTTCTCCATACTGCGTGCCATCGCTCCCTGTACATAGCCCTCACGGATCGATGGATCAGACATCATCGCACCTTCGTTGCGCATCTGGATCAGTTTCTGGGAAGCTTCATCGTAGGAAAGGCTTGCGATTGCCACGGACTGGATCTCCATGCCGCGCATTGCCCGCCAGCTCTCATCCATCGCATCTGCCATGTAACGGGACAGCTCGGCGCTCTTGGATGCTGCGAACGAAATGCGGATGCCGTCGGCTGCCATCTGATTGATCGAGGACTGCAGGCCCTCTAAAAATTCGTTCATATACTGCTCGTTGATATCCTCGATCTCTACGCGGGATGCGTTTCTCGGCACAGCCTCTGCGTAGAAGCGGAGCGGATCGACGATGCGGATGGAATAGGAACCGTGTGCCCGAAGGAACAGCTCGGCATTGTAGAACTGGTCGAAATAGTTGACCGGATTTCTCGTTCCGAATTTGATTCCCTTGATTTCCTGCAGATTAATATAGAAAACTCTCTGCTCATGCGGGGTCTGGCCGCCGAATTTCAGGCGCTCAAACGTATCTTTTACGGCTGCGTCAAGCGATCCGCTGAACATCGACGGAGACGATGACTGGTCTACGGTAAAGTAGCCCGGCTCTGCGGTGTAATCAATGATCTTTCCGCCGTCCACCAGCATCATAAACTGATTGTCATAGACATGGATCACAGAACCGTTTGAAATCGTCTGGCTTCCCTTTTTATTCTGGCCTTTTCTTACCAGAATTCCCTCTGTAAATACCGTATGTTCCCCCATCTCATACGGTTCCACGGTCTCCAGCCACTGATCGGCGAAACTGCCGTGTACTGCATTGACTGCTGCTCTGATAATACCCATACTTTTACCTCCTGTTTGCCTTTGGCTTCAAAACAGAAAGGAGCATTTCCGTCCTCTGTTGGTGAAAATGCTCCTTATTTTACTTGTCACTGTGCTCTGCCCACAGCCGAATTATGCTTCTTCCTCTTTCGCTCCGGTTCCGAGGGCAATCCACTTCAGATATGCGTTGATAAACAGATCAATTCCGCCGTCCATGACTGCATCGACGTTTCCGGTCTCTGCGTTGGTACGGTGGTCTTTGACCATGGTGTATGGCTGCATAACGTAAGAACGGATCTGGTTGCCCCAGCCGATCTCGGTTACTTCGCCGCGGATGTCGCTCAGCTTATCTGCCTGCTCCTGGAGTTTCAGCATATACAATTTTGCTTTCAGCATCTGCATTGCCTTGTCCTTGTTCTGGAACTGGGAACGCTCATTCTGGCACGTAACCACGATGCCGGTCGGCATATGCGTGATTCGGATCGCCGATGACGTCTTGTTGATGTGCTGTCCGCCGGCACCGCTGGAACGGTACGTATCGATACGAATATCCTCATCACGAACCTCAACATCGATCTCTTTGTCGATATCCGGCATAACATCGCACGATACGAACGATGTCTGGCGTTTTCCTGCCGCGTTGAACGGAGAAATACGGACGAGACGGTGAACGCCTTTTTCGGATTTCAGATAACCGTAAGCATTTTCGCCGTTGACCTGGAATGTCACGGACTTCACACCGGCCTCATCACCGTCCAGAAAGTCGAGTTCCTCGATCGTAAAGCCTTTGCGTTCTGCCCATCTGGTGTACATACGGTACAGCATGCCGCACCAGTCGCACGCCTCGGTTCCGCCTGCACCTGCGTTCAGTTTGATGATCGCATTGTCCTTGTCAAATTCGCCGGACAGCAGGGTTTTGATGCGGATGGCATCGAAGGATGCCTTGAACTCTTCCATCATTTCCGCGATTTCCGGAACAACGGAATCGTCATCCTCCTCCTGTCCCATCTCGATCAGAGTTTCCATATCTTCTTTGGCGGATACCAGTTTCTGATACGTATCTCTGTCCTCTTTCATGCTGCTCAGCTGTTTCATCTGCTCCTGCGCTTCTTCGGGGTTGTCCCAGAAATTGGGTTCCTCCATTTTACGCTCTAATTCTTCGATCCTCTGCTCTTTGTTAGCGAGGTCAAAGTGAATCCCTCACTTCCACTAATGGTTTATCGTATGTGCCAAGTTCCATTTTGAACTGGTCTAATTCAACTACCACAAGCTTCACCTGCTTTCTGTTTTATATTTTGTATGACACGCAGCTTCTGGTAGGGAAGCTGCGTGCTTTGTCAAACGGATCGTGCTCATCCGTCTCACTGCTGTTCTGCTTTTATCAAACCGGTTTTCTTCCGCAGCACTGTTTGTACTTCTTGCCGCTTCCGCACGGGCATGGATCGTTTGGATAGATCTTACGCTCTGCGCGCTGTACCGGTTTTCTCGGGCCGGACTCGTCTTTGTTGGTTCCGGTCACTTTGGCTACCTGCTCACGTTCTACTTTCTGCTCAACACGTACATGGAACAGGAGACGGACGGTATCCTGCTGGATGGACTCGAGCATTTCGTTAAACATGTCGTAAGCTGCCATCTTGTACTCAACCTTCGGGTCTCTCTGGCCGTATGCCTGCAGGCCGATACCCTCGCGGAGCTGATCCATATCATCGATATGATCCATCCACTTCTGGTCGATAACCTTCAGAAGAACGACACGCTCAAGCTCACGAATCTGCTCCTCCTCCGGGAATTCTGCTTCTTTCTCCTCGTAGAGTTTAACAGCTTCCTCTTTTAACTGCTGTTTCAGCTCGTTTTTGGAAATCTTCTCTACGCGCTCTTTTGTCACTGCCTTCACCGGCATGATGGAGAGCAACATCTCATTTAACTCGGTCAGATCCCACTCGGACTGCTCGGTGTTCTCGCCGATGCAGAGATCCACAGTATTGTCGATGGTGTCGGCAATCATCTTGAAGATGGTGTCTCTCATGCTCTCGCCGTCCAGAACGCGGCGTCTCTCTTTGTAGATGATCTCACGCTGCTCGTTGTTGACCTGGTCATAGTCGAGCAGGTTTTTACGGATTCCGTAGTTGTTGCCCTCGATCTTCTTCTGCGCTTTTTCGATGGCGGAAGAAAGCATCTTGTGCTCGATCTGCTCATTTTCCGGTACGCCGAGGGATTTGAAAATGCCCATCAGTTTTTCGGAACCGAAGAGTCTCATCAGATCGTCTTCCAGGGAAATGTAGAAACGGGACTCACCCGGGTCTCCCTGACGGCCGGAACGACCGCGGAGCTGATTGTCGATACGGCGGGACTCATGACGCTCGGTGCCGATGATCTTTAAGCCGCCGGCAGCTTTTGCCACATCATCCAGCTTGATATCGGTACCACGCCGGCCATGTTGGTCGCGATGGTAACGGCTCCTGCCTCACCGGCATGGGCTACGATTTCTGCCTCGAGCTCATGGAACTTCGCATTTAAGACCTGATGCGGAATTCCCTCGCGGCGCAGCATTTTGCTGATCAGCTCGGAAGTCTCGATGGTGATGGTACCAACCAGAACCGGCTGGTTCACGGCATGTGCCTCTTTGACTTCCTCTACGACTGCGTGGAATTTCTCTTTTTTCGTCATGTATACGGCATCGTCCATATCCACACGGATGACCGGGCGGTTGGTCGGGATCTCGATAACGTCCATGCCGTAGATGTCACGGAACTCCTGCTCCTCGGTGAGGGCAGTACCGGTCATGCCGGCTTTTTTCTCGTATTTGTTAAAGAAGTTCTGGAACGTGATGGTTGCCAGAGTCTTGCTCTCTCTTCTTACTTTTACGTGCTCTTTTGCCTCGATTGCCTGATGCAGACCATCGGAATAACGGCGGCCCGGCATGATACGGCCGGTGAACTCATCGACGATCAGAACCTCGTCGTCTTTGACTACATAGTCCTTGTCGCGGTGCATCAGATAATTGGCACGCAGCGCCAGGATCACGTTGTGCTGGATCTCCAGGTTCTCCGGATCGGAGAGGTTCTCAATATGGAAGAAGTTCTCGACTTTCTTCACACCGTCATCGGTCAGGGTAACGAATTTGTCCTTCTCGTTGACGATGAAGTCTCCGGTCTCCTCGATCTCCTCGCCCATGATCGCGGTCATCTTGGTCATCTCGCCGCTTGCCTCGCCGCGCTGCATCTGGTGTGCCAGAATATCTGCGGTCTCGTACAGCTTGGTGGATTTGCTGCTCTGTCCTGAAATAATCAGAGGTGTTCTTGCCTCGTCGATCAGGACGGAGTCGACCTCGTCGATGATACAGTAAGCAAGCTCTCTCTGTACGAGCTGCTCTTTGTAGATCACCATGTTGTCACGCAGGTAATCGAAACCAAGTTCGTTGTTGGTGATGTAGGTGATGTCGCATGCATACTGCTGGCGGCGCTCATCGTTCTTCATATCGTTCAGAACGACACCGACGGTCAAACCGAGGAATCTGTGGACTTTGCCCATCCACTCAGCATCTCGGTTTGCCAGGTAATCGTTGACGGTAACGATGTGGACACCGCGTCCGGTCAGTGCATTCAGGTAAGCCGGAAGGGTGGAAACGAGGGTTTTTCCTTCACCGGTTTTCATCTCGGCGATACGGCCCTGATGAAGGATAATACCACCGATCAGCTGTACGCGGTGGTGCTCCATACCGAGGGAACGTTTTGCTGCCTCGCGGACGGTTGCGAATGCTTCCGGGAGAATGGAATCCAGGGATTCGCCTCCGTTGTAGCGGTCTTTATATTCCTTTGTCTTGGCACGCAGCTCTTCATCGGTCAGCGCCTGCATGGTCGGGCGGAGAGCTTCGATTTTGTCTACGATTGGATAGATTCGTTTCAACTCGCGCTCACTGTGCGTACCAAAAAGTTTTTCTGTGAATTTCATAGAATGTTTGCTCCTGCTTTCTCTATTAATTGCCATATTAACATATGGTACTATTCTACCACTTCTGGCACAAGATAACAATGAATTTTTCGTAAACATTTGGTGCCGTTCCCCGGTTTTCCGCTGTTTTTACGGCTTTTCCCGGACTTTCCGGCCCTTTCCGCGAAAAAGTCACCCTGTTTCACAGCTTTTCTAAACTGGAAACAGGGTGACTGTTCATTCTTTATTTACTTTTCAGCACTCCGGCTCGATCAGACCGTAGGTGTTGTTCTTTCTCTTGTAAACGACGTTTACTTCGTCGGTCTCTGCATTGCGGAATACGAAGAAGGTGTGTCCAAGAAGTTCCATCTGTACGCAGGCATCTTCCGGATACATTGGTTTCATGCCGAATTTTTTCGTACGGATGATCTGGATGTCTTCGTCCTCCAGATAGTCATGCTCCAGATATTCTTTCTGGAAGTTTCCTGCTTCCTGCTGTTTGTCGGCAATTTTGTTTTTGTATTTGCGAAGCTGGCGTTCGATGACTTCCTCTACCAGATCGATGGATACGTACATATCGTTGCTTACCTGCTCGGAACGGATGATATTTCCTTTTACCGGAATGGTAACCTCAATTTTCTGTCTTTCTTTCTCTACACTTAAGGTTACAATGACATTTGTGTCAGGCGTAAAATATTTCTCCAGTTTGCCAAGTTTTTCATTGACCGCGGCTTTTAATCCCTCTGTCACGTCAATATTTTTTCCGCTGATGGTAATTTTCATTATGCCCAACCCCTTTGCTCTCAAATTTTACAGGTTTTTCACTTCCCCTGTAAGTATCTCTAATTATAGCAATAGTTGTCTTTATTTGCAATAGTATTTAGAAAATTCATGAATATTTTAGAGTTTTTTCTGTTACAGTTCACTTGCATCTTATTTTTGACAGATTTCATGCTCGCATGAAATCTGTCGAGAATAAGATACAAAGGGAGCGCCTGGTTATGAGCAAAAAGGAGCTGCGCAGCAGCGGAGAGCGCTGAAAGCGCGGTTTTGCGAATGGCGCGGGTGAACGTCCGTTTCCGCTTACCGGCGGCATACTGCCAGCACGTCTTCAAACTTCATTTTGCCGCCGAACAGATCCAGTGCGCTGCCAATTGTCACATCGACGTGGTTGTTTCCCAGTTTTTTGAGCAGCTCCAGGTCTTCAAAACTTCCCACGCCGCCGGCGTACGTCACCGGAAAATCTTTCATCTTCGCAAGCAGTTCCACCAGCTCCGTCTCAATGCCGGAAGCCTTTCCCTCGACATCCACGGCATGGATCAGGAACTCATCACAGTATTCTGACAGGTGATGCAGCAGTTCCTCTGTCACTTCTTCGTCCGTGAACTTCTGCCAGCGGTCCGTCACGATATAGTATTTTCCGTCCCGCTTCCGGCAGCTTAAATCCAGTGTCAGCCGCTGCTTTCCTACCGTCGTCACCAGCTTGTCCAGATTTTCATAGAACACATGGCCGTCGCGGAACACATACGAAGTCACAATCACATGGCTTGCCCCCGCTGTCAGAAACTCGCACGCATTCTCCGCATCAATGCCGCCTCCCACCTGCAGGCCGCCCGGGTACGTCGAGAGTGCCAGCAATGCCTGGCGCTTCGTCTCCTCGTAAAACTCGGTACCTTTCTTGTTCAGCAGAATCACATGGCCGCCCGTAATGCCCTGCTCTTCGTACAGCTGCGCATAGTACGACGCATCCTGCTCCGAGACAAAATTCTCGCTCGCCTGATTTCCCTGATCTTTCAGCGATCCCCCGACAATCTGTTTTACTTTTCCGTTATGAATATCAATACATGGTCGAAATCTCATTTTCCCCGTTTCCTTTCTTTTCTCTCCCCTTAAGTTTTCCACATTATATCAAAATCCGACCATTCTGTGTATAAATTCACCAAATTTTCATGGTTCTTTCATAGAAAAGAAAGAAGAACCTGCTTTTTCCACAGATTCTTCTTTCTTTTCCGGCTTGCCGCCGTTCTTTATTTATCGATGTCCTCAAAGGCCTCTTTCACTTTATCCATAAAGCCTTTTTTCTTCTTCGGCTGCTCTGCAGTTTCGCCGTTGGCTGCTTTTTCTTCTGCTGCCGGGCGGTTTCCGCAGGCTTCGTCGAAGGCGCGGAGGGCTTCTTTTGCTTTCTCATTCAGTTTCGTCGGAGTCTGGACTACGAGTGTTACGTAGTGATCACCGCGCACATTGCTGTTGCGAAGGGACGGAACACCTTTTCCCTTCAGACGGATCTTCGTATCGGTCTGGGTTCCCGGTTTTACAGTGTAGAGAACGTCTCCGTCAACGGTGCTGATCTTCACATCGCCGCCGAGTGCTGCCTGGGCAAACGTAATCGGTGCAGTGGAGAAAATGTTCATATCCTGTCTCTGGAAGATCGGATGACGGGTTACCTGAACCTCGACAATCAGATCTCCTCTCGGTCCGCCGTTTACACCCGGCTCACCTTTTTCACGGATCCGGATGCTCTGTCCATCGTCGATTCCGGCCGGAATGTTGACCTGAATGCGTTTTCTGCTGGATGTATAGCCCGTGCCGTGGCATGCGGTACATTTATCGCGAATGATCTTTCCGGTTCCGTTACAATCCGGACACGTTGTCACGTTTCTCACAGAGCCGAACATGGTCTGCTGTGTGTACGTAATCTGACCGGTTCCGTTACATTTGGAGCATGTCTCTGGTGAAGTTCCTGGTTTTGCGCCGGTTCCGTGGCACGTTGTACAGGTATCCTTCAGGTTGATCTCGAGCTCTTTCTGGCATCCGAAAACAGCTTCCTCAAACGTAATGTGGACAACAGCGCGGAGGTTTGCTCCCTTCATCGGTCCATTGTTTGCTCTTCTTCTGCTTCCGCCGCCACCAAACAGGTCGCCGAAAATATCGCCGAAGATATCACCCATATCTCCGCCGCCAAAGTCGAAGCCGCCGAATCCGCCGGCTCCTGCGCCGCCACCGCCGTTTTCAAATGCAGCGTGGCCAAACTGATCGTACTGACGCCGTTTGTCCGGATCACTCAGCACGCCATAGGCTTCTGTCGCCTCTTTAAATTTTGCCTCGGCCTCTTTGTCGCCCGGGTTCATATCCGGATGGTATTTCTTGGCCAGTTTACGGTATGCTTTTTTTAATGTTGCATCGTCCGCTCCGCGGTCTACGCCGAGGACCTCGTAATAATCTCTTTTTTCTGCCATTTATGTTCACCTTTTCATTTCTGTTCCACAAATTTCATCTTTGCAGAAATGTTTTTCCGCACGCTCCAGTATAGCACTTTTCCGAAAGCAATACCAGCATAAATACAGGGGGCGGAATGTATTTTCCGTCCCCTGCAAACATTCGCCTCACAGGGCTTTTTGCGTTTATTTACTTATTGTTTCAACTCACAGTCGGTATTTTCACGGAGTGTGACATGCTGAAAATTAAACCTCTTTGTAGTCAGCGTCTACGACATCGTCGTCATGGCCGCCTGCTGCTCCTGCATTTCCCATATCCGGGCCTGCACCAGCTGTTCCGGCACCAGCGCCTGCTGCGCCGCCCTGCTGCTCATACAGCTTTGCGAACAGTTTCTGAGCGCTTGTCATCAGTTTTTCCTGAGCTGCTTTCAGGTCAGCTACCTGTGCATCTGTCATCTCTTCCGGATTGCATTTTGCAATGAGGTCTTTCAGTGCGTTCAGGTCAGCTTCTACTGCTGTCTTATCGTTTGCATCCAGCTTGTCGCCGACTTCCTCGATTGCTTTCTCGGTCTGGAATACCATAGAGTCTGCATCGTTTCTTGCGTCGATTGCTTCTTTGCGTTTCTTATCCTGAGCTTCGAACTCAGCAGCTTCTTTGACTGCTTTGTCGATCTCGCTGTCGGACATATTAGAGCCTGCGGTGATGGTGATGTGCTGCTCTTTTCCTGTTCCCAGGTCTTTTGCAGATACATTTACGATACCGTTGGCATCGATATCAAAGGTAACCTCGATCTGCGGAACGCCTCTTCTTGCTGGCGGAATTCCATCCAGACGGAACTGGCCGAGGGATTTGTTGTCTTTCGCGAACTGACGCTCACCCTGTACTACGTTGATATCTACTGCTGTCTGGTTATCAGCTGCGGTGGAGAAGATCTGGCTTTTCTTGGTCGGGATTGTGGTGTTACGCTCGATCAGACGAGTTGCAATACCTCCCATCGTCTCGATGGACAGAGACAGCGGAGTTACATCCAGAAGAAGGATGTCGCCTGCGCCGGCATCTCCTGCAAGTTTACCGCCCTGTACGGAAGCACCAAGTGCTACGCACTCATCCGGGTTCAGGCTCTTGCTCGGCTCGTGTCCGGTCAGCTGTCTTACTTTATCCTGTACAGCCGGGATACGGGTAGATCCGCCTACCAGAAGGACTTTGGAAAGCTCGGATGCCTGAAGGCCTGCATCAGAAAGTGCTCTCTGTACCGGCTCTGCGGTTTTCTCTACCAGGTCGTGGGTCAGCTCATCGAATTTAGCCTTTGTCAGGTTCATATCGAGATGTTTCGGGCCATCTGCGGTTGCAGTGATGAACGGCAGGTTGATGTTGGTTGTAGTTGCGCTGGAAAGCTCTTTCTTTGCTTTCTCTGCTGCTTCTCTGATTCTCTGCAGAGCCATTTTATCATTGGAAAGATCTACGCCTTCCTGTTTCTTGAACTCAGCAAGGATATAATCTGTTACTTTCTGGTCGAAGTCATCGCCGCCAAGACGGTTGTTTCCTGCTGTGGAAAGAACTTCGATAACACCGTCACCGATTTCGATGATGGAAACATCGAAGGTACCGCCTCCAAGGTCGTATACCATGATCTTCTGCTCTTTCTCGTTATCCAGTCCGTATGCCAGAGCTGCTGCGGTAGGCTCGTTGATGATACGTTTTACATCAAGACCTGCGATTTTACCGGCATCTTTGGTTGCCTGACGCTGTGCGTCATTAAAGTAAGCCGGAACTGTGATAACTGCTTCTGTTACTTTCTCACCAAGGTAGTTCTCTGCATCACCTTTCAGTTTCTGAAGGATCATAGCGGAGATCTCCTGCGGAGAGTATTTCTTTCCTTCGATGTCTACTTTATAATCAGTACCCATCTCACGTTTGATGGAACGGATGGTTCTGTCTGCGTTTGTTACAGCCTGACGTTTTGCCGGCTCGCCGACCAGACGGTCACCTGTTTTTGTGAATGCTACGATAGATGGAGTTGTTCTTTCACCCTCTGCGTTTGCGATAACGGTTGGTTTTCCACCTTCCATAACGGCTACACAGCTGTTTGTTGTTCCTAAGTCAATACCAATAATTTTGCCCATTGTTGTTTCCTCCTCAATGAATTATGCTAAAAAATGGTTTAATTTCTATTTATTTATCTTCAAGCTTAGTTAGCCACCTTGACCATACTGTGACGGACTACGGAACCTTTGTACATGTAGCCCTTCAGGAACTCTTCTACGACGATGTTCTCGCCGGCTTCCTCATCCTCCACATGCATCACTGCGTTGTGCAGGTTCGGATCGAATTCCTTTCCAACGGCCTCGATCACGGTTACACCGAGTTCATCGAGTGCTGTGGTAAACTGTTTGTATACTTTATTCATGCCGTCTGCGAACGGATCTTCCTCCGGGTTTTCCACCGTTGCAAGTCCGCGCTCGAAGCTGTCAACAACCGGAAGAATCTTCTCGATGATGTCTTTTGCTCCAATGGCATACATATTTGTTTTTTCTTTTTCGGTGCGTTTGCGGAAGTTATCGAACTCTGCCATCTGACGGGTCAGGCGGTCAGTCAGCTCTTCGATTTTCTCATCTTTTTTATCTTTTTTCTTTTTGAAGAACTTTCGTTCTTTGCCATCCTCAGCAGTTTCTTCTGCAGCTTCCGCTTCTTTTGCCTCTGCTGCTTTCTTTGCTTCTTCCTGCTCCGCAGCCGGTTCGGTTTCCGGCAGATCGGTCTCTGCTCCGGTTTCTTTTTCCATCTCGCGTGTAGGTTCTTCCATGGTTTCCTCTTTCTTTCTATTTTCTTCGCTCACTGATCATTCCACCTTTCTACTCACCTGTGTCCGGCTTTTTGAAGACGGCGTCCAGTTGAACTTTTAATGTTTTCAGGTTATCTACCACATTTTCGTAATCCATCCGCTTTGGTCCCACGATACCGATTGTTCCGCGCATACCGTTTCCCATATCGTATGTGGTGGTGACCACGCTGCAGTCCCGTAAGGGTTCCATCGAAGATTCATTTCCGATGTATACCTGAATACCGGTATTTTCCTCTCCGTCCTGCTCCTCGGCAGCTCCTTTGATCATATCGACCAGTTTCTGCCGTTCCTCGAATGTGGAGATCAGCTGGCTGGCTTTGCTGCTGTCGGAAAGCTCAGGGTACTTGAAAATGTTGGTTGCGCCGCTGGTGTACACCGGCACATCTTCTTCGCTGACTGCGATGGCTTCCGCTACGGTATCGACCACTTTGCTGATGATGCCGGAGTGGATGCCTGCCTGCTCTTTCATCTTCTTGATCATGCCAAGATTGATTTCTTCAATGGTCAGGCCATTGAGTTGTGTGTTCAGAAGCAGGTTCAGCTTTAATATCTGTTCATCGTTGATGGTCTCGTCGAGGTCGATCATCTGGTTTTTCACCAGGTTGCCTTCTACGACGATGACGGCCAGGAGCTGCTCTTCATTGACTTTTGAGAGCTGGATGAATTTCACTTTATTTCTGTGATATTCCGGTCCTGTAATCAACGTTGCATAGTTGGTAGATGAAGCGAGGACTTTGACAACCTGCTGCAGAACTTTTTCCATTCGGTCTGTTTTTTCAATGACCATGTTTTTGATGTCTGCAACTTCCTGTTCTTTTTCCCGCATCAGCTCATCTACATAGAGGCGGTAGCCTTTATCGGAAGGAATGCGTCCTGCGGAAGTGTGGGGCTGTAAGATGTAACCCATCTCTTCCAGATCGGACATTTCATTCCGGATTGTGGCGGAGCTTAAATTCAAATCCGTGTATTTGGAAATCGTTCTTGAGCCGACCGGCTCGCCCGTTTCCAGATACGTCTGGATGATCGCTTTTAATATTTTTCTTTTTCTTTCATCCAATTCTGTATCCACTAAGATAAGCTCCTTCCTGTTGTATAGTCCTGTTAGCACTCGTTTTAGTGGAGTGCTAACATCTATGCTCTTAAGATAGCACTCTGCCTTTTGTTTGTCAACACCTTTTCCCGGTTTTTCTATGAAGAAATTGTGAAAAAAGTATAAACCGTTTTCTTTCTGAAAAGGAATCTGACTTTTCTTTTTTATTGCATTCTACTGTTTCAAAGGCGCTATAGCCGTATGGTAGGATTCTGCCATTTTGATACGACCATTTAGTAGCATTTTTTTCAGAGGTGATGAATCATGAAATATCAGAGACTGGAGGATCTGCGCACGGACCACGATCTGACGATCCGCCAGGTTGCCGACTATCTCGGCTGCAACCGCGATGTGTATACCCGATATGAAAAAGGCGTCCGGCAGCTGCCGATCTCCATTGCCATCCGTCTGGCGGAGCTGTATCAGGTCAGTCTGGATTATCTGGTCGGCATCAGCGATGAGAAGCGGCCGTATGGATCCTGACTTTCCGGTGTCTCCGCCGCAGCAAAAGCAGGAGGACAGTTTTTCTTTTCCCTGTCCTCCCTGTTTTGCTTTTTCGTTTACAGATTCTGCAGATATTCCATCATCCGCGTTTCGCTGAGTTTCCATCCGTCCGGCTCCCCGCAGAGATACAGCGTAAAATGCCCGCACGGGACTCCGTTTTCCAGGTGGATGCCGGTATACAGTTCTACAATGAGGAGTTCTTCTGCTTTTTCTTCATATATATTAGTGATCTGATAGATGCGCTCTCCCTTTTCGTCCACCGGCCATTCTTTCTTCAGCACATCCCTCAGACGGCTCTCCTGCCCCTGCGCTTCGCATTCTTCCTCCCGGCTGATCATTTTTTCAAACGCTTCCGGCGTCTCCATCCGTTCCACTATATTCTGGACAAAATCTTCTATTTCTATTCTTTCTGCTTTTCCCATTCGTTCCCCCATTTCTGCCGTACATATTTTTCTGTTTTCTGCACAGGCTGTCTTCACCCGCCGTTTCTCTCTCCCGCCCCATTCTTCAATTTGCGACCATATGATCTGATTTAACTTTGTCCATCCAACCGTTTGGTAGTATGGGTTTGAATCTGAAAGGATGGTACAACGTATGAAATACCAGAGAATTGAAGATATGCGGATCGATCAGGATCTCACCATCAAAGAGATTTCTGCCCTGCTCGAATGCAACCGCGACGTCTATTCCCGCTACGAAAAAGGAATCCGCGACATCCCGATCGACTATGTGATCCGGCTTGCACGGTTCTATGACTGCTCGGTCGACTATCTGCTGAGTGTCTCCAGTAAAAAGAGAAAATTCGGCGATTAATTTTTTTATTGTTGTCTTTTTTATTTTTGTGTTTTGCGTTTTGATACGACCGTTTGGTCGTATTTTATATTATAATGGTATTCTTATTTTGCGTCAATTCTGAACAAGAAGGAAGCAAAATCGGACGCAAAAAAAGCGTGCCGGAAAGTTTTCTGTCGCTTTTCCGGCACGCTTTTTTTCATGCTCTTTTCTTCTTTTTTATTTCTGATTTTTTATTCTTCCATGTCATCCAGGCTCTTCTTCAGTGTGATCATTTTGTCACGCAGCTCGGCGGCCATTTCGAAGTTGAGTTCGGCGGCAGCGGCTTTCATCTGTTTCTGTACCTGGCCGATCAGTTTTTCCAGTTCTTCGCGGCTCATGGACTCCGGGTCTTTTTCCATCTTTTCTTCTGTCTTTGCCACTTCTTTCGAAATGCTGATGAGATCGCGGACGGCTTTTTTGATGGTGGTCGGAGTGATGCCGTGTTCTTTGTTGTAGGCTTCCTGCAGGGCACGGCGGCGCTTCGTCTCGTCGATCGCGAGGCGCATGGAATCGGTCATCACATCGGCGTACATGATAACATGGCCCTCGCTGTTTCGCGCGGCACGGCCGATGGTCTGGATCAGGGAGGTTTCGGAACGCAGAAAACCTTCTTTATCGGCATCCAGGATCGCCACGAGTGTGATTTCCGGGATGTCGAGACCCTCACGCAGAAGGTTGATGCCGACGAGCACATCGAAGACATCGAGACGCATATCACGGATGATCTCGGTCCGTTCCAGGGTGTCGATATCGGAGTGCAGGTAACGCACGCGGATGCCGGCCTCTTTCATATAGTCGGTCAGATCCTCTGCCATACGCTTCGTCAGCGTCGTCACGAGAACTTTGTTGTGTTTTTCAGTTTCTTTCTTTACTTCCGAAATCAGATCGTCGATCTGTCCCTCCACCGGGCGTACCTCGACATCCGGGTCGAGAAGGCCGGTCGGGCGGATGATCTGTTCGGCGCGCAGCAGCTCGTGGTCTGCCTCGTAGTCGCCCGGCGTGGCAGATACGAAAAGGATCTGATCGATCCGGTCCTCGAACTCGCCGAAGTTCAACGGGCGGTTGTCTTTTGCGGACGGCAGACGGAATCCATAGTCCACCAGCGTCGATTTCCGCGACTGGTCGCCGGCATACATGCTGCGGATCTGCGGAACAGTCTTATGCGACTCATCCACAATGATGAGGAAATCATCTCCGAAATAGTCCATCAGTGTGTAGGGCGGCTCGCCTGGCTTTAATCCGGAGAGGTAACGCGAATAGTTTTCGATGCCGGAACAGATGCCGGTTTCTTTGAGCATCTCAATATCGAAATTGGTCCGCTCCTCGATGCGCTGGGCCTCGATCAGTTTTCCCTCGTGCTTGAAGAACTTCACCTGCTCTTCCATATCCTTTTCAATCTCGCCTGTTGCTTTCAGGATCGTGTCCATCGGCACAACGTAGTGGGAGGCAGGAAAGATTGCGATGTGGTTCAGTTCACATAAGATTTCACCCGTCAGCGTATCGATCTGCACCAGACGGTCAATCTCATCCCCGAAGAACTCGACGCGCACCGCCTTGTCCGTCTCCTCCGCCGGAAAAATCTCCAATACATCACCGCGCACGCGGAACGTCCCGCGGTGGAAATCCATATCATTCCGGTCATACTGAATATCAATCAACTGTCGGATCACATCGTCCCGGTCCTTTTCCATTCCCGGGCGGAGCGAAATAATCATCTCCATGTAATCCTTCGGGCTTCCGATTCCATAGATACACGAAACACTGGAAACCACAATGACATCGTTCCGCTCACTCAGTGCAGAAGTCGCGGAAAGCCGCAGCTTATCAATCTCATCGTTCCGCGCAGAGTCCTTCGCAATATACGTATCCGAAGACGGCACGTAAGCCTCCGGCTGGTAGTAGTCGTAGTAGGAGACAAAATATTCCACTGCGTTTTCCGGAAAAAATTCTTTAAATTCTCCATACAGCTGCGCCGCCAACGTCTTATTATGCGCAATGATCAACGTTGGTTTATTCAGCTTCTGGATCACATTCGCCATCGTAAATGTTTTACCGGAACCCGTAACACCGAGCAGTGTCTCACACTGATTTCCTTCCTGAAATCCTTTCACCAGCTCCTCAATCGCCTGCGGCTGGTCACCGGTCGGCTGATATTCGGAATGTAATACAAAATGATCCATATATATCTCCTTCTGTATGCTCTGTCTGCAGATCCAATCTGTTCGTCTGTCCGCTTTCTGCGGTCTCTCTTATAGCTTCTCTGATTATACCAGACTTTATAACAAAAGTATAGCTATTTCGAATATTTGTTCTATTCATTTTTCATCTCCTGGACGCAAAAGTCCCCTGCATCAGACACATTTCTGACACAGGGGACTCTCCCAATTGGTTTTATTTCGTTTTCTTCTTCAAAAATCCAATCGACGTCTTGCAGATCAGTTTATCGAAGATCATAAACATCGCCGGCAGGATCAGGATAACAACGACCATACTGATGATCGCGCCTCGTGCAAGCAGGGTACAGATGGAACCGATCATCTCAACCTGAGAGTAGCAGGCTACACCGAAGGTTGCGGCAAAGAAACTCAGGCCACTGCTGATGATGGACGGCATACTGGTCTTATGCGCAATACTGATAGCTTCTTTTTTGTCTTTTCCATTCTGGCGCTCTTTCTGATAACGGGTTGTCATCAGGATCGCGTAGTCCACGGTTGCACCGAGCTGAATCGCTCCGATTACGATGCTGGCCACGAATGGAAGGCTGGTTCCCTGATAATACGGGATTGCCATATTCAGCATAATTGCAAACTCGATGACTGCTACCAGAATAATCGGCAGAGAAATCGATTTGAAGATCAGCAGAATGATGATAAAGATTGCACCAATGGAAAGCACGTTTACGTTGACAAGGTCAGCATCGGTAACATCCTGCAGGTCTTTCATCAACGGTGCTTCACCGATGACCATTCCATCTTTATCGTAGGATTTTACGATTTTGTCAATCGCTTTGACCTGTTCGTTTACTTCATCTGTTGCGGACTCATATTCAGAGCTCACAAATGCAAGCTCATACTCATCGCTCTGCAGCATGCTTCGGAGATTTTCCGGGATCATGGATTCCGGAATCGTCGGTCCAAGCAGGGAACTCATGCTGATGGTCGATTTGACACCTTTTACGTTGCCGATCTCCTCCATCATTTTCTTTTTCTGTTTGGAATCCATATCGCGATCCATCATCACAATATGCATGTTGCTTACGTCAAACTGCGCTTTTACCTCATCATTTGCCACGTTGCAGTCCAGGGTAGCCGGAAGAGAACGCGCAATGTTGTAGTAAATCTGGGTATGATTGTTTCCGTAGATCGACGGGAACAGCAGGATCAGGAAGATCACAACCCACGCCTTATAATGTTTGGTGATAAAAGCGGATGGTTTATCCAGACTCTTTACCAGCGGTCTATGTCTCGTTTTCTCAATTGCCTTGTCAAATACCAGAACCATGGCCGGCAGGACGGTGACACAGCAGACAACGCCGATCAAAACACCTTTTGCCATAACGATACCAAGGTCGCGGCCAAGGGCAAAGGTCATAACACACAGTGCCAGGAAACCGGCTACGGTGGTAACGGAGCTTCCGGCTACGGATTTGAACGTGTTGGCGATTGCATGGCCCATCGCACGCTCTTTGTCATCCGGGAAACGCTTTTTATTCTCCTCGAAGCTGTTCAGCAGGAAGATGGAGTAGTCCATCGTAACACCAAGCTGCAGCACGGCGGTCAGCGCTTTTGTGATGTAGGAAGTCTCACCAAGGAACACGTTGCTTCCCAGGTTGTAAAGGATTGCAAGTCCGATACTTAACAGGAACAGGATCGGAACAACGAAGGAAGTCGATGTCAGCTCGATGACAACGAGGCTCAAAACTGCGGCGATGACAACGTAAACCGGCAGCTCTTTTAATGCTACGTTTTTGATATCGGTAACAACACCGGTCATACCGCCGATGAAGCACTGCTCGTTCGCAATTTTACGAAGATCCTCGATTGCCTCCATGGAGTCATCGGAAGAAGTCGTATTGTCGAACAGAACGAGCATCATGGTTGCATCCCCATTGTAGAATGCTTTCCGGAGTTTTTCCGGGATCATCTCAACCGGCACGCTGATGTCTGCCACATCGTCATACCATAAAACTTCTTTTACGTGGTTTACCTGCTCGAATTTTTCTTCGAGTTTCTGTACGTCCTTCATTTCCATGTTTTCCACGACAACCATGGAGAACGCACCCATGCCGTATTCATCTACCAGAATGTCCTGTCCTTTTACAGTTTCCAGATGCTCCGGCAGATAGCTGAGCAGATCATAGTTTACTTTCGTTGCTGCCATTCCGATGACTGACGGAATAATCAGCAGAAATCCAATGATCAGCATCAGAATCCTGTGCTTGGCAATCCATTTGCCAACTTTAACCATTTTCATTCATCTCCTCTGATTCATTTTTAACTTGTTTTTCTAGTACCACATCTTACAACTTAAATGACTATTAGTCAATATTTGAAATGGCAAAAAATGAATTTTGGTCATTTTTTGTTTACTTTTACAAAAAATAACGGAAATCGGAAATGGGAATCGTTGATTTTTCTGCGCATCAAAAAAGAGTGCCTGGCTCCTTCGTCCTGACACTCTTTTTTATGCATTTTTTTATTTCACTTCAACCAGCTCAATCTCAAAATTCAGCTCTTTTCCAGCCATCTCATGGTTGGCATCAAACGTGATATTGGTCTCGTCTTTTGCGGTAACTTTTACCGGGAACGGCTGGCCGTACTGGTTCTGCAGATAAACCTGCTGTCCGACCTCTACTTCCTCTGCTCCCGGAAGCTGTGCGATCGCAACGGTAAAAATTGCGTTCGGATCCGGCATTCCGTAAGCCTCCTCCGGCATCAGATGGATGTTGACTTTTTCGCCGACTTCCATCTCTGCAACGGCTGCATCGAAGCCGCGGATCATCTGGCCCACACCGCAGATGAACTCGAGCGGTTCGCCGCGGTCGTAGGAAGAATCAAACTGGGTTCCATCGTTGAAGGTTCCTCTGTAGTGGGTACGGCAGGTTTTTCCGACATTCTTACCTTCCATAACCGGAGTCGGTGCACCGCATCCGCCGCCGCAGGTTCCGCAGGAACCGCCGCAGGAGCTCTCCTCTTCCTCATGGCTTCCGCAGTGGCCGCCGCAGGAATGGCCTTCCTCGTGATCGTGGTGATCGCAGGTTGCACCCGCAGATGTGAGCGTTCCGTTTAAGTAAGCTTCCACCGCTGCATCCACATCTCCCTCTGCTCCGGAGCAGAGCTCTACGCCTGCCTCAGCAAGAGCAGCCTGTGCACCGCCGCCGATGCCGCCGCAGATCAGAACATCCACGCCCTGCTCGGAAAGAAGGCCTGCCAGTGCGCCGTGGCCGGTTCCGTTGGATCCGATCACTTCGCTGGAAACCACCTGATTGTCTTCTACTTCGTAAACCTTGAAATTCTCTGTTTTTCCAAAATGCTGGAAAATATTCCCGTTATCGTATGTAACTGCAATTTTCATCTAACTAAATCCTCCGTAGTTTTTTTCTTACGCCTCTTTTTCCTGCATAAAGGCTTCAATCTGGTCTGGATCACGCATCAGATTCTCGGAAAGAACCTCGCATCCGTCCTCTGTAATCAGGATATCATCCTCGATCCGGATTCCGATCTCCCACTCGTCAATATAAAGACCCGGCTCATCGGTGATGATGGCGCCTGGACGCAGCTTGTCGTTCCATGCCGCGGTCACATCGTGTACATCGATGCCGAGGTGATGGGAAACGCCGTGCATGTAATAGGTTCCGACATCCTCTTTCTTCTCGATCAGGCCAAGTTTCACACAGCCCTCGCCGAGAACATCCTTTGCAATATCGTCGAGCTCTTTTAATGTCATACCCGGTTTTGCTGCTTTTGCAACGGCGCGGTTTGCTGCCAGAACAACGTCGTAAACCTGTCTCTGACGGTCCGTATATTTTCCGTTGACTGGATACGTTCTGGTGATATCTGCGCAGTAGCCCTGGAATTTTGCTCCGAGGTCCATCAGAAGCAGGGTCTCATCCTCGCACACGTCACGGTTGGTGTCGTAGTGCAGCATCGTTCCGTTTGCACCGCTTCCTGCGATCGTCGGGAATGCGGTTCCGTCTGCTCCCTCGTGGAAAATCTTGTACTCGAAATCAGCCTGTGCCTGATACTCGGTGCAGCCCGGTTTCAGATTCTTCATCACGAATTTCAGCGCGTCGTCGGTGATCTTGATTGCCTGGCGGACGAGAGCGATCTCATCCTCATCTTTCTGCATCCGCAGTGCTGCGATGACAGGAGCAATGTTTTTAATCGGTCTGCCTGGAAATTTCTTTGCGAACTCTTCTGCCTTTACCATGTTGTAATCCGGCAGATCCTCGACCTGATAGCGGTAGCAGTCGAAATACAGGGTTCCGATGTCCTCGCGTGCCATCAGACGGTTTACCATGCCCTCAAAGGAATCCAGAAAACGAACGTCATCGATTCCGGTGATCTCCTGTGCCTCGGATACGGTTACTTTTCTTCCAAACCATCTCTCCTGGTTCAGATCCGCCTCCTCGATAAACAGAATGGATTTCTCCTCTTTTGCGGTCTTTTTCATCATCAGGATCATGTGATCTCTGCGAAGGCCGGTCAGATAGAAAAAGTTGCGGTTTGCTTCAAACGGCAGATATTCGTCTGCGCTGACATGCAGCTCGATTCCGGAAAACAAAAGCAGTGCGGAATCCTGGTCCATTTTATCAAAAACCTGTTTTCTTCTTTCTGTAAAGTTCATCTGTCTTTCCTCACTTTCTTTTAGAGCCTGCCAAGATCTGTTTTCGGCTCCTCTACTAAGATAACACGTTCGTGCTTTTTTTCCTACCTTTTTCCTGCTTTTCTGTGAAAATTCTTATTTTATTCCGCACTTTCCAGTCCTTTGACAACTTCCAACGCTTTTTCGAGCTGCACATCGCTCGTCGCGTCATCCGGCAGCTCCACCTCGACATCCGGCGTAATGCCGACCTTGTGGATGTCGTTTCCGAGCGGCGTGTAATAATGGGCAATCGTCAGTTTCACCACGCTGCCGTCCGAGAGCTGGAATGTATTCTGGACAATGCCTTTTCCGAATGTCGTCGTTCCGACAATCGTTCCGATGCCGTAATCTTTGACTGCTCCCGTGAAGATTTCTGCCGCACTTGCCGTATTTTCATTGACCAGCACAACGAGTGGAATCGAGATCGGGGTATCGCCGTCGCAGGTATACTCTTCCCGTTTTCCATTTTTATCCTCGGTATACACGATGAGTCCCTCCGGCAGGATCTGGCGCAGGGTGTCACAGACTGCCGTCACGAGGCCGCCCGGATTGCCGCGCAGATCGATGATCAGGCGTTCCATGCCCTGATCCTGCAGTGACTGGTATACTTTCTGGAACTGCTCGGGGGTAAGCCCTGTAAACTCGCTGATGGCCAGATAGCCGATCTTGTCGTCCAGCATTTTACCGTCTGCCACAATCGCCGCAAGCTTCTCTTTTGTGACTTCCGTTTCAATCAGATCCGCCTCGCCTTCCCGCTCGATGGAAAGCGTCACGGTGTCGTTCTCGCTGTTTTTCAGAAGACCGACCGCATCGTTGAGGCTTAAGCCTTCGAGTGTCTGCCCGTCAATCTTCACAATGCGGTCATCCGCCTGAATACCGGCCTCGCCGCCGGGGTATCGTCCTGTACGCCGGTGACCTGCAGCTTATCGCCGTCCAGCGTCACCGTAATACCGATGCCCTGATAGTAACCCTCCTGCGCTGTCTTGATCGCTTCGTATTCCTCTTTCGTGTAATACGTAGAATACTTGTCGCCGAGGCCGCTGATCATCCCTTTATACATCGCATCCGACAGCTCTGTGTCATCCACATCGCCAGCGTAAAGCTGGCTGATCATCGCTTTGATCGCCGCCGTCTTCCGCCACGACCAGAAGCCGCCGGGGTGGTCCGCACTGCTTCCCGGCCAAAGAAACGTTGTTCCGACAAGCACGATCATTACAATCGCCAGCATGGAAATCATGCCCGCAAAGTAGCTCTTCCGCATCTCATTTTTTCGGTTTTTCTTTCTGTTTCTGCGCTTTTTCGGTTTTTCCTGCTCTGCCGCTTTTACGCCCTCTTTTTCTTCCTTCATCAGTTCTTCCAAAATATGCCTCCCAATCGAAAGATCCCGGAATCTTTTGACGGATTCCGGGACTTATTTTTACTTTATTATATTGTCTAATCCTATCAGACTTTCAAGTGTTTTCGAATCGTAAAGATACTGCCGACAAGTCCGATTCCCATACCGAGAATGAGTCCGACCGGAAGCAGAATCCGGAATACGGCCGATACCGGCATGAATGCCATAAAGTTCGACAGTACGCTGAACTCCGTCATAACGTAGCTGATGACTCTGTTGTATACAACGTACAGCAGCCCCAGCGGAATCGCTGCTCCGACAAGACCGATCAGGATACCCTCGATCAGGAACGGAGCCCTTACAAACAAGTTCGTCGCACCGATCAGCTTCATAATACCGATCTCCTCTTTCCGGACCGAAATACCGATCGTGACGGTATTGCTGATCAGGAAAACAGATACGGCAAGAAGAATCAGGATGATCGCGATGGAAACGTAGCCAATGACACGGTTCATCGTCGTCAACGTTGTTGTTGCACCCTCGGCCTGTTTAACCTCACGGACACCGTCCAGCGAGCGGATATACTCAGCCAGTGCATCCTGCGTCTCTACCTGGTATACGTAAACCTCGTAGTGAGCAGAAGTTGCGAGCGGGTTGTCGTTTGGCTTAAAGCCGTCCTTGTATTCCTCTTTTCCTTCGAAATACTGTTTTGCAAAGTTTTCCCACGTCTCATCCGCGGAAACATACTTACATTCCTTGACCACATCGGTCTTGGCCTTGATCTCCGTTCCGATCTCATCGATCGTCGCCTGATCCACATCTTCGTTGAAGAAGACGGTCATGGATACGTCTGTCTCGGCATTTTTTACGATGTAGTTAAAGTTGATGACAACCGCAAAGAAGATACCGAACAGAAAGATACAGGCTCCCATGGTTGCGATGGATGCCAGCGAGAACATCTTGTTTCTCCAGATGTTTTTGACACCCTGTTTGATGCTGTAGCCCAGTGTACTAAACCTCATGGTACTCGCCCTCCTTCTCATCGCTGACTACCACGCCTTTTCGCATGGTAATAACGCGTTTTTTCATGGAGTTGACGATCTCACGGTTGTGGGTTACCACAAGAACGGTCGTTCCTCTGTTGTTGATTTCCTCCAGGAGCTTCATAATCTCCATGGAGTTTCCCGGGTCCAGGTTTCCGGTCGGCTCGTCCGCCAGAAGAATGTCAGGCCGGTTGACAATGGCTCTTGCCACGGCAACTCGCTGCTGCTCTCCTCCGGAAAGCTCCTTCGGGAAGGATTTGTACTTCTCTGCCAGTCCGACCAGCGTCAGAACTTCCGGCACGCGCTTTTTGATGACGCGGTTCGGTTTCTCGATGACACGCTGTGCGAATGCTACGTTTTCATAAACATTCCGGTCTTTTAAAAGGCGGAAATCCTGGAATACGACGCCGACACCGCGGCGGTATTTCGGCACTCTCCAGCGTTTCATTTTATTTAAGATCTGTCCGTTTACCTTAATGGTACCGGATGTGGGCTCGAGTTCTTTCAAAAGGAGCTTGATCAGCGTCGATTTTCCAGAACCGCTGTTTCCCACGATAAAGACGAATTCCCCCTTCTCGATGTGTAAGGATACGTTGTTGACGGCCGGCTGGCCTTTCGCGTAACTCTTACTTACACTATCCAATGTTATCATGCAATTCCTCCTTCAAGGGTTCTCGCTTAATAATCGAGCGTTTCCATGTATTTCATGTACTGCACAACCATAAGCGCAATCTTGAATGTGATCGCATCTTCAAAAACTCTAAGATCGAGTCCCGTGCTCTTCTGCAGCTTATCCAGCCGATAGACAAGGGTATTTCGGTGTATATAAAGCTGTCTCGAGGTTTCCGAGACATTCAGAGAATTTTCAAAGAATTTATTGATCGTTGTCAGTGTCTCTTCATCAAAGTCATCCGGCGATTTGTTGCCGAAAATCTCTTTGATGAACATTTTGCACAGTGGGATCGGAAGCTGGTAAATCAGACGGCCGATACCCAGTGAGCTGTATGCATAGATATCATTCTCAGCGGAGAAGATTTTTCCGACGTCCATCGCCATTCTGGCTTCTTTGTAGGAACGCGATACTTCTTTGATCTCCTTGACAATGGTACCGTAAGCAACGTGGGTTTTCCCCTCCTCATCTCTTCCTGCTGCTTCCAGAATGGTGGCTGCCACTTTGTTCATCTGGGCATAATCCTCACCTGGAGCAAGTTCCTTGACGATGATAATGTTTTTCTCATCGACGGCAGTTATAAAGTCACCGGATTTGGTACCGAGCAGACTCTTGACGCTTTCCAGCGCCCCGCTGTTTTTATCCGGATTTGTCTCAAGAATAAATACAAGGCGGCGTGCTTCCACTTCAATATGTAACTTCTTCGCCCTGTTGTAGATGTCGACCAGCAGCAGGTTGTCGAGCAGCAGATTCTTGATAAAGTTGTCTTTATCGAAGCGCTCCTTGTAGGCGGTAAGGAGGCCCTGAATCTGGAAGGTAACCATTTTCCCGATCAGGTGAATGTCATCGTTTCCGCCTTTTACAACCAGAACGTACTCCAGCTGGTGTTCATCGTATACTTTAAAAAACTGATAATTTTTCATGGTCTGGGAATCTGCCTGAGACTGCGCAAACGTTACAATATCATTCTGGCTGATCTCAACCTCCGGAAACGTCGTTACCAGAACTTTTCCTTCTACATCAGTCACGCAGAGTTCGACACGCGAAATATTTTTGATTCCCTCAATGGTACTCTGTAAAATCTGATTTGAAATCATATTTTCTTCCCTCTTTCATCCTATAGTTTGTCTCCGGCTGCACCCGCTTTCATTGCCAGGCATATCCACACCCCTATGGTTCTGCGCCTGATGCAAAGTACCTCACAGATATAATTATTTTAATACAAAATAGACAAAAAAGGAAGAGAAAACACAACATTTATACCACAAAATACGTAAAAAGGTCAGGAGAAATCCGTCTGGAAGCCCTCTCCTAAGACCTCTCTTGCATCCGACACAACGACAAACGCGTCCGGATCGATCGTTCCTACGATCTGTTTGAGCTGCGGGATCTGTTTTTTGCCCACAACACAGAATACCATCATACGCTCTTCGCCCGTGTACATTCCCTTTATGTGGATGCCGGACGCGCCGCGGTCGAGTTCTTTCATGAGCTCATCGGCTACCTGCTCCGGATGCGCGGTAATGATAAACGCGGATTTCGCATAATTCATACCTTCCATCAGGGCATCCGTCATTTTCGTCGTCACGTAGATTGCCACGATCGCATAGAGCGAAGCGTGGATACCGAAGACAAAAATACCGGCGATGACGATGATTCCATCAAGCACCTGCATAACCTGTGCAACGGAATAGTGGCGCAGCTTTCTCTGGATCAGAGCCGCCATCATATCCGTTCCGCCCGTCGTTCCGTTTCCGATAAAGACAAGGCCGATGCCGGCTCCCATCAGAACGCCGCCAAAAAGTGCGGAGAGCATCCTGTCATCCGGCACCAGCTGCAGAACCGGGAGAACGGCAAACCAGAACGTGTTCATCAGGGTTCCAAAAATGGTTTTCACAAGAAAATCACGGCTCATGCGGATTCCAAAAAGAAAGAGCGGAATGTTCAGCACAAGGTTCGTCACCCAGAGCGGAACTCCTTTTCCGAACAGCATCTGGCTCAGTTGTTTGATGACGATTGCAAGACCGGAAAATCCTCCGGTAACAAGCCCCGCCGGGTCGTAAATCGAGCTGGTCGCAACCGCCATGACCGCGGTTCCCAGCGTAATCAGCAGATAATCTCTCCACTGCTGTTTGTTCCGTATCCAGTTCATGAACTTCAACCGTCCTTTTCGCTGTTATATTTTGTTACCATCCACTTGAACGTATTCTTCTTTAGCAGAGTTCCCCACCAGCTCGTTTTTATACCGGCCTCGTTCTGCAGTGTTGAGTGTTCGCCAAGGCTCAGCCAGATTTTCGCGCTGATTTTGCTGCTGTTTTCCAGAACGAAACGATCCTGCCGCGTTCCCGCAAGGCCGCTCACAATCACGTCCGTCGTCTGGCTGTTGATCTCGTTGACCAGGCTGTCAAACGCGGATTCCTCCAGCGTCTCGACGACAGCACCGCCTCCGATCTCAATGCCGGGATACGTTTCTGTCAGATATTTCTGCAGTGTCTGCAGTTCTTCCCCAGTGTCGCCCAGTACGAAAATCCGGCTTTTTTTCTGAATCAGTCCCCAGAAAAAGCGTGCGATGAACTCGTTCGTCTCCACTTCCTCATAGGACGGCGTCTCCGGGTCGATTCCTGCTGCCTCCAGCACTTCGGTTTCCCCGATGACCGTCAGATCCAGATCTTCGATATACTGTTTCCACGTCGGTTCCTTGCTCGCCTGCATCAGCATCTGCATCGTAACAATCCCGATGGTATTCAGCTTATCGTTCGAGAGGTATTCCTCTGCAATCTCCATTGCCGCATCGACGCGGTAATGTTTCAGCTTCACACCTAAAATTTCCAGTTCTGCATTCATTGTTCTGTATACTTCTGTTTTCCTTCGAAATCCAGAAGCGTTTCCTCCATGTTTTCCTGCCGTTTCTTCCGGCAGCGCTGTCCGCCCTTTTCTTCTGGCAACAGCTAATCCCCATTATACTAAAAAAAGAGGCTGTTGTCAAAAACAGCCTCTTTTTCTGCCCTGTTTTCACAGAATTTTTACAATTTAGCGGATCGTCTGCGGATTGTTTCAACTCACAGTCGGTATTTTCACGGAGTCTGACATGTCGAAAATAGTTCGACTGTGACTTGCCTCATGTCAGTGGAGGATACCGATTTCTCTCCGCCCGCCACTGCCGTTGTGTTTCTTTTAACAATTCATCCCACCGCTTTAGAAGTGGGAGACTTCTTGTCTACTAGGGTTAAACCTCAAACATCAGATCGCCGTAGGACGGCATCGGCCACATCTCTTTGTCTACGATCATTTCCAGTTTGTCAACCGGTGCACGGAGTGCCTCCATAGCCGGAGCAACTTTCTCGTAGTAGTATTTTGCTTTTGCTTCGCCATCTTCCATCTCGCATCCTGCATTCTCGATTGCGATCAGCTCGTCGAGTGCTTTCTGGGTCTCCTCAAGCAGTGCACTTGTCTCGTTCAGCAGATTCTTCTGTACACCAACTGCCGTAACACCTGCTGCGGTGATGGTGTTGATGGATCCAGCCAGGGAAGTCGCATATTTGATGACGGCCGGGATGATCTGTTTGCTTGCCATGTCGATCATGGTCTTTGCTTCGATGTTGATGGTCTTTGCATAGTTCTCGAATTTAACTTCTGCACGGGATACCAGCTCTGCCTCGGTGAATACTTTGAAATCGCCGAACAGTTTGATTGCGGTATCAGTGGTCAGTGCCGGGATTGCGTACACCATGGATTTGATGTTCGGAAGTCCTCTTCTCTCTGCCTCAGCTAACCACTCATCTGCATATCCGTCGCCATTGAAGATGATTCTCTGATGCTCACTTAAGTTCTTCTTGATCAGATCATGGACAGCGTCCTCGAAGTTTTCAGCGCCTTCCAGTACATCGCATGCATCGCGGAATGCTTCTGCAACGATGGTGTTCAGTACGATGTTCGGAGCTGCAACGGAGTCACGGGAACCAACCATACGGAACTCGAATTTGTTTCCGGTGAAGGCGAACGGTGAGGTTCTGTTACGGTCGGTAGCGTCTTTCTTGAGATCCGGAAGTGTCTTAACACCAGTCTCCAGAACGCCCTCTTTTTTACTCTTTGTTGCATTTCCGGTGCTGATCAGCTGCTCAACAACGTCCTCCAGCTGCTCGCCAAGGAATACGGAAATGATGGCCGGCGGTGCCTCGTTGGCTCCCAGTCTGTGATCGTTTCCTGGATCGGCTGCGGACTCACGGAGCAGATCTGCGTGAACATCAACAGCTTTCAGGACGCAGCTTAACACAAGCAGGAACTGAATGTTCTCGTGCGGTGTTTTGCCCGGCTCAAGAAGGTTGATGCCGTCATCTGTGGTGATGGACCAGTTGTTATGTTTTCCGGAACCGTTGACACCTGCGAACGGTTTCTCATGCAGCAGGCATTTCAGTCCGTGCTGGCATGCAACTCTCTTTAAGGTCTGCATTACGAGCTGGTTGTTGTCGACTGCTACGTTTGCCTCGGAATAGATGGAAGCCAGCTCATGCTGTGCCGGTGCAACCTCATTGTGCTGTGTCTTTGCGGTAACGCCCATCTTCCACAGCTCAATGTTGACCTCCTTCATAAAGGAAGCAATTCTCTGACGGATGGTTCCGAAATAGTGATCGTCCATCTCCTGTCCTTTTGGAGGCATTGCGCCGAACAGGGTACGGCCGGTGTAGATCAGGTCTTTTCTCTGCAGGAATTTCTCTGCATCTACCAGGAAGTATTCCTGCTCCGGTCCTACGGAAGGAGTTACTTTCTTGGAAGTGGTGTTTCCGAACAGTTTTAACAGACGCAGGGACTGTACATTCAGAGCTTCCATGGAACGAAGAAGCGGTGTTTTCTGGTCAAGCGCCTCTCCTGTGTAGGAGCAGAATGCAGTCGGAATGCAGAGGGTTGCGCCTGCTGCGTCCTGACGAACGAAAGCCGGTGAGGTGCAGTCCCATGCTGTATATCCTCTTGCCTCAAAGGTAGCACGCAGTCCACCGGACGGGAAAGAAGATGCATCCGGCTCGCCTTTGATCAGCTCTTTACCGGAGAAGCTCATCAGTACTTTGCCGTTCGGCATCGGTGCTGTAATAAAAGAATCGTGCTTTTCTGCAGTTGTACCAGTCAGCGGCTGGAACCAGTGTGTATAGTGTGTTGCTCCTTTTTCAATTGCCCATTCTTTCATCTCATGTGCAATCGTATCTGCAGTAGCAAGATCCAGCTCACCGCCTTCTTCGATGATCTTTTTCAGCTTCTTGTAAACATTTTTTGGAAGACGTTCCTGCATTACAGTGTCATTGAATACATTTTCGCCAAAGATTTTGGCCGGATTTACATATTCTCCCATTTTCTTTCTTCCTTTCCATTTGTGAATTTTGCGATGCGACCTTCCCGCCGGACTCTAAAAAGGTCCTGATACAAGAAAAAGGGGTTCTCAAAAAGCAGCTAAGGAAAGCTAAGTTTTTGTAGAACGCCCTTGTTTTACATTCGCATATGGATTTGATTTCCAACTGATACTAAAATAACTCAAAAACTTAAAAAACGCAAGTGCTTTTTTGAACTCAGTCCTTTTTTCGTATTATTTTACAAAACTTTCCTAATTCAGGCGAAAAAATTAGCGGATTCGATGAAAGCTTTCGCGGCAGTCGTCAAGGTCTCGTGCAAGCACGGACTTCGACTCGTTGCTCGCGAAAAAAAATACTGTGCGGACCCTGAGGAGGAAGTTCCCCAGGAATCCTGCACAGCATTTTCGTGCTTAAACTCAGGCTTTGTTTGCAGAACCGAACAGTTCGATTTTTTCTCTTACAGTAGCTTTGATAGCTTCTGCGCCAGGAGCAAGGAGTTTACGAGGATCGAATCCTTTACCCTGCTGATCTTTGCCCTCTTCGATGTATTTACGTGTAGCTGCTGCGAATGCAAGCTGGCACTCTGTATTTACATTGATTTTGGAAACGCCAAGGTCAATGGCTTTCTTGATCATGTCATCCGGGATACCTGTACCACCGTGAAGAACGAGCGGCATAGTTCCTGTCAGCTCCTGTACAGCTGCCAGAGTCTCAAAGCTCAGTCCCTGCCAGTTAGCCGGGTATACACCGTGGATATTGCCGATACCTGCTGCAAGCATATCTACACCGAGGTCTGCAATCATCTTGCACTCGTTCGGATCAGCGCATTCGCCCATACCTACAACACCATCTTCTTCTCCACCGATAGAACCAACTTCTGCTTCCAGAGACATTCCTTTCTCTTTGCAGACAGCTACCAGTTCTTTTGTTTTTGCAACGTTCTCTTCGATCGGATAATGAGATCCGTCAAACATGATGGATGAGAAACCTGCTTCGATGCATTTGTAGCATCCTTCGTAGGTTCCATGGTCCAGATGCAGAGCAACCGGAACAGTGATGTTCAGTTCTTCGATCATAGCCTTTACCATAGCAGCTACAGTTTTAAAACCTGTCATGTATTTTCCTGCACCCTCAGATACGCCAAGGATAACCGGAGAATTCATCTCCTGTGCGGTAAGAAGGATGGATTTTGTCCACTCCAGGTTGTTGATGTTAAACTGACCAACTGCATAGTGGCCAGCTTTTGCTTTGTCCAACATTTCTTTTGCTGATACTAACATAGCTCAAATGACCTCCTGTGTCTGTAATTGTGCCGCGTGCCCTTTTAGAACAGACCGCCGCATACTTGTTACTTTCATAACTAGTTTTATTATACAACATCTTTCTGCAAATGCCAAATGGTTTTCGTAGCGAAATCCATTTTTTTGCACTTTTTTGTGAAAAACTTATCAAAAAGCCGTGCCTACTTATTGTTCAGAACCAGTTCCATGGCATGTTTGCGCGCTTCGATGCAGACATAGCCGTGATCTCCGCCGTATTCGCCGTCCAGAGTCCAGGAAATCTCCTGGTTGGACTCGATGATGATGCGGTCGGTCTTGAACGAATCGATGAGGTCTGTGTGATCCTCCTGCATCAGCAGGGACGCAATGATCTCATTCAGTTCCAGCGGGTTTTTCGGGCGTTTGATCAGGGTTACCTCGAAGAGTCCGTCATCCAGGCGTACATCCTGTCCCGGCAGGTTTTTGAAGCCGCCGACGGACTTGGCATTCGTCACCATACCGTAGATATACTCTCCCTCAAAGGTTTCCCCGTTTGCCTCGACTTTAATCCAGTACGTCGGCACATTCCAGATCCGTTTGGATCCCTCCAGCAGGTATGCCAGATGGCCGAGAATGTTTTTCATGTGCTGGTCTGTCTCATAGGAAACATCCGTGAAAAGGCCGAATGCAGCGATGTAGACAAAGCTGTCGTTGTTGAACGCTCCCACATCACAGGAATACAGGTTTCCCTCGATGATATCCTTTGCCGCCTGTACCATATCTTTCGAAATAGAAAGACTGTTTGCAAAGTCATTGGTGCTTCCGGCCGGAATATAACCGATCGGAACGCGCTGATCCACTTCCATCAGCCGCTGACAACTTCATCCAGTGTTCCGTCGCCCCCGCTGCAGACAACGAGATCCACCTGCGGCGCAAGCTCCTTTGTCTTTTCGAAACCATCTCCGACTGCCTGCGTCGGGTGGACAATGACTTCATATCCGCCTTTTACAAAAACATCGATAATTTCAAACAGTTTACTTTTAATCTGTGCTTTTCCGGAAAACGGATTAAAAATAAACAACATTTTTTTCTTGCTCTCCATGCAAATGCTCTCCTTTGTATCCCATTTTAGCTGTTCTGTATTCTGTATTGTACCTTATTCGCAAAGCAGATGCAACCCCGTACATTGCCACAATTTCGCAATTGTGTCATATAAAATATGATATACAACAAAACAGGAGCCACCTACTAAGAGGCAGCCCCTGCGGATTTCAAAACTATTTACAGATTAAACCAGCTCGATTACAACTTCCATAGCTGCATCACCTTTACGCGGTCCGATCTTGATGATACGGGTATATCCGCCGTTACGGTCTGCATATTTCGGAGCGATCTCATCGAACATTTTCTGTGGCATATCGATGGACTTGGTGTTTTTCTTGCGTCCTGCTGCTTCGGTCGGAACCTCTGTTACAGGATAGAAGAAGCTTGCCATCTGACGTCTAGCGTGAAGTCTGGACGGAAGATCTTTTTTGATCTCTTTCTGAACTTCATCGTATACGGTAACTTTTTTGCCGTCTTTTACTTCTTTCACACGTTTGCCATCAGCATCTTTGCGAGCTACTTTAGCAGTAACGGTAACGGTCTCAAAGTTATCTTTCTCTTTTACAGCCAGTGCGATCATGCTTTCAGCGATCTTACGGATCTCTTTTGCTTTGGTCTCAGTGGTAACGATTTTTCCGTGATACAGAAGGTTGGTTACCTGGTTTCTTAATAATGCTTTTCTCTGGTCAGATGTTCTGCCAAGTTTTCTATATTTTGCCATTTTAAATTTTCCTCCATTTGTGGAACCCACAAGTCATGCTGCCTCGGACTTACTGACAGGGGGTTTTCGTCTACAAATCAAACGGAAAGATAAATCGCTGTGATTTATTCTCCGTCCCCAGGACTCAGTGACAGTCCCAGTTCTTTCAGCTTTGCAAGTACCTCTTCCAGAGACTTGCGGCCCAGGTTACGAACCTTCATCATGTCTTCGGAAGTTTTGTTGCACAGCTCTTCTACGGTATTGATACCGGCACGTTTCAAGCAGTTATAGGAACGCACGGAAAGCTCAAGCTCGTCGATGTTCATCTCCAGAACTTTCTCTTTCTCATTGTCCTCTTTCTCAATCATAACTTCTGCTGTCTTCGCATTCTCAGACAGATCGATGAAGAGTTTCAGATGCTCGCTTAAAACCTTAGCTGCCAGGCTGACTGCCTCGTCCGGATCCAGTGTTCCTCTGGTGTAAACATCCAGTGTCAGTTTATCGTAATCGGTAATCTGACCTACACGGGTGTTCTCCACTTTGAGGTTTACACGCTCAACCGGTGTATAGATAGCATCCACAGCGAGAACGCCGATCGGCATGTCATCGCTCTTGCCTTTGTCAGCACTGATATAACCGCGGCCTTTTGTGATCGTCAGCTCCATGTACAGCTTGCTGTCCGGGCCGCCGTTCAGGGTTGCGATTACCTGATCCGGATTCATGATCTCAATATCCTGATCTACCTGAATATCGGATGCTCTTACAACTCCCTCGCCCTCGAACTCAATATAAGCAACTTTTGCTTCGTTGGTTTCGCTGTTATTGCGGATTGCAAGGCTCTTCAGGTTCATGATGATTTCTGTAACGTCTTCTTTTACTCCAGGGATGGAGCTGAATTCATGAAGAACGCCCTCGATTTTAACCTGGCTTACTGCTGCTCCAGGGAGGGAAGAAAGCATAATTCTGCGAAGAGAATTACCTAATGTGATACCGTAGCCTCTTTCCAGAGGTTCAACCACAAATCTGCCGTACTTCTTGTCATCAGAAATCTCAGTAATTTCAATTTTCGGTTTGTTAAAATCAAACACTCGAAAGCCCCTCCTTTTAAATTGGTTGGCTCATTACTCATGGGAATAAAGCCTTCCGCGTATGGCGATTCTTTATTTAGAATACAGCTCGACGATCTGCACTTCGTCAACCGGAACATCGATCATCTCGCGGGTAGGACGCTCTTTTACAACACCTTTGAGTGCCTCAAGATCAGCCTCGATCCATTCCGGAGTCAGACGGCCGCCTGTAACCTCTACGATGTCTTTATATCTCTGAGAGGATTTTTTACCCTCTTTGATTTCGATGGTATCACCAGCGCTTACAAGGTAAGACGGGATATTTACCTGTTTGCCGTTAACCAGAACGTGTTTGTGGTCAACGATCTGACGTGCTTCTTTTCTGGTTCTAGCCATTCCCATACGGAACAGAACGTTGTCCAGACGGAGCTCAAGAAGGATCATCAGGTTCTCACCAGTCTGTCCTTCCATTCTGTCAGCCTTTTTGTAATAGTTAACAAAAGGTTTCTCCAGAACGCCGTAGATGAATTTTGCTTTCTGTTTTTCTCTTAACTGAAGACCATACTCAGACATTTTTCTGTTTGCTCTTTTCAGCTGTCTTGTGGACTTCTTATCAATTCCAAGATATACAGGATCCATTCCGAGGGATCTGCATCTTTTCAGGACTGGTACTCTATTTACTGCCATGTTCTTAACCTCCTAATCAGACTCTTCTACGTTTTGGTGGGCGGCATCCGTTGTGCGGAACCGGTGTTACGTCGCGGATGCTTGTAACTTCAAGACCGCATGCCTGAAGGGCACGGATTGCAGCTTCACGACCTGATCCTGGTCCTTTTACCATAACGTCAACAGTCTTTAAGCCATGAACCAGCGCTGCTTTGGTAGCAGTTTCTGCAGCCATCTGAGCTGCGTATGGAGTAGATTTTCTTGAACCTCTAAATCCCAGACCGCCGGCACTTGCCCAAGAAAGAGCATTTCCTTCTGCATCAGTCAGTGTTACGATTGTATTATTGAAGGAAGACTGGATATGTGCCTGTCCGTGTTCAACGTTTTTTCTGACACGACGTTTTGTCGTTTTCTTTGTCACTTTTGCCATTTTAAAACTAACCTACACTTTCTTAATCTTATATTGGACTACTGGTTAAATTATTTCTTCTTATTTGCAACAGTTCTCTTAGGACCTTTGCGGGTTCTTGCGTTGGTCTTTGTTTTCTGACCACGAACCGGAAGGCCTTTACGATGACGGATACCTCTGTAGCATCCGATCTCCTGCAGACGTTTGATGTTCATAGCGATTTCTCTACGAAGATCTCCTTCTACAACCTGACTCTCATCGATAACTGCGCTGAGTCTCTTTACTTCATCGTCTGTCAAATCTCTGCAGCGTGTGTCCGGATTTACTCCAGCTTCTTTTAAGATACGATCTGCACTTGTTCTACCGATTCCGTAGATATAGGTCAGACCAATCTCAACACGTTTGTCTCTTGGTAAGTCTACACCAGCTATACGAGCCATGTACTTTGTCCTCCATTTTTCTAAAACATTAATATTTTCCTAATTGGGATACAGGTATGCGTGTATCCAGCCGTGTTCGCACGACCTTTCTCCTTCTGCCACCTGACAGATCGGAGTATTAAGCAATATTATAAGGGATGTCTGCGCTCCGCGCGTCCACCCGCCGGAGGTGTCCTGGCTGCAACTTGCCAGGTGTCTCACTTTATAATATTAACAGCAGAACAACGCATTCACGCGCGTCCTCGCTGCAGCCGCACTTAAAATCTGCACAATTACGATCAAGCCTAATGACGGATTAGCCCTGGCGCTGTTTGTGCTTTGGATTCTCACAAATGATTCTGATGCTACCTTTTCTTTTGATAACTTTGCATTTCTCGCAGATCGGTTTTACAGAAGATCTAACCTTCATGATGAATCCTCCTTTCTTTGCTCCTAGCGCCCCGTGTAGGGGAATTTTCTGTTGTAAACTTTTGGAATGCGTTTTCTTTTTGTGGGTTAGAAAAAAGTCCACGCGCAAAAGTTCGTTTTATAGTATAGCATTTTGTTCCCGGAAATGCAAGAAATTTTTTACATATTTTTTCATTTTTTTTTGCTCTTTTTCTGTGCATTTTTTCATCTCTCCCACTGGTAAGAAAAAAACAGGCGGGACAGATTTCTCTTCTCTATCCCGCCTGTTTTTTACAGGTAACATTTTTTTTTGCATCATGATCCTGAGTTCAGCGGTTTGTATTTGCTTGCGCATACGGATTCTGATTTTACTACATTTCCGCTTGCATCTTTATAATCACGATACGTTACATTACTCATCTCATCGATCTGCTCTACCCTTGGCTCAATGGTATAGTCGTTTTCTTTTGTTCCGAGAATTTTTACGGTCAGTGTATCACTGCTGTCCATATTCATCACAATTTTCACCGGATACTTATGATTATTTTCAAATTTGAAATCCGGTGAATCCCAGAATACGGTTGCATCCATTCCTGACGGCACATAATGTACCGGCATCGAATGGTTGGCTCTTTCCAACACATCAAGGTCTGTATACAAAATAGCGGAAAACAGTGTGGAAGACACCTGGCATTCGCCTCCTCCAAGTACCTGGACGACTTTGCCATCCTGATAGCCTGCTGCCTCCTGGTATCCTTTTTCCGCCGTTGTATCACCTACGACACCATTAAAAGAGAAGGTTTCTCCCGGCAGAACGATCTGCCCGTTGCAGATAGATGCCGTAAGTCCGACGTTGTGAATTCTTCCGCTCGTTCCACCTGCTGCG
This sequence comes from Blautia sp. OF03-13, assembly GCF_003460685.1. Taxonomy (NCBI): domain Bacteria; kingdom Bacillati; phylum Bacillota; class Clostridia; order Lachnospirales; family Lachnospiraceae; genus Blautia; species Blautia sp. OF03-13. Next base: position 143,678 of record NZ_QTVR01000003.1, on the reverse strand, counting down.
CTGGAGCTGTAACTTCCAAGCGTGTCTTTAAACAGATTTGCGTTCATCTTCTCGGTTGTAATCTCCGGCTCGGTAAAGGTAAACGGAATCGTGATATCCGTATTTTCTTCTGCACTCTCATACTCGGCTTTCGCACTGTCCGCATCCATTGAGGTTCCGTTTTTCGATGCCACAACGGAATATCCGTTGTCCGGATCCAGCGTCGCATTGACGGGATCGGTATAAATCTGGCTTGCAATTCCGGCAAAATCCGGCTCCGTCAGCTGATTTTCTGCCGTCGGGCAGGAAATTACATCCTGGAAATTCATTGCTGTCACATTCGTCTGGATCTGCTGTTTTAAAGCATCCACATCCGGTCTGGTTCCGGAAATGCCTTTATGCACGATCAGGCCGGTATCTGTTACTTCATATGTAGTATCCTGCATGGAGTTGTAATCCTGAATGCCGGATGCCTGTACAATTCCTTCCACCTCATCTGGATGGGCCACAGTCGGCTGCACATCATAGGAAAGTTTCTCTGCCTTTCCCCGTTTCATCTCGACCCACTCCAGACCGCGAACCAGAAGATTTCCATGGCCTTTTTCATATGCTTTTTCAATTTCTGCGGAAGCATCCATCCCCAGCATTGGAAATACGTTCATCGTATACTGCTGACCATCCAGCTCAACGGTAACAGCTGTATCTTTATAATCTTCTTCAAACTTCTGTTCCACTGTCTGTGCAGCTTTTTTTTTGCTCATTCCCTGAATGTTTACTCCGTTAATAGAAGCATCTGCCAGATTTTGTCATCCTCGATGATCAGACAGAAGATTCCATATGCAGCGGCAAGTAAAACAATCACTGCAATTACGCAGAGTGCTGCAACAAGGCCTTTTTTCTTTTTCTTTCCCATTTTTGTCATTGCACATTTTCCTTTCCTGTTATCTGTAAGGAGCAGCGATGCCATTGCTGCAGATCCGAATTATTTTTCAGACTGCAGCCTGCTGTTTCATAAAATGTTTCCTTGATTTCTGCCGGTGCATGGATTTTACCACACCGCCCAGGAGACCCTTCCCGGTAAAATTTCCCCGTAAAGTTTCTCTATTGCATTGTATCACATTATTTTGAGAATTCAACCAAATATTTCAACTTCACACAGAATTCACGAACATATATTCTTCTGTCGCTTTCGAGCCCTCATCTGTCATTTTCACGGTTTTCCGGCCGCTCTTTTCTCCTGTCTTTTCACTTTTTCTTTTTTTTCTGACGGTTTAAAAATTTTGTTTCAAAAGTGCACAAATTCTCCTGGTTTTTACAAAAAGTTTTCATAAAATTTTATACTTTTTTCATTGCTTTTTCTATTAAAATATTGCATAATACATCTGGAAGGTTTCAAAAGGGACTGAAAAGAAATTCAGATGCCCGCCGCCGCGGATGCTGCAGGGTTTGCAGACTGGTGCTTGCTTTGTGGCTGTCAGAAATCTGAAGGCCGGTGATCGAAATCTTTGTTCTGTAGAACGGTTACTGTTATTGGGGATGAATACAGAGAAACACATACAGAGAAAAAGCCATCCGGCATGCCGGATGGCTTTTTTTATCGTATTTCTTATTTATCTCTCCAGATAATACGTCCCTTGTCCAGATCGTATGGGGACAGCTCGATAGTTACTTTGTCTCCCGGAAGAATACGGATAAAGTTCATACGCAGCTTTCCGCTGATATGAGCCAGTACAACGTGTTTATTTTCCAGTTCTACTTTAAACATTGCGTTTGGTAATTTCTCGAGGACAGTTCCCTCTACCTCAATTACATCTGCCTTAGACATTGATTAATCCTCCTTCAACTCTTTGCAACTTTTTTCTTTTAATGCCTTACGGATATCTTCATCACGAACCGCATCCGTCATTTCGTAATCCGGCTGTACGTGAATCAGCTTCTTCTTTTTCGGCCGGTTGGCGGTACGGATTTTTCCGTCCACCAGGAATACGTATGGCTCCTGTACATCCGAAATCACATACAGCCTTCCTTTATCGTGGCCGGCCAGGCTTCTGGCAAACATTCCTTTCACAATCGGTTTCATAAATCCTCCTCCGTATGCGAAAGTGTCAGAATTTCCGGTTCTCCCTCCGTAATCAGAATCGTGTTCTCATAATGTGCGGCAAGAGAGCCGTCTTCTGTCACAACGGTCCAGTCATCATCCAGCCATCTGACTGCATAGCCTCCGGCTGTGATCATCGGCTCGATGGCGAGCGTCATGCCAGGCTGCAGACGGACGCCGCGGCTTGGCTGTGCGAAGTTCGGCACTGCCGGATCTTCGTGCAGGTGCGTTCCGATGCCGTGGCCTACCAGGTCGCGGACAACGCCGTAGCCGAAGCTCTCTGCGTATGCACCGATCGCCGCCGAAATCTCATGAAGATGATGGCCTGCTTTTGCGTATTTGATTCCTTCAAAAAAGGCCTGGCGTGTTACTTCCACCAGTTTTCTTGCCTCCGGCGAGATCTCACCGACCGCGTGTGTGCGGGCTGCGTCGGAATGGTATCCTTCATAGATAAGTCCCGCATCCAGGCTGACAATGTCGCCCTCTTTCAGAATCCGTTTTTTACTTGGGATTCCGTGAACCACTTCTTCGTTCACAGAAACGCAGATCGAAGCCGGATACCCATTATAGTTTAAAAAGTTGGGAGTGCATCCGAAGCTGCGGATCATCTCTTCTCCGAGCTTGTTGATTTCCCAGGTTGACATTCCCGGATGGATGGCGCGGCCTAATTCATCGTGTACCTTCTCCAGCAGTTCACCGGCACGGCGCATTTTTTCAATTTCCCGGGCAGTTTTAATTGATATGGACATCCTTTACGCTCCTAAAATCTTTACTATATCCTGAAATACCACGTTGATATCCTGGGTTCCGTCAACTTCCACCAGAACATTGGCTTTCTTATAGTAGTCAATCAGAGGCTGTGTCTGAGCATGGTATACAGACAGTCTCTTCTGTACGGTCTCAGGTTTATCGTCATCACGAAGAACCAGCTCGCCGCCGCAGGTATCGCATACATCTTCTACCTTTGGTGCGTTAAATTCTACATGATACGTTGCTCCGCATCCGATGCAGGCACGGCGTCCGCCCATACGGTGAACGATATTTTCATCCGGTACTTCTACATTGATTGCGTAGTCAATTTTCTCTCCGCGTGCTTCCAGGGCTTTGGTCAGTGCCTCTGCCTGCGGAATCGTTCTTGGGAAGCCATCCAGCACGTAGCCCTTTGCTGCGTCCGGTTTGGAAATACGGTCTACAACAAGATCGCAGGTCAGCTCGTCCGGAACGAGTTCTCCCTTGTCCATGAATGCTTTCGCTTTCTTTCCAAGCTCGGTTCCCTCTTTGATATTTGCGCGGAAGATATCGCCGGTTGAAATATGAGGAATCTCATATTTTGCAGCGATCTGTTTTGCCTGTGTACCTTTTCCGGCACCAGGTGCCCCCAACATAATAATTTTCATGCGCTTTTCCTCCCATGTTTGAATTTGCAGCAATCCGCTGCGTGTAATTTACCCTATTATACCATAAAGTAAACCACAATAGCAAAAATTTTCTCTGTTAAAGCCTCTTTAAAAGCGCTTTAAACAAAAGAAAGGGCCTGTCTTATCCAGACAGTCCCTCTTATGCCTTAATCGTTTAAGAATCCTTTGTAATTGCGTACCAGCATCATGGATTCAATCTGTTTTAAGGTTTCCAGAATTACGCTGGCAATAATGATCAGAGAAGTACCTCCAAAGGATACATTCGCTTTGAAAAATCCATTAAAGAAAAATGGAATCACTGCAACAATGGTAAGACCTGCTGCACCGATAAAAATAATATAGCTGAGCAGATTGTTCAGATAATCTACCGTGGATTTACCCGGGCGGATGCCTGGGATAAAGCCGCCCTGTTTTTTCATGTTATCTGCAACTTCCATCGGGTTGAAGGTGATGGAGGTATAGAAATAAGCGAAGAAAATAACAAGGACAATGTAGAGAATCAGGCCCAGCGAAGCAACTGGATTGGTTTTATCAAACCAGTTGTTGGAATTCAGCATCTTGATCAGCGTTCCGCCGATGCCTTTGATATCCGACTTTCCGACAAACGACAGGATAATCGATGGGAAAGACATGATGGATGATGCAAAGATGATCGGGATAACGCCCGCTGTATTTACCTTCAGCGGAATATTGGATGACTGTCCGCCAACCATTTTTCTTCCGGCCATTTTCTTGGAATACTGTACCGGAATTCTTCTCTCAGCGCCATTCAGGATCAGTACCAGCACAACAACAGCGATGATCACAACAGCGATGATAATCCACATCAGCAGACCACGCGCGATGGTTTTGCCTTTTACGAAGGTTTCGTAAAGGGTTACCATATCCTGCGGGATTCTGGAAAGGATGTTGATTAACAGGACCATAGAAATACCATTTCCAACGCCCTTGTCGTTGATCTGTTCTCCCACCCACATAAGGAAGGCAGAACCGGCTGTCAGAGCTGCCACTACAACAATCACATTAACTGCGTTAAAAGTGGTGAGGAGTCCCTGGCGTCCAAAGCCTACTGCCATGGCAACAGACTCAAACAATGCAAGACCTACTGTCACATAACGAGTAATCGCAGTCATTTTCTTTCTTCCCTCTTCGCCGTCACGCTGCATTTCCTCAAGTCGTGGAATTGCAATGGTGAGCAGCTGAATAATGATGGAAGAAGTAATGTACGGTGTAATACTCAGAGCAAAGATGGAGAAACGGTCGAAACCGCCGCCCGTGAATGCATTCAGGAAACTGAATGCCTCATTCGTATTATTTGCAAAATAATTCGCAAAAAAGCTTGTATTGACACCCGGTACAGGCATCTGAGAGCCTAACCGGATGACAACAAGCATCATAAGCACATAAAATATTTTGCGACGAACATCTTTGACCTTAAATGCATTGATAAAGGTCTTAAACATTAGATCACCTCGACTGTTCCACCTGCCGCTTCAATTTTTGCCTTTGCGCTCTCGCTGAAAGCATTTGCTTTTACAGTGAGTTTTTTGGTGACTTCACCGTTTCCAAGGATTTTTACGCCATCTCTCGGATTGGAAACAAGACCAGTCTCAATCATAGTTTCTACGGTTACAACAGCTCCATCCTCATAACGATTCAGAGCATCTACATTGATTCCAACGATTTCCTTGGAGTTTCTGTTTTTGAAACCTCTCTTCGGAAGACGTCTGTATAAAGGCATCTGACCACCTTCAAAGCCCGGTCTCGGTGCTCCGGAACGTGCTTTCTGTCCTTTGTGGCCTTTACCTGCTGTTTTACCATTTCCTGAACCATGTCCACGGCCTCTGCGGAAGTTATCGTTCTGTCTGGAACCTTCAGCCGGCTGTAAATTAGATAAGTCCATTACGGTACCTCCTTATGCTTCTTCTACTTTAACCAGGTAAGAAACCTGATTAACCATGCCGCGAACTGCTGCGTTATCCGGCAGTTCTACCGTCTTGTTAACTTTTTTCAGACCCAGTGCTTCCACGGTTCTTCTGTGTTTCGGAACACATCCGATCGGGGATTTCACCAGTGTTACTTTTAATTTATCTGCCATTTTTCACATCCTCCTTAAGCAAAGATCTCGTTTGTAGATTTGCCGCGAAGTCTTGCTACTTCTTCTGGAGTCTTCAGCTCAGACAGACCAGCGATGGTAGCCAGAACTACGTTCTGCTTATTTCTGGATCCAAGGGATTTTGTACGGATGTTCTTAATACCAGCTAACTCGATTACGGCACGGGCTGGGCCACCAGCGATGACACCAGTACCTTCAGGAGCTTTCTTCAACAGAACCTCTGCGCTTCCGAATTTACCTACGTAGTCATGAGTGATACTTCCGTTCTCATTGATTGCTACGCTTACCAGTTTCTTCATAGCGTCTTCTTTACCTTTGCGGATAGCTTCCGGAATCTCGGCTGCTTTTCCAAGGCCTGCGCCTACGTGTCCATTGCCGTCGCCGACAACTACTAAAGCTGTGAAACGGAAGTTACGACCACCTTTAACAACTTTTGTAACACGCTTAATTGATACGACTTTTTCTTCCAGTTCGAACTGGCTTGCATCAATAATTGTATGCTTCATGTGTTCTTTTCCTTCCTTTCTTAGAATACCAGCCCAGCTTCTCTAGCTGCGTCTGCGAATGCCTGGATTTTTCCCTGGTAGATGAATCCGCCACGGTCAAATACAACTTCAGTAATACCTGCTTCTACAGCTTTCTTTCCAAGAACGGTTCCAAGATATGCTGCTGCATCTACATTGTTGGTTTTCTCAAGCTCTGCTTTAACATCTTTCTGAAGAGTAGAAGCAGAAACTAAAGTATTTCCAATCGTATCGTCGATAATCTGAGCATACATATGGTTATTGCTGCGGAATACACACAGACGCGGACGCTGTGCAGTACCTACGATATGATTACGTAATCTTCTATGCTTTTTCTGGCGCATCTGCGCTCTTGATACTTTACTAATCATGTTCACACTCTCCTTAATTATTTCTTACCAGTCTTACCAACTTTACGTCTGATCACTTCATCAGCATACTTGATTCCCTTGCCCTTGTATGGCTCAGGTCTTCTCTTGTCTCTGATTTCAGCGGCATACTGGCCAACTTTCTCTTTGCTGATACCGGAAACAATGATCTTGTTGCCGTCTACAGCGGAGGAGAGTCCTTCCGGATCGATCATCTCTACCGGATGAGAATATCCAAGAGACAGAACTAATTTGTTGCCCTGTTTTGCAGCTCTGTAACCTACACCGTTTACTTCCAGTGTTTTGGTATAGCCTTCGCTAACACCAATTACCATGTTGTGGATCAGAGTTCTGGTCAGACCATGAAGAGCTTTCATTTTCTTCAGATCGTTCGGTCTTGTAACTACTACGTGTCCGTCTTCCAGTTTGATGGTCATTTCAGACGGGAGAGTTCTCTCTAATGTTCCTTTTGGTCCTTTTACTACAACGTGGTTGTTTTCCTGGATGTCTACTGTTACACCTGCAGGAATTGCCACTGGCAGTCTTCCAATACGTGACATACCAATTTCCTCCTATTAACTTAGATTTTCGGAGAGAGCCTTACGCTCTCTCTGTTTTCAGTTGCTTTGTTTCGTTTCAGATTACCAAACGAATGCCAGAACCTCGCCGCCGACCTGCAGCTTACGAGCTTCTTTATCGGTGATAACACCCTGGTTTGTGGAAAGAATAGCGATTCCAAGTCCGCCAAGTACTCTCGGCAGCTCATCTTTGCCAACATAGATTCTCAGACCCGGTTTGGAGATTCTCTTCAGACCGGTGATGATCTTCTCGTTTTTGTCAGCGCCGTATTTCAGGGTGATGTGCATATTCTGGAATGCACCCTCATCGCTGAGTTCATATTTTGCAATGTATCCCTCGTTTACCAGGATATCAGCGATTGCGATTTTCATTTTGGATGCCGGAACATCTACTGTATCATGTTTTGCAGTGTTAGCGTTACGGATTCTTGTAAGCATATCTGCAATCGGATCACTCATACTCATTTGAATTTGCCTCCTTCTAAAATTTTACCAACTAGCTTTCTTAACGCCAGGAATCTGGCCTTTGTATGCTAATTCACGGAAGCAGATTCTGCAGATTCCGTATTTTCTTAAATATGCGTGTGGACGGCCACAAATTCTGCAACGATTGTATTCTCTTGTAGAGAATTTAGCTTTGCGCTGCTGTTTGATTTTCATTGCTGTTTTAGCCATGAATCAATTCCTCCTATTACTTTGCGAATGGCATGTTGAATAATGTCAGTAATTCACGAGCTTCTTCATCTGTGTTAGCAGTGGTAACGAAGATAATGTCCATACCTCTGACTTTATCAACTTTATCATACTCGATCTCTGGGAAAATCAGCTGCTCTTTGATACCAAGAGCATAGTTTCCTCTGCCATCGAAAGCGTTCGGATTTACGCCGCGGAAGTCACGTACACGAGGCAGTGCCAGGTTGATCAGGCGGTCTGCGAACTCGTACATTTTCTCGCCACGAAGGGTAACTTTGCATCCGATCGGCATACCCTCACGGATTTTAAAGTTTGCTACGGAATTTTTCGCTTTGGTGGTAACTGCTTTCTGTCCGGTGATAGCTTCCATATCACTGATTGCAGCGTCCAGAAGTTTAGCGTTCTCCTTAGCTTCACCAACACCCATGTTGATTACGATTTTGGAGAGCTTCGGCACTTCCATCACGTTTTTGTATCCAAATTTTTTGGTCATTGCATCAACGATCTGCTCGTTGTAAAGATCTTTCAGTCTACTCACGGTTTTGCCTCCTCTCTTCCTTAATCAATTACTGCGCCGTTCAGCTCTTTTGCTTTTGCAACGCGGGTTCTAACAGCTTTTGTTTTGCCGTTTTTCTCAACCATCTCAACTTTGATTCCAACGCGGGTCGGAACTCCTTTTACAACCAGCATTACGTTGGATGCATCGATAGGAGCTTCTTTGTTAACGATTCCGCCCTGCTGATTGCTCATAGACGGTTTCTCATGCTTTGTAATCATGTTTACGCCTTCAACAACAACACGGTTGTTCTTTACGTCAACGCTGACCACTTTGCCGGTTTTGTCTTTATCTTTGCCGGCGATTACCTTTACGGTATCGCCTTTTTTAATCTTCATTGACATAGCTGTCCTCCTATAATACTTCCGGAGCTAAGGAAACAATCTTCATGAACTGTTTCTCACGAAGCTCTCTGGCTACTGGTCCAAAAATACGGGTTCCTTTTGGAGTTTTGTCATCTTTGATAATAACTGCTGCGTTCTCATCAAATTTGATGTAAGAACCGTCTTTACGGCGAGCGCCTTTTACGCTTCTTACAACAACAGCTTTTACTACGTCACCTTTTTTAACAACGCCGCCTGGTGTTGCATCTTTAACCGAAGCAACGATTACATCACCAATGTTGGCATATCTTCTTGTAGAACCGCCCATAACACGAATGCATAAGATTTCTTTTGCACCGGTGTTGTCAGCGACTTTCAGTCTAGTTTCCTGCTGAATCATGCTGGTATTCCTCCTTTAGCATTCTGATCTCTTATTTATTTCGCTTTTTCAACGATCTCCACAAGTCTCCATCTCTTATCTTTGGATAAAGGTCTTGTTTCCATAACACGTACGGTATCACCTACATGGCACTCGTTGTTTGCATCGTGAGCTTTCAGCTTGTATGTGCTTTTTACAATTTTCTTGTACAGAGGATGTTTTACATGGTCTTCGATGGCAACCACGATAGTCTTATCCATCTTATCGCTGACAACTTTGCCCACGCGAGTTTTTCTAAGATTTCTTTCTTCCACGATATTTTCCTCCTAATTACTCAGCTGCGTTTGCCTTCTGGGCAATAACAGTCTGGATTCTTGCAATATTTTTGCGAACCTCTTTGATTCGGCTTGTATTGTCAAGCTGGTTGGTTGCATTCTGGAATCTTAAATTGAAGAGTTCCTTTTTAGCAGCTACTAATTCGTCATTCAGCTCAGCTGCGCTCTTTGTATTTAAATCTTTTACAAATTCGTTAGTTTTCACTGTTATCACCGCCTTCTAAGTCTGCACGAGAAACAACTTTGCATTTACATGGTAACTTATGCATGGCAAGACGTAATGCCTCGCGGGCTGTTTCTTCCGGAACACCTGCGATTTCGAACATTACACGGCCTGGTTTTACTACTGCTACCCAGTACTCCAGAGAACCTTTTCCGGAACCCATTCGGGTTTCAGCCGGCTGTGCGGTTACTGGTTTGTCCGGGAAAATTTTGATCCAAACTTTACCACCACGTTTGATGTAACGTGTCATGGCGATACGGGCTGCCTCGATCTGGTTGGATTTGATCCAGCATGGCTCAAGGGCTACGAGACCAAATTCACCGTAGTTAATTTTGTTTCCTCTGAGGGCTTTACCCTTCATGGAACCACGGAACTGTTTACGACGTTTTACTCTCTTCGGCATTAACATAATTAATTCTCGCTCCCTTCCTTTTTAGTTCTGGTTGGAAGTACTTCGCCATTGTAGATCCATGCTTTTACGCCAACTTTACCGTAAGTGGTATCTGCTTCAGCGAATCCATAATCGATATCGGCACGCAGGGTCTGCAGCGGAATAGTTCCCTCGCTGTAGAACTCGGTACGAGCCATATCAGCTCCACCAAGACGTCCGGATACAGATGTTTTGATTCCCTTAGCGCCAGCTCTCATCGTACGCTGCATGGTAGACTTCATAGCACGACGGAAGGAAATACGGTTTTCCAGCTGTAATGCAATGTTCTCAGCAACGAGCTGTGCATCGCGGTCCGGTCTTTTTACTTCTTTGATATCTACGATAAGCTTTTTGTCAGTCAGTTTCTGAACTTCAGCTTTTACTTTCTCGATCTCTGCTCCGCCTTTACCGATAACAACGCCCGGTTTTGCGGTGTAGATGATAACTTTTACTCTGTCAGATGCTCTTTCGATTTCGATCTTGGAAACACCTGCGCTGTACAGTTTCTTCTTCAGGTATGTGCGGATGTTGTAGTCCTCAACGAGGTTATCTGCGAAATCACCCTCGGCATACCATTTGGAATCCCAGTCTTTAATAACACCGACTCTCAGGCCGTGTGGATTAACTTTCTGTCCCATGACATGTCCTCCTTATTTCTCGTCTAACACAATCGTGATGTGGCTGTTTCTTTTCAGGATTCTGTAAGCTCTGCCCTGTGCTCTCGGATGAATTCTCTTCATGGTCGGAGCCTTGTTAGCGAAGCACTCAGCTACATACAGGTTCTCTCTGGAAAGACCGTTGTTGTTCTCAGCGTTTGCGATTGCGGACTCCAGCAGTTTTTTCACTACGCTGGAGGCATATCTCGGGTTATAAGTTACAATACCAAGTGCGGTTGTTACGTCTTTACCGCGGATTGCATCTAAAACAAATCCAGCTTTCTGCGCAGACATTCTAGCGTAGGATAACTTTGCAGACGGTCTGGTATCTTTGTTAGCATTTCTTGCTCTTTTAATCTGACTTCTATGTCCTTTAGCCATTGCTAAAAAACCTCCTCTCTCAAATCATTCTACTTAGCGGACGCCGGATTTCTTCTCGTCCTTGCCGTGACCTCTGTAGGTTCTGGTTGCTACGAACTCACCGAGTTTGTGTCCAACCATATCCTCTGTAACGTATACCGGCACATGTTTTCTTCCGTCATGAACAGCGATTGTGTGTCCAACGAATGACGGGAAGATTGTAGAACGACGTGACCAGGTTTTAATGACTGTTTTATCTCCTGAAGCGTTTGCAGCGTCAACTTTCTTTAACAGGCTTTCATCTGCAAATGGTCCTTTTTTTAATGAACGAGACATCGTTTACCTCCTTATTTCGATAAAGCTTTTCCATCGCGTCTTCTTACGATGTACTTGTTAGACTGCTTGTTCTTTGCTCTGGTCTTCAGGCCAAGAGCCGGTTTTCCCCAAGGAGTAGACGGGCCCGGACGTCCGATACCGGTCTTTCCTTCTCCACCACCATGTGGATGGTCATTCGGGTTCATGACAGAACCACGTACAGTCGGGCGGATACCCATGTTACGTTTCCGTCCTGCTTTACCAATGTTGATCAGGCTGTGCTCGCCATTTCCAACAACACCGATGGATGCACGGCAGTTGATCGGAACCATTCTCATCTCTCCAGACGGAAGACGAAGGGTTGCGTATTTGCCTTCTTTAGCCATCAGCTGAGCGCCATTACCAGCTGCACGAACAAGCTGTCCGCCTTTGCCTGCATGAAGCTCTACGTTGTGAACCATGGTACCAACCGGAATCTCGGACAGCGGCAGGCAGTTTCCAGGTCTTACCTCGGCAGCAGCGCCGCTCATAACCTTCATGCCAACTTTCAGTCCTTCCGGAGCCAGGATGTATGCTTTCTCGCCGTCTGCATAGCAGATCAGAGCGATGTTTGCTGTTCTGTTCGGATCGTACTCGATCGATTTAACGATTGCCGGAACATCATCTTTTCTTCTCTTGAAGTCGATGATTCTGTATTTTCTTCTGCTTCCGCCTCCGCGGTGTCTTACAGTGATTTTACCCTGGTTGTTACGACCAGCGTTTTTCTTCAGGGACACTACCAGAGATTTCTCCGGTGTGCTCTTCGTGATTTCGTTGAAATCAGAGGAGGTCATGTGTCTTCTGGAAGGTGTATATGGGTTAAAGCTTTTGATTCCCATTACTTTGTTCTCCTTTCATTTCGTATCGCACTTATGTGTGCATATTTCGAACAGCTACTAATTAAAGTCCTTCGAAGATTTCGATGTCTTTGCTGTCCTCGGTCAGAGCAACGATTGCTTTCTTGCTCTTTGCAGTTTTTCCAACTACCATTCCACGACGTTTGTTCTTTCCGTCCATGTTCATGGTGTTTACGCTTTTTACTTTTGTTCCTTCGAACATTTTCTCAACTGCTTCTTTAATCTGAGATTTGTTTGCTTCCGGGTGAACCATAAATGTGTATTTCTTCTCGCCCATAGCGTTCATGCTCTTCTCAGTTACGATTGGTTTCAGGATTACGTCGTAATATCTGATATCTGCCATTATGCGTACACCTCCTCGATAGATGCAACACTGCTCTTGGTTGCGATGATGGTGTTGTATTTCAGCATGTCGAATACGTTGATGGTATTAACAGATGCAGTCTGAACGCCAGCAATGTTTCTTGCGGACAGTGCTACGTTTTCGCTGTCATCTCCGATGATTACCAGTGCGTTGTTTACTTTGAGGTTGTCAAGCACTTTCTTCATCTCTTTTGTTTTAACTTCTGCAAGTTTCAGCTCATCAAGAACGATGAATTTGTTCTCCTGAACTTTGCTTGTCAGAACAGATTTTAATGCAGCTCTTTTCTCTTTCTTGTTCATTTTGAAAGAGTAATCTCTTGGTACTGGAGCGAATACAACTCCGCCGCCTGTCCACTGAGGAGCTCTTGTTGAACCCTGTCTTGCGTGACCTGTTCCTTTCTGTCTCCACGGTTTTCTTCCGCCACCGCTTACTTCGGAACGGGTTTTAGCTTTCTGAGTTCCCTGACGATTATTTGCAAGCTGAAGCACTACAGCCTGATGTACCAGATGCTCGTTGATTTCTACACCGAACACTGCATCATTAAGCTCCATGCTGCCAACTTCTTTGCCTTCCATATTTAATACAGATACGTTAGCCATTACGTGTGTTCCTCCTTTCAACGAACTTATTTACCGCATTTTACTGTCTCTTTGATGGTAACCATGGATTTCTTCGGTCCTGGTACAGCACCTTTGACTAACAGTAAATTGTTCTCTACGTCAACTTTTACGATTTCCAGGTTCTGTACGGTGATTTTCTTTCCACCCATCTGTCCTGGCATTCTTTTTCCTTTGAATACCTTACTCGGATCGGAGCAAGCACCATTGGAACCTGCGTGACGATGATATTTGGAACCATGAGCCATAGGTCCTCTGGACTGACCATGTCTCTTGATGGCACCCTGGAATCCTTTACCTTTGCTTGTTGCAGTAGCGTCGATTTTGTCGCCTGCGCCAAAGATATCGGCCTTGATTTCCTGTCCTAATGTATAGGTTTCAGCATCTTCAAATCTGAACTCTTTCAGATATCTCTTGCAGGAAACACCTGCTTTTGCGAACTGGCCTTTCATCGGTTTGTTCACACGGTTTTCTTTCTTCTCGCCGAAGCCTACCTGAATTGCACTGTACCCGTCGTTGTCTGCGGTTTTCACCTGTGTTACAACACACGGACCTGCCTGCAATACAGTTACCGGTACTAAAACACCGTTTTCGTCGAAGATCTGAGTCATTCCGACTTTTGTAGCTAAGATTGCTTTCTTCATTCCTTTTACCTCCTGTTTTATCTACAGCGGAACTTCCTATTATAAAGAAGTTCATTCTAGCGAACAGTTGATATAAGTGGAACACTATGACCCTTAGGGATGTTGATTCCTTCGAATGAGTGTTGCTTCTATATCATCTATTGCTTGCTTGATTGATGGCCGGGGGCTGATCCCGGACTTTTTTGCAGCTGATCTTATTTGTTTTTCATCTTGATGTCGATGTAAACACCAGCCGGCATTTCCAGTCTTGATAATGCATCCACTGTTTTCTGGGTAGGTGCGATGATATCAATCAGTCTCTTGTGGGTTCTCTGCTCGAACTGCTCACGGGAATCTTTGTACTTGTGAACCGCACGAAGGATTGTTACTACCTCTTTCTTCGTTGGAAGCGGTACTGGTCCGCTCACCGTTGCTCCGTTCTTCTTTACAGTTTCGATAATTTTCTGTGCAGATGCATCTACTAACTGATGATCATACGCTTTCAGTGTAATTCTCATTACTTGACTTGCCATAAAAAAAGTCGCCTCCTTTTCGCACTTTTACGAGTACGACAAGCGGTGACTGTACACTTACCCGTGTGTGTCCTGATGTTTGCACACGGTCGTTTCCACTCTTACAGGTGGACTTAATTGTGGGTACAGTGACTTGTCGCCAGTTTCTTTAACTTGACATTCGCTCCACGGAAAACCCGCTGTTTCTCAGCGGCAACCTCGCGCTTCAACGCTATCAATGTCACAACAGTTGTTAGTATACAAGAAAGCACGCGAAAAATCAAGGTTTTTTTTTATTTTTTTCGATTTATCCGTTTTTATGCAAAAAGAGAAATACAGGGGTGCCGTGTTGTGCACTTTTCCTATATTTCTCTCTTTTTTGACGTTTTCCAACTATTCAGAGCCCCATCTCGATTCCGCTGCGATGTATCTCGATGTGGCTTCTTGCCATATGAATAAAAAGAAAAGAACGTTCATTCATGCAAGCATGATTCGCGTTCTTTTCTTTTCGTTCGCATGGCTCTGAATAGTTACAGAATGTCGGAATAATCTAAGATTGTGATGCCGGTTGCAGGATCTTCAATGACTTTCGGGTCATCTCCGGCTGCGTGGGCCTTCTGGAGGAGTTCTTCCGCCGTGTAAACCGGCATGGCAAGTTCGATCGGCTCGGACGGTTCCGGCTCTTCTTCCGGCTCTTCGATGGTTTCTTCAAACTCTTCGATTTCTTCCACCGTTTCCGGCTCTGCAGATTCCGTTTCTTCGGTTTCTTCTGTCACTTCTTCCGCTGTTTCTTCTGCGGCAGCTTCTTCGACGATTTCCGTTTCTTCCACGGCTTCCGGAATTTCTTCGGTTTCTTCTCCTCTTACAAGGTTCTGCAGATCGGCGGTATGAAAGGACACCTGCTCCGTTCCTTCTTCTTCCAGATCCGGAATTTCAAATTCGTCCTGTTTCTCTTCTTCTGCCGTTTTCTGGTCGGCTGCTCTCAACTGTTCGGTCATTTCCTGTTCTTCCCGTTTCTTTTTTTCTACCAGGGCAGCTTTCTTTCTGCTGTGAAGCTCTTCGGACGCTTTCTCATCGTCCTCGTCTTCTTCCTCCTCATCCTCTTCTTCCTCATTCTCTTCTTCATCACGTTTCCATACCTCGGAAAGGATGAACAGAATGACCAGAAACAGAATGGCAAGTCCGATGATCATGATTCCCTCTCTGCTCTGCGCCGCCATCGACAGAAAGCCGATCACCGGAATCGTGACGATCACTTTGCTCACGGTTGCTCTCACGGTAATTTCCGTTGCGTCTCCACTAATCACATTTTTTACGGATGCGGTTCCGGCAGCGGTGTCGAGGGACTGTATCGTATAGATATACTTTCCGGAATTGTCATCAACCAGGATTTTGTCTCCCGTCGCAACCGATGACGTATCTGTCTTCTTTGCGTACGTGACAGCGCCGCGGGAAATGTTGGTATTTCCCATCCCGTCTGAGACAAGTGTCGTGATGCCGGCAAACGGCGGAATCACCAGTGCGCCTGCTGACAGGATTGCAAGCAGAAGCAGCGTATTCACAATTACCTTCAGTAATTTTGACATATTCAATTCTCCTTGTATTCTCAGTCTTTGCCCCCTATTATAACCCCTTTTCTTCGATTATGCAAGAAAACGTTACGCATCGTGTCCCGGCCGCCCGGTTCCGCGTGTCGAATTTTTCGATTTTTTCTTGAAGATCTGTCCTGTTTCTTCTATACTATATACATAACCAAAGGGGGAATACTTTCATATGAATACACTGATCAAAACCATCGAAGATCTTTCCCTGAACGCATGGCCGTCTCACCAGATCGAGCTGTACGACGGATGGATTCTTCGTTTTTCTTATTTTTATACACACCGGACCAACAGCGTCGAGCAGATCGGGCCGTCCACGATTCCGGTGGAGGAAAAAGTGCAGTACTGTGAGGAGATCTACCGTCGCTGGGGTACACCGGCAATTTTCAAGATCAGTCCGCTTGTCAATCCCGGCTTTGATGCAATGCTCGCCGACCGCGGCTATGTAGTCCAGCACACGACGCACGTCATGACAATGGATCTGGCGAACTTTGCCAAAAAGGATCCTGCCGTTGCCGTGACCGTCAGCAGCTTTATCCCGCCGAAATGGATTGACAGCCTCTTTGCTTTAAAGAGCACGACGAACGTGATGCACCGCATGGTCGTTCCTTCGATGTACCGCGCCATTCCAAAAGAAACCATCTGTACCTCCATCCAGGATGAAACCGGAACGATCGTTGCCACCGGCCTTGGCATCCGCGACCGCGATTACGTCGGTGTCTATGCCATCCATGTGCATCCTGCGTACCGCCACCGCCACTACGCTTCCTCGATCTGCCGCACAATCCTCTCCGAGGGAATCCGGCTCGGTGCAACGAAAGCGTATCTTCAGGTTGTCGAGGGAAACACGCCTGCGATCACACTGTATGAATCGCTCGGTTTTTCCTATCTCTATACCTACTGGTTCCGCGCAAAGAACGTGGTCTGATTTTCGTCTGATTTCACATAAAAAAGCATAGCAAAACGGCATGTCAAAATTTTCTGACATGCGTTTTGCTCTATGTTTATGCTATAAGTGCAGTAAGATTATTCAGCAAAAGGACTGCTTAAATATTTTTCAACGCCGTCCATGGCTTCGCTCTCGTCTTTTCCGTTTGCGGTCACGGTAACTTCCTCGCCATTGTCCAGACCAAGTGTCATCATACCCATAATGCTCTTCGCATTTACTTTTTTTCTGCCGCTCTCGACGTAGATTTCACTTTCGTACTGGCTCGCTACCTGTACCAGCATGGCAACTGGTCTCGCCTCCAGGCCGCTTGAAAGACGAATTGTGATTGGTTTCTTAATCATAATACTTCTCCTCCTTGTTTCCTTCGCAAATCTTCTGCAATCTCTTTTAGTTTCCTTAATCTATGATTAACTCCGGATTTACCAACAACCGGCGTTAACATCTTGCCCAGTTCCAGAAGCGATGCTTCCGGGTATTGTAAGCGGAGCCTTGCCATCTGCTCCAGCGGTTCCGGCAGAGAAGAAAAGCCTGTGGTTTCTTCGATATACCGGATATCTTCGATCTGGCGGATCGCCGCGCTGACCGTTTTGTTGATGTTGGCAGTTTCACAGTTCACCTTTCGGTTGACACTGCCGCGCATTTCTTTTAAGATCCGCACGTTTTCCAGATTCATAAGTGCGATGTTGGCTTCCATGATGCCAAGCATCTCCACAATCTGTGCGCCTTCTTTCATATAAACCACATGGTGGTTTTTCCGGAGAACGATCCGTGCATCAATTCCAAAGTTTTTCAGAAGTTCCTGCACCTGTTCTGCTCTCGGCGCATCGGGGCAGACAATTTCGAGATGGTAAAACCGGTTGGGATCGCTGATGGAACCGGACGCTAAAAATGCGCCCCGCAGAAATGCCCGTTTGCAGCACTGACGCTGTACCACAACAGCCGGAATCGGCATTGTTAACTGCCGGTCTGTCTCGTGTAACTTCACTGCCTGCAGAATCTGACGGGTTTCTTCCCTGTCATTTACGCGGATCAGATACGTATTTTCCTTCTGATTCAGCTTAACTGCAAGCTCTGCCTCTATATTAAATGTTTTTTTCAATAAAGTAAAGTACTTTCTTGCCACATACGCATTCTCTGTCTGAATCCGTATCGTCCCGTCCTTCTCGGAAATCTGTCCGCAGAGTGACAGGATCGCCGCTGTTTCCGCAATCTGGCAGTGGCGTGCCGTCGGAAGATGTCTCGATAATTCCTCTTTTACCTCGCTTGAGAATGACATCCTTCCACCTCTAAATTCCTTTTCGGATGGCGTCTTTTTCCAGATCCCGGTGCTCAATCCGGATTCCATAGTCCTTCGCGTTGGAAAGACGCCGGTACAGCTCGTTGGCAAGGGTTACGGAACGGTGTTTTCCACCGGTGCAGCCGATGCTGATAATGAGCTGATGCTTGCCCTCGGAAATATAATTCGGAATCAGAAAACGGATCATATCCTCTAATTTTTCCGCAAACACCTGCGCTGTCTCAAATCCCATCACATAATCCCGTACCGGAGCATCGTTGCCGGAGAGCGGGCGCATGCCTTCTACGTAGTAGGGATTCGGCAGGAACCGCACATCGAAAACAAGGTCCGAATCCGCCGGGATTCCGTATTTGAATCCAAATGAGAGCACGGTAATCATCAGATTTTTGAATTTCTGATCCTGCACGAAAATCTTATCGAGCTCCGCTTTCAGCTCTCTTGTGAGAAGCTGGCTCGTATCGAGAATGTAGTCCGCATCTTTTTTCAGGAACTCAAGTGCTTTGCGCTCTTTTCTAATTCCCTCATCCACCCGTCCAAGGCCTGCCAGCGGGTGCGTTCTTCTCGTCTCTTTGTATCGTTTGACCAGCACGTCATCGGACGCGTCCAGAAACAGGATCTCATAGCAGATTCCGTTGATGCTCATCCACTCCAGAACATTCTGCAGGTCCGGGAGCGCCTGGCCGCTTCGGATATCGATTCCGACTGCCACTTTCTGGATTTCTCCGGAAGTACCGTCGGCGGTAAGCTGTGCAAATTTTTCAACCAGCGGGATCGGAAGGTTATCGACGCAGAAATATTCCGCGTCCTCCAGCATTTTCAACGCTGTACTTTTTCCCGCACCGGACATGCCGGTCACAATTACAAAACGCATGTTTTTTCTCCTTTGGTGGATAACGAAAATCAGAATTCCCCGAGGAACTGGATTTCCGGCTCAAGCTGTACGCCAAACTGTTCTTTTACTTTTGCCTGGATCTGACGGATCAGTTCCATCACATCCGATGCGGTTGCACCGCCTGCATTGATCAGGAAGCCGCAGTGTTTTTCCGATACTTTTGCACCGCCGACTGCGTAGCCGGAAAGCCCGGCATCCATCACAAGCTTGCCTGCAAAATAGCCTTCCGGCCGCTTGAATGCGCTGCCGGCGCTCGGATACTCGAGCGGCTGTTTCTCTACCCGCTTGTTTTTCAATTCCTGCATGCGGGCAAGAATTTCTTCTTTATCTCCCGGAACAAGCATAAGTTCTGCTCCAAGTACGACGTAGCCTCTGTCTTTAATGACGCTGGCACGGTAGCCGAAGCCGAGCTCTTCTTTTTCCAGTTCCCGGATCTCACCTTCTCTTGTGAGTACAGTGACATTCTGTACAATATCCTTCATCTCTCCGCCGTAGGCTCCCGCGTTCATACGGACGCCGCCGCCCAAAGTTCCAGGGATTCCGGAGGCAAACTCCATACCGGAAAGACCGGCTTCTCTTGCCGCCTGGCTGATGGATACGAGCATGCTTCCGGCTTTCGCCCGGATTCTGTTTCCTTCCACTTCGATTCCCTGAAAGTTTTTGTAAACCGAAAGAATCACACCGTGGTAGCCCTTGTCACTTACAACGAGATTGCTGCCGTTTCCGGTGACGAACCACGGAATCTCTTTTTCTTCGCAGAGAGCCACGATTTTTCTGATTTCTTCTTCTGTATGAGGAGCGACGAAATAATCTGCCGGACCGCCCACGCGGAAGGTCGTATGATTTTTCATCGGTTCTGCGGTCTGTACCGCATCTTCCCCTGCAATTGCATAAAGTTCTCTGACAATCTCTTCTTTGATCACGATTTTTACCCTTTGCCGCATCTGCGGCCGAACATTTCATTACGAATTACTACGAATTACAGATTATACTTTTTTAGACGCGAAAGCAGCCGACATCCCTCACTTCTTCGTTCGTTCTGCCAGCCGCTGTTTTTCTTCTTCGTCTGCCCGCCTTTTTGCAGGCTCACGGGGTATTCTACCACGAACCCTCAAAAAGTGCAACGAACTTTTTCGTTCCGGCTCTTTTTTTCTATCAGATCTTCCGGATTGGTATCATTTCCTACATCAGACAGTCTTTTCCATGGATTCTCGCCGGGGTGACAAGCACCATCTGATTCATGAGATTTTCTTCTGAAAGAACGGCAACGCGCAGATATTCTCTCGTGTGTCCCGTCCAGTAACGGACGCCGTCGATCTCGACTTCTTCTTCCATGAGCACTTCCAGCTCTTTTCCGAGGAAGCCTTCCATATATTCCTGTCTCCGTCTCTTGTCCAGTTCCAGCAGAACGTGGCTGCGCTTCGTCTTCTCCTGCTCCGGAATCTGGCCTGCCATCGCTGCGGCGCGGGTGCCTTCTCTTCTCGAATACTTGAAGATGTGAGTCTCGAAGAAATGAATGTCCTCGACAAAGGCGCGCGACTCTTCAAACTCCTCCTCACTCTCCTGCGGGAAACCGACAATCACATCGGTCGTCAGCGCCGGATTTCCATATACCTTACGCAGCAGATCGCATTTGTGTTTGTATTCTTCTGCGGTATATTTCCGGTTCATCCGCTTCAGTGTTCCATTGCTTCCGCTCTGCAGCGAAAGATGGAAATGCGGGCACACCTTCGGCATTGCGACGATCGCCTCTGCAAACTCTTCGGTGATGATGCCCGGCTCCAGGGATCCGAGACGGATTCTTCTGATGCCGTCCACTGCATCAACAGCGCGGATCAGGTCGAGCAGCGTCTCTTTTTCACCCTCCGGGAAATCGAGTCCGTAGGAGGAAAGGTGGATACCGGTCAGCACGACTTCCTGGTATCCGGCCTCCACCAGACGTTTTACTTCTTCTACCACATCACTCTGGCGGCGGCTTCTGACTCTGCCGCGCGCGTACGGGATAATACAATAAGTACAGAACTGATTGCATCCATCCTGTACTTTCAGGAATGCGCGGGTGTGCTCCGCCGTTTTGCTGATCGAGAGTGTCTCGTACTCACGGTTGTGTGTCATATCTACGAGGAAGCTCTTACACTCCGCGTCGGATGGTTTTCCACCGTCCTCACGTTCTGCCAGAAAGTTTTCCAGAATATCCACAAGATCTTTCTTCTTATTATTTCCGATGATCAGATCAATCGCCGTATCCTCTTCGAGTTTTTCCCCAGCCGCCTGCACATAACAGCCGCAGGCCACGACAACCGCATCGGGATTCATCTTTTTCGCTTTGTGCAGCATCTGCCGCGATTTCCGGTCCGCAATGTTCGTCACGGTACACGTATTGATAATGTAAACATCCGCTCCCGGTGCAAAAGGCACGATCTCGTACCCTCTGTTTTCGAGGAGCTGCTGGATGGCTTCCAGCTCATATGCGTTCACTTTACATCCAAGATTATGCAAAGCTACCGTTTTTTTCATGCCATACTCCTTTCTTCTTCATCTTTATTATTAAAAATCACGAAGATTCCACTTTATCTTTGTATGTTTTCGCATTGACTTTTTCCCCTCCAGACGGTAAGATAAAGCTGTTAAATGAGGGTAATAAATAATGTTAACCAAATAACAGGGAGGATTACAAACATGAAAACAGTACAGATTTCTCTTAATTCTATCGACAAAGTAAAATCTTTCGTCAACGACATTTCCAAATTCGATTTTGATTTTGATCTGGTATCCGGAAGATACGTAATCGACGCAAAATCCATCATGGGAATCTTCAGCCTCGACCTTTCCAAACCGATCGACCTGAACGTCCATGCTGATGGAGATGCTCTTCAGACCGTACTTGATGTTCTTGCTCCGTACATTGTATAATTACGATAGAACATAAGGGCCGCGCACTCGCCGCGGCTCTTTTTTTGTCTTTGTTTATCATCAGGACCGGATCTTGTTTTTCAGAACCCCAAAAACAAGATCCGGCCTTTTTTGTTCTTTAAAGCAAGTTTTCCTTAGCAGACCTCGATCGTCTCTGCGGTAGAAACTGCGCGTTCCATCATCTCATCGATCACGTCGTCCAGATGGCGCTCGGAGCATTTGATGACATTCAGGTTCGGTTTTGTCACCGGATGCTTTGCAACGAAGATCGTGCAGCAGTCCTCATACGGCAGAACGGATGTCTCGTACGTACCGATTTTTTCGGAAATATCGACGATCTCCTGTTTGTCGAAACCGATCAGCGGACGGAAGACCGGCATGGTGCAGACTTCGTTGGTAACGGCGAGGGAATGCATCGTCTGGCTTGCCACCTGTCCGATACTCTCTCCGGTGATCAGGCCAAGGCATTTGTCCTGACGTGCAAACGCTTCTGCGATCTTCATCATATAACGGCGCATGATGATGGTCAGCTCGTCGTGCGGGCATTTTTCGTAGATTGCCAGCTGGATCTCGGTGAAGTTGACCACATGCAGACGGATCGGACCGCTGTAGCGTGCAACGAGTTTTGCAAGATCCACAACCTTCTGTTTGGCTCTCTCGCTGGTGTACGGCGGAGCGTGGAAGTAAACGGCATCAATCTTAACACCGCGTTTTGCGATCATGTATCCGGCAACCGGGCTGTCGATACCGCCGGAAAGCAGCAGCATGGCCTGTCCGTTTGTGCCGACCGGCATACCGCCAGGGCCTGCGATGCTCTCGCAGTACAGATAAATCTTCTGACGCAGCTCGACGTTCAGATAGATATCCGGCTCGTGAACGTCTACTTTGAGGTTCGGGCAGACATCGAGGATGCGGCCGCCCAGCTCGCAGTTGACTTCCATTGTGTGCATCGGATAGTTTTTGTTCGCACGGCGTGCGCATACCTTAAAGGTTTTCTCCTCGGTCGGATACAGCTCTTTCACGTAGGAAACCACTGCCTCTGCCAGATCTTCAAAGCCGGTGTCCTCTAAAATGACAACCGGGCAGATCTCGGCGATACCGAAAACTCTTGTCAGCGCATCGACAGCGCCCTCGTAATCAAAGTCTCCTTCGGTGTTGACATAGATTCGTCCCATCTCACGGGTGACCTGGAAATTTCCGTCTACCGGGGCAAGCGCGTGCTCCATCTGTACGCAGAGCGCTTTCTCGAACAGATGACGGTTCTTTCCTTTAATGCCGATCTCGGCATATTTTACCAGAAATGCTTTGTACATCATCGTTTTTTATTCTCCTTTTTTCTCAGCCAGATCGCGGAAGAACAGAGGATATTTCTCAGAAAATTTCTTCAGGATCAGGTCAGATACCTGACGCATCTGCGGATGTGCGGCGTTGGCGCTTCGAAGCCGGATAAAGTGGCGCCACTCTCTTAAGTTCATGGTCATGACGATCTCGGTTTTCAGGGAGTTCGGAAGAATGCTTCTTGCCTCCTCCGGCTTTGCTCCGAGTTCGAGCATCTGGAAGTAATACTGCTCCGCAGCTTCCATTGCTTTCTGCCATACCTCGTATTTTTTACGGTCGTTCTCGTCGTCCAGATCATAGGAAAATCCGGTTGCCAGGTCGATACAGGTGATCTGGTTTCCAAATTTATCTTTCGAATAGTTGCAGTAGCGGGTGCTCTCCTGGCTGTAGCTTGCGATACGGTGGCGGACGATCTCATGGGTCACGCCGCGGTCGCACGTTACTTTTACAGTGATGGAGCCGTGCTCAATGACGGATTCATGGCCGCGTTTGATGATGCCTGCGATGAATTTCTCTGCAGTGCCTTCTCCAATGCGCTCCTCGCTCTTGTAGCAGACTCTTCCGATTTTCTCGATCCGGCGCAGCATATCCTCGTAGGATTCGGTGCTCAGGATTTCAATTTCCGGCTGTATTGTAATCATAATTTTCCTCTTTCTATTATTTCCTGGTAAATCTGCGCAGCATCGGCAGTACCTCGCGCAGCGTATCCAGGGTGTAATCAATCTGTTCCAGTGTCGTAAATTCGCTGAAGCTGAACCGCACGGCAGACTCCATCTCGGCTTTCGATGCGCCGATGGCAGTCAGCGTCGGGCTTCCGGCTCTCTTGTGTGATGAGCAGGCGCTTCCGGCGGAAACGTAAATCTGGCGGTCCTCCAGCGTGTGCAGCAGCACTTCACTGCGCACATTTAAGAACGATGCATTGACAATCTGCGGCGCACCATCTTCTTCCGGCATGCCATGGATGACCACATCGTCCAGCTCCCGTAATCCTTCGATCAGACGATGTTTGCAGGCACACATCTGCGCGGTCTGCTCGTCAAAATGCTTGTAAACGATCTCAGCGGATTTCGCAAGGCCTGCGATGCCCGGCACATTGTCGGTTCCGGAACGCATGCCGTTCTGCTGGCCGCCGCCTAAGATCAGCGGACGGATTTTTACTTTCTCATCAATATATAAAAAGCCGCTTCCCTTCGGTCCGTGGATCTTGTGGCCGCTCACGGAGAGCATGTCGATGCCCATCCGTTTCGGATAAATCCGGTATTTGCCGAACGCCTGGATCGCATCGACATGAAAATACGTTTTCGGATTTTTCGCCTTGATTCTGCGTCCGATCTCCCCGATTGGCTCAACAGCACCGATCTCATTGTTGACATACATAATCGAAACGAGAATCGTCTCCGGCGTGATCGCTTCTTCGAGTTCGTTCACATCCACAAGGCCTTCTTTATTTACCGGCAGGCGCGTAATACGGAATCCCTGCTCCTCCAGAAATGCCAGCGGTGCCGACACGGCCGGGTGCTCGATCGCGCTTGTGATGATGTGGTTTCCCGTTCTCTTATTTGCCATTGCTGTTCCGACGAGCGCCCAGTTGTCGGACTCTGTGCCACCGGAGGTAAAGAAAATTTCTTTTTCTTTGACTTTCAGAATCTTTGCCAGCGTTTCCTGGGCGGTTCTGATATATTGTTCTGCTTCTACCCCTTTTTGATGCATCGCAGACGGATTTCCATAATGATTTACCATCAGATCACAGACGAGATCTGCGGTTTCCTGATAAACACAGGTGGTTGCGGAATTGTCCAGATATGCTTCCATTATCTTGTTCGTTCCCTTCCTTCTAAAAGATACACCAGAATGGAAAGCACGGTCATTCCGGCTGTTTCCGTGCGCAGAATGCGCTTTCCGAGCGTAATCGGCTCTACCTTTGCCTTCATGGCCATTTCCACTTCCGCTTTGTCGATGCCGCCCTCCGGTCCGATCAGGATCGCAATAGATTCACCCGGTTCAATGGATTCCAGAATTTTTCTCGTTCCTTCCATCCCCTCTGCGTTCTCATACGGCATCAGGCGAACGTCTGATTCTGCTATCATTGCAAGCGCCTGCTGAAATGTAACAGGCATGTGTACCGTCGGAATCTGCATCCGTTTGGACTGCTTTGCCGCACCAAGCGCGATCGTCTGCCAACGCTCTGCTTTCTTTTCCGCCTTTTTCCGGTCCAGCTTCACAACGCAGCGTTTCATCTCCACCGGAACAATTTCCGTCGCACCAAGTTCCACTGCTTTTTGGATGATCAGTTCCATTTTGTCACCTTTTGGCAGACCCTGAAACAGCACAATTCCGGACGGGAGTTCTCTGTCTGCTGCTGTGACTTCTTCTACTGCGGCAAGAACCTCCCCTTCCGGGAAATCCGAAACAGCACAATGATATTCCTTTTCGCCTCCGGTACTGACCAGTATTTTTTCGCCCGGCCGCATGCGGAGCACATTTTTGATGTGATTAACGTCACTGCCCGTGATGTGGACAGTGCCGTCATAAATCTGACTTTCTTCTACAAAAAAACGGTACATGAATCTGTTCTCTTTCTCTTCTGGTGTTTCGCTTTTCTTAATTTACATCGGTTTTCTTGCTGTAACAGAAACCCATTCGCCCTGATGTGTAACTTCAACTACTTCAAGTCCCGCTGCAACGACTGCCTCTTTGACAACTTCCTCTTTCACATCGAGAATGCCGGATGTGATATAAACAGCGCCCGGCTTCATCTGGTGTACGATTACCGGCGTCAGCGGAACAAGAACATCTGCAAGAATATTTGCGGTAACGATATCGTATTTCTCGTATCCGACTCTGTCCTGTACTTCTTTGTCATCAATGATATTTCCGATCATCATATCAAACGCTTCTACCGGAATTCCATTGACTTCTTTGTTTTCCTCAACTGCAGGAACCGCACACGGATCGAGGTCTGTTCCGACCGCATGACGCGCACCAAGCTTCAGTGCAATAATCGAAAGAATACCGCTTCCGGTTCCGACATCAAGCAGCTCGGTATCCTTTGTCACATATTTCTTTAACTGACGGATGCAAAGCTGTGTTGTCTCATGCATACCCGTTCCAAAGGCTGTGCCCGGATCGATATGGATGATCATTTTATCCCGGTCTTCCGGCTTTACTTCCTCCCAGGACGGGATGATCAGAATGTCGTCTACATAGAACTGTTTGAAATACTGTTTCCAGTTGTTGATCCAGTCCTTGTCCTCTGTCTCAGACTCTGTGATGGTGCACTCTCCAAGGTCCAGGAACTCCTGCATTTCTGCAAGTGCCGCGCGGACATCTGCAAGAACCTTCTCCTTGTCCTCATCCACATCGAGGTAAAAATTCAGGTAGGCAATGCCATCGTCATCCGGAATATCCGGCATGATATCCACGAACATCTGCTGTTTGTCGCTCTCGGTCAAAGGCTGTTTGTCCTGAATTTCCACGCCTTCGATTCCCACATCGGCCAGAGTGGAGATCACAATGTCTTCCACTTCCGATCTTGTTTTTAATGTAAATTTATTCCATTTCATTGTTTAAACTCCTTTTTGCGCTTCTCTTTTCCATACGTGCAAAGAAAGCCACATTTATCATACACGATATCGTTCCTGTTGTAAATGTTATTTTCGGCTTTTACGGCCCGTCTCAATCCGAAATCTTTGTCAGAAAGCCATCTTTTTTCGCCTTCTGATAACGCCATATCAGCCCGAGTGTGGATAAAATGCGAACCCCAAGATCTATCAGGTTGAACCGGTACAGTGCCGTAAGGTCTGCCCCGAGTGCCGTATACAGACGGACACCAAGCAACGGCAGAACACTGTTGGTCAGCGTCGTCATCATCGTAAAGAGGCCGATCAAAAGCGAACGGTTCTTTTCCGGTGCGGCATTTAAAAGAATCTGTACCGTGCAGAGTGCAACGGCACACTGTGGGGCGTTCAGAACCGTCATCAGAACAATAAAAGTAACCCCGCGGTACGCCAACGGTAAATGTGGAACCAAAATCATAATAACCGGGCAGAAGCAAAGACCGATCCCGGCGAAAATCAGTGCAAAATCCGGCGATTTTTTCCGGACAACCTTCGCGATCATTCCAACTGCCGCAAGCTGACCGATATTGAAAACACCGTTGCAGATGGAAAGTGTCATCTCCGACATTTTGCAATATTTGACCTGTCCTAAATACCACATGCTCCAGTCAAGCTGCCAGGTGATATAGAAAAAGACCACCGGCACGAAAAACCAGCGCAATGCTTTATTTTTCCCCACGCTTGTGATCGCCTCCAGCAGATCAGAAACAGAAAAACGTGAGGATGCCTTCCCCGCTTCTGCCGGAGCTTTGCCCTCCTCCTGCTGTTCCACCGGAATTTTTTTGATTGCAGCGGCCTGCAGCAAAACACAGACAGCACACAGATAAAAGAAGCTTCGGAGTACCAGAAGCTTTCCATCGGCCGTGTGGCATCTTCCCATCAGAATCCCGCAGATCACCGGTGCAAGAATGCCAATCACAAACATGAACTGATTCCGAAAGGCATAGACATCGTTTCGCTGCCGCAGTGAAACCGCAGCACCGAACATTGCCTGCCACTGCGCATTGTAAATAGCAAGCGCCCCCGCAGTAAATGCCAGTGATACAAAAAACAGCTCCATACATCTCTCGCCGAGTGCCGGTACACTTCCAAGAAATGCATAGCCGGCACACATCACAAGAAGCGTAAGCATCGGTATCGTCTTTGTCGACTTCAGACGATCCGCCAGAATTCCAAGCGGCAGCAGTGCTGCACACGCTACAATGTTCGGCACCATCTGGATAATACCGATCTGACTGTCGGTTGCACCCATGTTTGTCGCATACAGATTCAGGCCGAAACCGTTGATCGATGTGATATATTGCAGAAATACACCTTCGACGGCAAACAGCAGCATGATCTGCGCAGATGGCGGCATCTTTTTTGCCCGGTAAAACAGACTCTTTTTCATTGCTTCATCCCCCATGCCTTCTTTTGTCATCTTCACGTTCCTGCCCCCTGCCGGATACGTAAAGATTCTGCTTTCATAATGGCAATTTCATGTTCAAATGTCAACAGAAATACCCGGATCCAATGTGAGAATTTTAACGGCATTTTCTGTCAATATTCACAAAAGAAAAAAGGGCATTCTCCCTGTTGAATGCATGGGTTTGGCATAAGAAAAAGGAGCCCCCGTTTTACCTGGGGCTCCGCCTATTGGAAATGTTTATAGCAATCTCAGAAACTATAGCAAGACCAGAAAATAATGCAAAAAAGGCAGTGCTGCAGAGCGCGAATTACTGCGTCACTGATTTGAAGGCGTACCGGGGTACGACGAAAATCCGTGACGCAGTAATTCACGCTCTGCAGTGCTGAATTTTTTGCGTTATTTTCTGGTCTTGCTATAAATTCATCTCCCACCGCCGAACGTGTTTTCTTGCCGGAAGAGGATAAAAAAATTCAGAACTGCTTTTTTGCGTTATTTTCGGGGTTTGCTATCAGAATTCGATCTCGCGCAGATATCTGTGCAGCGCATCCTGCCAGGTCGGCAGTTTTTCGAATCCGTTCTCGGTCAGTTTCTCTTTGCTCATGCGGCTGTTGGACGGACGTTTTGCTTTTGCCGGGTACTGGTCAGAGCTTACCGGTGATACACTTACTTTTCCGTAAGCCGGATCGATCTCAGCGGCCTGTTTGAAAATCTCGCAGGCGAACTCATACCAGGAGCAGAGTCCCTCGTTTGTTGCATGGTAGCGGCCGTAGTTCTCTTTCTCCGCCATGTCGACAAGCAGGCGGGACAAGTCGTAGGTGTAGGTCGGGCTTCCTACCTGATCATCTACAACAGTCAGATGATCGTGTGTCTTTCCAAGGTTCAGCATGGTCTTGATGAAGTTCTTTCCGTTCACGCCGAATACCCATGCGATGCGGACGATGTAGAATTTTTTCACCCATTTTTCTACCGCGAGCTCTCCCTCGTATTTCGTCTGGCCGTATACGTTCAGCGGATGACGCTCATCATCCGGCTCCCACGGGCGGGTGCCCTGGCCGTCGAATACGTAGTCGGTGGAAATGTAGATCATTTTGCAGTCAAGGTCATGGCAGACTTTTGCGATGTTCTCGGTTCCGACTGCATTGACCTGATGTACTTTTTCTTTTTTGTCATCATCCTCAGCAAGGTCTACAGCGTCCATGCTGCACAGTGGATTACGACATCCGGGTTTGCTTCGGTAATGACTTTTCTTACGCTTTCTGCATCGGTGATATCCATTTCTTCAATATCAACGCCGATTCCTTCATGACCGCGTTTTGCAAGTTCATTCATGACGTCATGGCCGAGCTGGCCTTTTACACCTGTTACAAATACTCTCATAATGGTTCTCCTTTTTCTGATTTTGTTATCGTTATGTTTTGTCTGTCTCTTGTTTTTCAGTCTGATTTTCTGTTTGTACCATGAGTATAAAGGATGACGTTATGTCATGGTCAAGCACTTTTTTCAAAAACTGCCCCGGATTTTTCTTCCGGGGCAGTTTTCTTCAGCGCTGTTCGCTTTTATTTGTCGATATATTTTCCGTTCATCACATCCATCAGATACTGACCGTACTGATTTTTCTTCAGCGGCTCGATGTCGGTCAGAAGCTGGTCTTTGCCGATCCAGCCGTTCAGGTAACCGATCTCCTCGAGGCACGCAATCTTGCGGTGCTGATGGGTCTCGATGGTTTTTACGAAGTTGGTTGCCTCTACCAGGCTCTCATGTGTACCGGTATCCAGCCAGGTGAAGCCCTGTCCGAGAAGCTCAACGTTCAGGCTGCCGTCTTCCAGATAGATCCGGTTCAGGTCGGTGATCTCAAGCTCTCCGCGCGGTGACGGTTTCAGGTTCTTTGCATACTCTACGACTTTGTTGTCATAGAAGTACAGACCTGTAACACAATAGTTTGATTTCGGTTTCTCCGGTTTCTCTTCGATGGAGATGGCTTTTCCCTCGGAGTCAAATTCTACGATTCCGAAACGCTCCGGATCATCTACATAATAGCCGAATACGGTTGCGCCTTTTCCGGTCTCAGCGTTTTCTACTGCTGCTTTCAGGCGTTTGTTCAGACCGTGTCCGAAGAAGATGTTGTCGCCGAGCACCATGGCAACGGAATCATCCCCGATGAACTCCTCGCCGATGATGAAGGCCTGTGCCAGTCCGTCCGGGCTTGGCTGCACTTTGTAGGTAAGCTGTACACCGAACTGATGGCCGTCTCCGAGCAGTGCCTCAAAACGAGGGGTGTCCTGCGGTGTGGAGATGATCAGGATGTCGCGGATGCCTGCATTCATAAGAACAGACAGCGGATAATAGATCATCGGCTTGTCATAGATCGGGAGAAGCTGTTTCGATGTTACCATAGTTAACGGATAAAGACGTGTGCCGGAACCTCCGGCAAGTACGATACCTTTCATAATTCGTTACTCCTTTTTCGTATATGATACCTCTAGTATAACCTCATTCCCGGAAACGCGTCAACCCGTATCGTAACGTAACCGTTACTGTTCACTCAGCAGTGAAACACTTGCTGTTTCGCTGCGTAAGAACATGTTTCAGGTGTGAGCAACCCTCCTTTTGCGAAGCAAAACTTTAAATGAGGGTTGCGAATGTTACAGTTCGCTGGGCACCAGTGAACTGTAACACGTAACGGTGTGTGATAACTTTGTGACGTTTCTGTTATCAGCAGCTGTATTTCGTCAGTTTCTGGCGGGAATAGATCGAGCTGTTGCGGTTGAATACGTAGGCCGCGGTGCAGACAATAAAGAAATATGGCAGATAATCGTAGCCAAAAATCTCGCCGCCGATGAAAATAGCCGCCAGTAAGGTATTGGTTCCGCCACCGAAAACCGCCGCATAGCCAAGCGCCGCGGAAAGCTCCACCGGAATACCGAACAGATTGCCAAGGACTGCTCCCAGGGTTGCTCCGATGGTAAACAGCGGTGTTACCTCGCCGCCCTGAAACCCGGCGGACAGCGTCAGAATTGTCAGGATAAATTTCAGCGCCCAGTCATATGCATATACCTTTTCCCCATGAAATATCGCTTCCACCAGATTCGTTCCAAAGCCGCAATACCGTCCGCGGTACAGAACCAGGAACAGAATGCTAAGGATAACACCGATGGAGAAAACACGTACCAGCGGATTTTTGATTTTTTCGCCGAGATATTTTTTCGTGTGCTTTAAGCACCAGGCGAAGAGGCCGCCTGTGATTCCAAAAATAATACCAAGTGTAATCAGACGCACCAGCAGGAACGGTGTCAGGCTTTCGCTGATGTGGACAGCCAGATTTTCTTTGCGGATTCCAAGCAGGGAAGCTACAGCGCTCGCAGAGAAAGATGCGGTAAACGCCGGAAGCAGTGCCTCGTACCGCATTTCACCCGCAGCGAGCACCTCTACCGCAAAGATCACAGCTGCAATCGGCGTTCCGAACATGCCCGCAAAGCCGGCGGCCATACCGGTTACCAGAAAGATACCTGGCGCGTTTTTAAACGGTAATTTTTTGCCGGCAAAATAGGAAAACACAGCACCGATCTGAACGGCAACGCCCTCGCGGCCGGCACTTCCACCGAACAGATGCGTCAACGCCGTTGAGAGCATTGCCAGCGGAATCATGCGAAGCGGAAGCTCTGTCTCCTCCTCATACGCTACATCAAAAATCAGACTCATGCCTCCTTTTCCCCTGCCACCGAATTTCTGATTGACTGCCACGATCACAAGACCTGCCATAGCGAGAAACGGCAGACACCAGAAAAGATGTGCCACGCGAATAGCCGTGACTTTCAAAAGCAGACGGCAGAACAGCGCCTCAATCAGACCGACTGCCGCACCGAGCGGAACGCCGGTCACACCGAGCAGCAGCAGGGCGCCGTAGGTGCGAAGGGATTTCTTCAGTTCTTCTTTCATTCTCTTTCTCTCCTTTTCGAATTCTGCTGTTATCATATCACGAAGCGGACAGATTGTGAACTATGGATACCTTTTCCACATACAAAATGGCGGCAGATTGTCCTCTTTCGCCCAGACTTTTCCGAATAAAATATCATCGTTGAACGCTGCAAACTCCGGCGCAAATCCACCGAGGTAATCTCTTCCTGCTGTTACTTTTTCACTCATTTTCCTTCTCCTCCATACTCTTTGCCAGTGCGTCGGCAAATTTTTCCTGCATCCGGATTACTTCTGTCATCTCCTGCTCCGTAAACTGCGCCGCAGCTTCCTCCTCGGACTGAAACAGCGGAAGAATCAGCTCTCTCGCATACTGTTTTCCCGTTTCAGTCAGACTGATGATTTTTTCCCGCCGGTTTGCCGGATTGACTTCCATTTCGATATATCCTGTTTTCGTTTTTAGTCCGTTTTCGTACTTTTTGTTTTAGTGTTTTTTTCTTCCTTTGTCAAGATTTCCAAAAGCCTCTTTTTTCCGTATATTTTCCGGCATTTTTCAAATACTAGCAACTGTCCAGACACTGTTAGGGAAAGGAGATTTTGAAGATGAGAAAAATCAGAAGAGTGTGTATGACGCTGGCATTGGCGGTATTACTGGCCGGGATGACGGCCTGTGGAAACAACACCACGAATGACACCGGAAATGGCAATACCAACACGGAGAGCGACATGGGACAGACGGATAACAGAAACGACGTCAATACGACAGAGATGCCGTCAAACGACAATGTAAATGATGTGACGGAGGGCACCGATGGGAATGCCAACGGCACAAATACCGGGGATAGAAATACCCTTGGGGATGATGTCGGCGACGCCGCTGAAGATGTGACCCGTGGTGTCGGTGAGGGCGTTGAGGATGTCGGCCGCGCGGTGGACGATGTGGTAAGCGGCGGCGACAATGAGACGCAGAATCCGCAGGAAAACGGAGCAACTACACAGAATGGAGCGGGGATGGCACAGTAAATATGCACTTCTGCTGCTCCCGTATCTAAAAAACTTCCCTTGGCGAACGATACATGCAGGTTCGCCGGGAAGTTTTTTTACTGCCAGGCACATCAGCACCTGGTTTGATCCGTCAATTTTGATTTTTTCTTTTACAGACCGCATCTGAATTTTCTGCCCTTCGCGCCAAGAATGCTGGCTATCCGATCGCCCCACGCTGCACGCTCTGCATAAATATCAACCCGTTCCAGATCTCCGCTCCGGTCCACAAAGGCAGGAAACAGGAATCCACAGATAGGATTTCCCGGCTCGTATTCTCCAACCAGATGGCAGACAGCGCAGATCAGATAGGGGAACATCTCCTCGGATTCCCCCAGGCGCTCTTTATCGGAAGCCTTTGCCGGAATATCATACCGGTCATAAAACATGTAAATGGCATAAGCCCCGTGAATCTGCAATCCTTCGATCAGGATATCATAGAACGTTTCCAACAGCGCATCGTTCTTCAGTCCGCATTCCCGCAGCGCCATCAGCATCTGCCAGATACTGCCCGGCCCCTGGGATGTTTCCGGAAAACGGTATTCCCGCAGCTTCTCATTCGATTCCGCAAACGGAATTTTCTTGGCAATCGCCAGATTCCTGGCCTTTTCCGAACCGGACAGTTTCAGAAAATGAATGTTGAAACTGCCGTCATACTCCCCATCCGAATCCGTATAGCAACCCGCCATCCGCACAAACGAAGTCCGCGCCGGCGTCATCCTCCTCGTCAGCTCCAGCATGTCTTCCCGATTAATCATACATTCCCTCCGACAGTAAAGATATTCGAAACTCTCTGCCTTTGATCTTATCACAACATGCTTTTTCTGTCAGCAGGTTTTTCGGAATCAGATGGGATACTTATTGACCAGCTTCTTAAATTCCGCCACAGACACTGCCATACAGTCGGCGGCATCCTGAATGCTGATCGTTCCTTTTTTTAATAAATTTGATAACACCTCAAGTTTGCCTTTTTCAATGCCTTCCGTTTTGCTGTCTTCCATCATTTCATCAATTGCCTGGCTTATATTTTTATAAATTGCGTTCCTTCTCACCATTTGATAAAATCAAGACAGTATCTCGCATTTTATGATTTTGACATAGAAAGGAAAACACATGAAATTAGCAGTAATCAGTGATCTTCATGGGAATTATTATGCACTCTCGGAGGTGATGGAGTTTCTTCGCAGGCAGCAAATTGACGGTATCATCGGGCTGGGAGATTTTGTGACGGATGGGCCGTTTCCGCAGAGGATGATGGGGGTGCTCCGCGAAATGCAGGAGGAGTTTCCGTGCTATCTGGTGCGCGGCAACCGGGAGGAATATCTGCTTGAGAATCTCTGGCAGCCGCAGAACTGGAAGGCGGGTTCTTCGACGAGCGGGCTTCTGGATTACACGTTTCGGAATCTTACCGATCAGGATCTAAAATTTTTTGAGCAGCTGCCGACAGACGGTGTTCTGATTGGAAAAATGGATGGAGCCGGGAAACTGGTTCCCGTTTTTGTACCGCAGGAAGAAGTTACACCGGACACCTGCCGTGAATCCCTTTTCCCGGCACTTCGGCTCTGCCACGGCGCACCTGGTGAAATCCGAGGGAATTTCGGGCTGCATCCGGAGCTCCTGCTTTCTCATCTGGAAAATCTCGATGCCTCCATCCTGCTTGGCGGCCACAGCCACAAGCAGGAACAGAAAGAATACGCAGGAAAAACGTATCTGAATCCAGGATCCCTTGGGCTTGCGCTTGATGATGTCGGCGGCCATGCGCACTTCGCAATTCTGACGTTGGAAAACAGCACATGGCAGATCGAATGTTTTCAGATCCCCTATGATCTCGAGGGCTATCTCGCCGAGTTCGACCGTGCCGAACTGGAAACCCACGGCAGTGTCCTTGCCCGCTCCTTAAAGCGGACGCTGACCTGCGGTATCAATTACTTTTATCTCACGGTAAAACGGGTGCGGGAACTTGCGGATGCACTGGCGCTGACTGATCTTGACGAAGAGATCTGGGAAAAAGCGGAACGGGAACTGAAATAGATTTTTTGACAGAGGAACGTATTCCTATTACGCTGCATAAGTGAAAAAACTCATTGGCTAAAACAGAAAAGCAGCTCAAAAGAAGGCAGGCTGTGCAACTGCACACAGCCTGCCTTCTTTTTTATCTTTTCTATTTCCTGCTTCTGCCTTACTTCGCAGCAATCACATCCTGCATATCATACATACCGGCTGGCTTTCCAGCCAGGAATTTTGCGGCCTCTACAGCACCTTTTCCAAAAACCCCCTTGGAATATGCTCTGTGGGACAGGGTAACAACCTCGTCCGGGCCTGCGAAGATGACGTCGTGGTCGCCGACGATGGTGCCGCCGCGTACAGCAGAGATTCCGATTTCTTTCGGGTCACGCTGCTCGTGGCGCTGGCTTCTGTCGTATACGTAGTGGTACTGGTTGTCCATTGCCGCGTTCAGGCTGTCTGCCAGGGCGATGGCGGTTCCGCTTGGAGCGTCGCATTTCAGTTTGTGGTGTTTCTCCACGATCTCCATATCAAAGCCTGCTTCGGCAAGCACTTTTGCAGCTGCCTGTACCAGTTTCATCAGCGTATTCACACCAAGGGACATATTTGCAGAGCGGAGAACCGGGATTTCTTTGCTGGTCTCCTGCACTTTTTTGAGCTGATCCTCGGTGAGGCCTGTGGTGCAGAGGACGAGTGGAAGTTTTTTCTCCTTGCAGGCATCGAGCAGTGCGTCGGCTGCCTTGTAGGAAGAAAAGTCAACGACTACGTCTGCCGGAACATCGCATTCTGCCAGGCTTTTGAATACCGGGTAATCGTTCTGGCCGTTGTCGTTCATATCGATTCCGGCTATGATTTCTGCATTTGCATCTTCTTTTACCAGGCCGGTGATGACCTGTCCCATATGGCCGTTGCAGCCATGCATAATAATTTTAACCATTGTCTTTTTCCTTCTTTACTTCGTGTATTCTTAACTTAAGCCAGTTTGATTCCAAAATCTTTCATAGCCTTTGCCAGGCGCTCCTGGTTCTGCGGCTCCATCTCGGTCAGCGGCAGACGAAGCGGTCCAACCTCTTTGCCCATCAGGTTCAGCGCTGCTTTTACCGGAATCGGGTTTACTTCGCAGAACAGCGCATCGATGAGCGGCAGTGCTCTCAGCTGGATTTCTCTGGATCCGGCCACATCGCCGTCGAGGAATTTCTGTACCATGTCGTGGGTCTTGCGCGGTGCTACATTGGAAAGAACGGAGATTACACCGCTTCCGCCAAGGGAAAGGATCGGCACAACCTGATCGTCGTTTCCGGAGTACAGATCGATCTTTCCATCGGTCAGCTGCATAATTTTTGCGACCTGGGAAATGTTTCCGGAAGCCTCTTTGACTGCAACGATATTCTCAACGTTGTTGAACAGATAGGCGATCGTTTCCGGTGCAATGTTTACGCCGGTTCTGCCCTGAATGTTGTAAAGGATGACCGGCACTTTGACGCTGTCTGCGATTGCGGTAAAGTGTGCAATCAGGCCCTTCTGTGTTGCTTTATTGTAATACGGAGAAACGAGAAGAAGTCCGTCCACGCCGTATTTTTCTGCTTCCTGAGACAGATAAATTGCTGTCTCCGTGCTGTTGGAGCCGGTTCCTGCAATTACCGGGATTCTGTGATTTACTTTTTCCACGGTATATTTGATGGCATCCAGATGCTCCTCATGGGACAGGGTCGAAGCCTCACCGGTGGTTCCGCAGATAACGATGGCGTCGGTTCCGCCGGCGATCTGCTCCTCAATCAGTTCTCCGAGTTTTTCGTAATTCACTTCCTGTGTTTCGGTCATCGGTGTGATCATTGCAACAGCTGCACCTTTAAAAATAGACATTCTCTTTTCCTCCTGTATGTTGTGTCAGATAAAACCATAAGAAATCAGTCGCCGGAGCTTATCTCTCACGGAAAATTTCACTTTCCGTTTAAAAAAGAGGCGCCTCATCCCCGATAAGATCGCCTCCAAATTCACACATACGCAGTATCTATGATCAGATAGCTCTCCATCTCTCGATGACAGTCGCAGATTTTTTCAACCTGCGCCCAGGAGCATACCGGTTCAGCGCCGGATGTCCTTCGGCATTCTTCCCTTTTCCTCTTCTTCTTTTGCTGCTGAGGCATCCGAAAAGGTACTCTTGAAGTAATGCGACCTCTATCCACTTCAGTTCTGCTCTTACTATAGCATCATTAAATTTTCTTGTCAACAGCGGATCGCGCTTTAACTCTCACTGTATTCCAGCTTGCTCACCGAAACCTCATATGCGGTCCGCTTTTCCATTTCCGTCTCGCTCAGCCGCTTCATATATTCCCGGCTCTGGATCCGTCCCCAGATGAGAACGTGGCCGCCCACGGCAAACGCAGAGGCATACCGCGCATTCCGTCCCCAGCAGATGCACGGGATATAATCTGATTTTCCATACGGACGGTTGACCGCAATCAGAAGGTCGGCGATCTCTCTTCCCAGAGGTGTTTTCCGGTAGACCGGCGGTTTACATATGTATCCATCGAGGTAAATCTGGTTGGATTTGACGGAATCGTCCTCTTCCTCCACGAAGCTTAGTTCCCGCGCAAATACGGAGAGTACCAGACGGTTCTTCTTCTCCTCGTGGCGGTTGTAGGACCGGAACTGACCACTGATGCAGATCCACTCACCCTGGTAATCCTGTGATACGTCCACCAGCCGCTCGGAGACCATCACCGGAATGATGTCCTGCGATTCACTCAACCGCTTGACCATCACATTGACGAGGTAAAAGCCCTCTCCGAATACCTGATGGCTGAATGTAAACGGGGAGACAATCTCTCCCATGATAACCACCTGATTGTTTTCAATCATCTTGTCTGCCATAATGAAAATCCCCTTCCTTTGTCTTTTCTTTCTGAATATTGATTTCTGATCGGTACTTTGCTGATCTATAATCCTAATGTATGAACCACTTTTCTTTTTCAGAACCACTTTTTTCCAGATTTTTTTATTTCTATTCAAATCAGCATTCTGCCCAATTTTTTGTATATGTTTCTGTAAAAACCGCACCACATGCTTCGTATTTTCTACCATTGCAATACAAAAAATGTCACATCTTCCCTGTTTTTTTTCTCTGTTCTGTGCTATAATAGTTTAGATAGGCAGGCATCCAGCAGAGACAAAACGGCAAGGCACCTGCCTTTGTGCTGTGATAAACATTCCCGGCCGGCTTGAAATTTTGAAAAATTGAACCCGGCAGGGTCAACCCATAGGAAGAGGAATGAAGAAATGAAAACAACGAGAGAAGATGTAAGAAACGTTGCCATCATCGCCCATGTCGATCATGGTAAAACTACACTGGTAGACGAGCTTCTGAAACAGAGCGGCGTTTTCCGTGCCAATCAGGAGGTTCAGGAACGTGTCATGGACTCGAACGATATCGAGCGTGAGCGTGGAATCACCATTCTTTCCAAAAATACAGCAGTTTACTACAAAGGAACGAAAATCAACATCATCGACACCCCAGGCCATGCGGACTTCGGCGGCGAGGTTGAGCGAGTTCTGAAAATGGTAGACGGCGTTATTCTGGTTGTAGACGCATTCGAGGGCGCTATGCCGCAGACCAAATTCGTGCTGAAAAAAGCACTCGAGCTGGATCTGTCCGTTATCGTCTGCATCAACAAGATCGACCGCCCGGAAGCACGCCCGGATGAAGTTATCGACGAAGTGCTCGAGCTTCTGATGGACCTCGATGCATCTGACGAACAGCTTGACTGTCCGTTTCTGTACGCATCCGCAAAGATGGGTCATGCAGTACTCGATCTGAACGATACCCCGAAGGATATGACTCCTCTGTTCGAGACCATCCTGAAATACATCCCGGCTCCGACCGGCGATCCGGAAGCTGGCACACAGCTTCTGATCAGTACCATCGACTACAACGAATACGTTGGACGTATCGGTGTCGGCAAAGTTGAAAACGGAACGATCCGCGTGAACCAGGACGTTATGCTGGTCAACCACCACGATCTGACCAAGAAGAAAAAAGTAAAGGTCAGCAAACTGTATGAATTTGACGGACTGAAAAAAGTAGAGGTTACTGAGGCAGGCATCGGTTCTATCGTTGCTGTTTCCGGTATCCCGGATATCCACATCGGAGATACTCTCTGCGGCGATCTGGACAACCCGGTTTCCATCCCGTTCCAGAAAATCTCCGAGCCGACTATTTCCATGAACTTCATCGTAAACGACAGCCCGCTGGCCGGTAAAGAAGGTAAATACGTAACTTCCCGCCACCTGCGTGACCGTCTGATGCGTGAGCTGAACACTGACGTTTCTCTCCGCGTCGAGGAGACTGATTCCGCAGACTGCTTCAAGGTTTCCGGCCGTGGTGAGCTGCATCTGTCCGTCCTGATCGAAAACATGCGCCGTGAGGGATATGAGTTCGCAGTAAGTAAGGCAGAAGTTATCTACAAAGAGGACGAGCGCGGACGCAAACTCGAGCCAATGGAAATCGCATACGTTGACGTTCCGGACGAGTTCTCCGGTACTGTCATCCAGCTCCTCAGCGAGCGTAAAGGCGAGCTTCACGGCATGAGCCGCGCAAGCGATGGTTCCACCCGTCTGGAGTTCGAAATCCCGGCACGAGGCCTGATTGGTTTCCGTGGAATCTTCATGACCTCCACCAAAGGAACTGGTATCCTGAACACCGAGTTTGAAGATTACGCACCGTACAAGGGCGACATCGAATACCGCAAACAGGGTTCCCTGATCGCTTTCGAGGCAGGCGAGTCCGTTACCTACGGTCTGTACTCCGCACAGGAGCGCGGTACTCTGTTCATCGGACCTGGCGAGAAGGTTTACGCCGGTATGGTTATCGGACAGAACGGTAAGGCCGAGGATATCGAGCTGAACGTCTGCAAGACGAAACACCTGACCAACACCCGTACTTCTTCCTCCGACGAGGCACTGCGTCTGACTCCGCCGAGAATCCTTTCCCTGGAGCAGGCTCTGGACTTCATCGACAAGGACGAGCTTCTTGAGGTTACTCCGGTTTCCTTACGTATCCGTAAGAAAGAGCTGGATTCCAGACTTCGTAAGAGAGCGGCAATGAAATAAATTTTTATAAAACGACATAAGAACCGCCGGTTCACTCTTGATTTGAGAGTAAACCGGCGGTTCTTTGTCGTTTTTCTATTCTGTTTTCTATTCGTTTGTCGTTCCGCCATGGAAGCCGTAATACGTCTCTCCCGCTGCAAGATCCACGCCGTTTGCCGCTGCAAGAGTATGAATCGTGACAAGCTCATACCCGCGGTTGATCAGCTCCGGCACAATCGTTGCACACGA
Organism: Blautia sp. OF03-13; assembly: GCF_003460685.1. Classification (NCBI taxonomy): domain Bacteria; kingdom Bacillati; phylum Bacillota; class Clostridia; order Lachnospirales; family Lachnospiraceae; genus Blautia; species Blautia sp. OF03-13. Next base: position 103,006 of record NZ_QTVR01000003.1, on the reverse strand, counting down.
TTCTACGGTCGTCTCGTGGATATCATGCATCAGGATAATGTCTCCCGGGCTTACACTGTCGAGAACGGCGCTGATGTTTGCCTGTACATTTTTTGTCTGCCAGTCCAGGGTATCGACATCCCACATGATGCTCGGGCGGCCGATAGATGCGAGCAGTTCATCGGTGCTGTTTCCATACGGGAAACGGACAACGGATGCGCCCTGGCCGTTGTTGTACTGGGCAATCAGATCATCCGTCATCTGGAACTGGGCGAGGCCGTCGTCGAGGCTCAGTTCTTTCATATTCGGATGAGCATAGGAATGGTTTCCAAGCTCACAGCCGATCGCCGCCATGCGCGGGATCACATCTGCACCGTATTTTTCCACATTGCTGCCGAGCATAAAGAACGTCGCCTGTGCCCCGTACTGCTCCAGCGTATCGAGAAGCGTGCTGGTATAGACGTCTGGGCCGTCATCAAAGGTCAGGGCTACCATCATCGAGCCGTTGCGGTCTGGCTGGTAAACACCCTGGTCATCAAAGTAACAGCCTTTTCCGCCGATCGGTTTCCAGCCGGTCGCCATGTAACCATTGGAATCAAAATGGTACTGGTTTCCGTCGATATCTGCCCAGCCGTTGACGTAGTACGTTGTGGCATCCGTTGCGTACCACCAGCCCGACGAGCTGTACTGCCATCCCGGCGTCTCATTCGGCGGCGTGGTCTCCGCAAGCTTCTTAATTCCCGCATTTCCCGATCCGTCCTCCGCCTCCGGCGCCGTCTCGCTCACCGTCTTTGCGGCTGTGTCATTACTCAGTACAATTCCTTTTTTCGCAAGCTGCGCTCCCGCAAATTTCCAGATAAGCGCAAGAAAAAGAAGGCCGATTACCACACACAGGGAAATCCGTGATACTTTCTGCATCATCTGTCTGCGGCGCATCTGCTTTCTTCTCTGTTTCAATGATTTTCTTTCCATATGATCTGTTTATACTCCATCGTCCCGCCCCTTTGCGGAACTTTCTTCCATCGTAACGCAAACGTTTTTCGACATTTTTCTACTTACTATCATAACGTGATCTGACCTAAGATGCAAGGCACAAATTCTTACATTTTTCCACTTCTGGTAAATTTAAGTTCATGGTTTCTTAACATCTTCATCGCAGCAAAGAAGAGTGACTCTGTTCCCGGAAAATCGGATGCAGAATCACTCTTTTTCGCGTAGTTCTTATTCAATTTCAGCCCGTCTGTTTTCCCAGATCAACGCCCTTCAGGAAGTCACTTCCCATGACCCAGGTTTCCTTCTCCAGCGTTACGGCGGATTCGATTTTCCAGGTGATCGTCTCTGTTTTGGTTTTCCGGAAGAAATGGAGGAAACGGGTTCGTCGCTCGATCGCAGCGGTCACGTTAGTTTCAATCTTCATCTGCTTGGATTCGTTGGTTACGGTTGTGGAGACGCTGCTCACGGTGATACTGGTGATTCCGGTGTTGGTGTCGCTGTTCAGGCAGGCATCGCAGAGCTGCTGGTACTGTTCTTTGGCGTTTTTCTGTACGGCGGTGTCGGCGGAAAATTCGTTTTTGATGGTGCTGAAGGATTTTCCGGCGGCTGCGGCTGTGAATACCTTGTCCAGGGACTCTTCTACACGGTCGGCGATGGTTTTGCCGGTGGAATCGTTGAGTTTTAAATCCGGCAGGAATTCCATGCTGCTGTTGTCCTGCACGAGGATGATCTCGCGGTATGGGTCTTTCTGTTTTTCGGTCAGTTCAATGGTGTGGCCGCCGTGGAAGAGATACGGGATTTTGTAGATGCTGACGTTATCTGCCGTCTCTTTTAAATACTTTTTCCCGACCTGCACGCCGTCCAGATAGAACGAGGCATCCGCCGGGACGGTGATTTCGACATCCGTCACGTAGCTGTCTTTCGGCACAACGTACCACTCTTTGAAGTTCCATTTTACGGTATCCCCGGCGGCGATCTCCAATGTTTCTTCCTGCGAGTCGCTCACGCCTTTTAACGTGTACCGCACAGTATAAATCCTGTTTTCCCCGGTCTCAGGATTCTGTTTTCTGCGCATGAAAAAGCTCTTGATCTCCGGTGTTTCCTGCCCGTCAGTGCCGTCCTGTTTTGCTTTCCAGGTCATTGCATTGACGTAGTTCTTCCGCGACAGAAACGTGCTGTCCGGGAACTGACATACATCGTATGCACTGTTCCAGTCTCCTGCCAGGCATGCTTCCACGTAATTCCGTCCTGCCGCCTGCGGTGCATACAGATACGCGCCCGCCATAAAAAATACGGCGCACAGAATCAGAAACAGACTGAGATTCACGATCAGAATCCGCAGACTCATCGGCAGATCACGAAATTTTGCCGCCCGTATTTTCACAGAAAGCTCCGTCGTTTCTTCTCCATCTTTTTCCTCATGGCGGAATTTTTTTCCTTTTCTTTTCCACTCTTGGAGCATAGTTTTCCTCATCTTTTCCTCTTTATTTGGTAATTATTCAGAGCCATGCGAAATGGAAGAAAAAATTGCGAATCATGCTTGCATGAATGAGCAGTTTTTTCTGGAATTTCATATGGCGACAAGCCACATCGAGATGCAGCGTAAGCGGAATCGAGATGGGGCTCTGAATAATTACCTTGTTTCTTCCACCGAATACGTATGCACCCGGTCGCTCGTCTGGCTGTATGCCTCGCCTTCCGCATAATACTCCTGCGACGTCGTGGAAAAACGCGTAATCGTCTCTTTCACACGCTCCCCCGTCGTTCCCTGATGAAGAAACAGCCCCACGATCATCAGAATCGCAAACACATTCAGAATCAGTACCGCCGCATTTGCCACGATGCCAGGTAATTTTTTTATCCACATAGGCTTCCCTCTTTTCTGCCTCCATTGTAACAAAATGCTCCCGAAAATACAAGGAAAGCAGAGACCCCGGCGAACCGGAAATTCTCTGCTTTCCACAAATGACATATTTATTTTTTAACCTTGAAGGGTTTACTCCTCGGTATCATCCTTTGACGGAATCATTTCCTCAAAGTCGAAGTCGAGCATCGGCTTTTCCTCTTCAGCTGACGGTTCTTCAACCGGAGCTTCTGCCATCGGAGCTGCCGGAGCATCGTCCTCAAGATCTTCGGTCAGAATCAGATCCTCGTCCTCTTCTTCCTCGATCATGCTGTCGGTATTCAGATGAATGTTGCTGTAGCACTTCATACCAGTACCAGCCGGAATCGGTTTACCGATGATAACGTTCTCTTTTAAGCCCACAAGGTGGTCAACCTTACCTTTGATAGCGGCATCGGTCAGAACCTTGGTGGTCTCCTGGAAGGATGCTGCAGACAGGAAGGAATCGGATGCCAGGGATGCTTTGGTAATACCAAGCAGAACCTGTTTTCCTTCTGCCGGCTCTTTGCCTTCTGCGATCAGCGCTTTGTTGGTCTCATCATACTCCAGGAAGTCTACCATGTCGCCCGGAAGGAATTCGGTATCTCCGTTTTCCTCGATGCGGATCTTCTTCAGCATCTGGCGAACGATAACCTCGATGTGCTTATCGTTGATTTCTACACCCTGCAGACGGTAAACTCGCTGTACCTCGCGGAGCATGTAATCCTGAACGGCACGTACGCCTTTGATCTTCAGGATATCGTGCGGGTTTACAGAACCTTCGGTCAGCTCGTCTCCAGCTTCCAGAACCGTTCCGTCAGCGATCTTGATACGGGATCCGTAAGGGATCAGGTATGTCTTGGATACGCCATCGTCCGGATTGGTAACCACGATTTCGCGTTTTTTCTTGGTGTCTTTGATCTGTGCAACACCAGGGATCTCGGTGATGATAGCAAGTCCTTTCGGCTTTCTTGCCTCGAAAAGCTCCTCGACACGAGGAAGACCCTGTGTGATATCTCCACCGGCAACACCACCGGTATGGAAGGTACGCATGGTCAGCTGTGTACCAGGCTCACCAATTGACTGTGCTGCGATGATTCCAACAGACTCACCAACCTGTACTGCTTCGCCGGTTGCCATGTTGGCGCCATAGCATTTTGCGCAGATTCCGTTACCGGAACGGCAGGTAAGAATGGTACGGATTTTTACTTTTGTATAATGCTCACCGTTCTCGTTGATGCCGTCTTTGATGACACGGGCAGCACGTTTCGGGGTGATCATATGGTTTGCTTTTACAATGACGTTGCCGTCTTTGTCTTTGATCGTCTCGCAGGAGAAACGGCCTGTGATACGATCCTGCAGACTCTCGATCTGCTCTTTTCCGTCTGTGAACTCGCTGACCCACATACCCGGAATTTCGTCCTTGCCCTCGGCACAGTCGATTTCACGGATGATCAGGTCCTGAGAAACGTCTACCAGACGACGGGTCAGGTAACCGGAGTCGGCGGTACGAAGCGCGGTATCGGACATACCTTTTCGTGCTCCGTGTGCAGACATGAAGTATTCCAGTACCTGAAGACCTTCACGGAAGTTTGACTTGATCGGCAGCTCGATGGTGTGTCCGGTTGTATCGGCCATCAGTCCTCGCATACCGGCCAGCTGTTTGATCTGCTTATCGGAACCACGGGCTCCGGAGTCAGCCATCATGAAGATGTTATTGTATTTATCCAGTCCGTCGAGCAGTGCTTTTGTAAGCGCATCGTCGGTCTTCTTCCAGGTATCTACAACCTCTTTGTAACGCTCTTCGTCTGTAATCAGACCACGTTTGAAGTTTCTTGTAATCCTGTCTACCGTTGCCTGTGCTTCGGCGAGCATCTCCGGCTTCTGCGGCGGCACGGTCATATCGGAAATGGATACGGTCATGGCTGCACGGGTGGAGTATTTATATCCGGTTGCCTTGATATAGTCCAGAACCTCTGCGGTTTTGGTAGCTCCGTGTGTATTGATAACTTTTTCCAGAATCTGTTTCAGCTGTTTCTTTGCAACGAGGAAATCAACCTCAAGCGCAAGCTCGTTACCCGGAACCGTACGGTCTACGTATCCCAGATCCTGCGGCAGAATCTCATTGAAGAGGAATCTTCCGAGTGTGGAGCTTACGTTCTGCTGCATTACAGTACCATCTTCCATCTCTTTTTCGCAGCGGATGGTAATCTTGGTCTGCAGGGTAATGTATCCGTTCTCGTATGCCAGGATAGCTTCGTTCATATCGCGGAAGAAGCTTCCTTCGCCCTTCTCGCCCGGACGCTCCTGTGTCAGATAGTAGATACCAAGAACCATATCCTGTGAAGGAACGGCTACCGGACCACCATCGGACGGTTTCAGAAGGTTGTTCGGAGAAAGAAGCATGAAACGGCACTCTGCCTGTGCTTCTACGGACAGCGGCAGATGGACAGCCATCTGGTCACCGTCGAAGTCGGCGTTGAATGCGGTACAAACCAGCGGGTGCAGCTTAATCGCTTTACCTTCTACCAGAATCGGCTCGAACGCCTGGATACCCAGACGATGCAGCGTAGGGGCACGGTTCAGCATAACCGGATGCTCTTTGATGACGTCCTCGAGAACGTCCCATACCTGCGGCTCGAGTTTCTCGACCATTTTCTTTGCGTTTTTGATGTTGTGTGCAGTACCGTTGGAAACCAGCTCTTTCATAACGAACGGTTTGAACAGCTCGATTGCCATTTCTTTCGGCAGACCGCACTGGTAAATCTTCAGTTCCGGTCCTACGACGATAACGGAACGGCCGGAGTAGTCAACACGTTTACCAAGAAGGTTCTGACGGAAACGGCCGGATTTACCTTTCAGCATGTCGGACAGAGATTTCAGCGGACGGTTTCCAGGACCGGTTACCGGGCGGCCGCGGCGGCCGTTGTCGATCAGGGCATCAACTGCCTCCTGGAGCATACGTTTCTCGTTGCGCACGATGATATCCGGCGCACCGAGCTCCAGCAGTCTCTTCAGACGGTTGTTACGGTTGATGATACGGCGGTACAGGTCATTCAGGTCGGATGTTGCAAAACGTCCTCCGTCAAGCTGTACCATAGGACGCAGATCCGGCGGAATAACCGGAACCGCATCAAGAATCATCCACTCCGGACGGTTTCCGGACTCACGGAATGCCTCAACAACCTCAAGTCTCTTGATGATGCGGGCTCTCTTCTGTCCGGTAGAATCTTTAAGACCTGCCTTTAATTCAGCAGACTCTTTTTCCAGATCGATTGCCATCAGAAGCTCTTTGATGGATTCCGCACCCATACCTGCACGGAAGCTGTTTCCGAACTCCTCTCTGGCATCCTGGTATTCTTTCTCGGTCAGAACCTGTTTGTACTGTAATTTGGTATCGCCTGCATCAAGAACGATGTAGTTTGCGAAATACAGAACCTTTTCCAGAGTTCTCGGAGACAGATCCAGGATCAGTCCCATACGGGACGGAATTCCTTTGAAATACCAGATGTGGGATACCGGAGCTGCCAGCTCAATGTGTCCCATACGCTCACGGCGCACACTGGATTTTGTTACTTCTACGCCGCATCGGTCGCAGATTACGCCTTTGTAGCGAATTTTCTTATATTTACCGCAATGGCACTCCCAGTCTTTGCTTGGTCCGAAGATTCTTTCACAGAACAGACCGTCTTTTTCCGGTTTCAGCGTTCTGTAGTTGATGGTCTCCGGTTTTTTTACCTCGCCATGGGACCACTCCCGGATTTTCTCCGGGGAGGCAAGTCCTATTTTGATGGCATCAAAGCTCATCTGGTAATTTTCTTTTTTTGCTGTTTCTGGCATTTGATTACCCCTTTCCTCGCAAAGCGAAGATCTACAAGTTACATGTCATCATCTGAACTTTCATCCAGATCAAGATAAGAGTCTTCTTCTTCATCCTCTTCCACATCTACCATTTCTTCTCCGTCAAACTCTTTCTTGGAGAATCCATAGTCACCAAATCTCTCGTCCTCTCTGTCAGAGTAACGGTCTCCCTCGATGATGTGGTTCAGATTGGTATCACCGTAATCAACTGATTCCATAATTTTAACTTCGGTATTGTCATCACGCAGTACGCGGACATCGAGTGCCAGGGACTGCAGCTCTTTCAACAATACTTTGAAGGATTCCGGAATACCAGGCTCCGGAATATTGTCGCCCTTGATGATGGCTTCGTATGTCTTCACACGGCCAACCACATCGTCAGACTTCACAGTCAGGATCTCCTGCAGCGTGTAGGATGCACCGTACGCCTCAAGAGCCCAAACCTCCATCTCTCCGAAACGCTGTCCACCGAACTGAGCTTTACCACCCAGAGGCTGCTGTGTAACGAGGGAGTATGGGCCGGTAGAACGTGCATGGATCTTATCGTCTACCAGGTGATGCAGTTTCAGGTAATGCATGTGTCCGATTGTCGTTCTTCCATCGAACGGCTCACCGGTACGTCCGTCGCGGAGCTGTACCTTACCGTCTCTTGCGATATCAACACCCTTCCACAGTTCTCTGTGATCCAGATGCTCTTCCAGATACTGATATACTTCCGGAAGCAGAATATCTTTATATTTCTCGGAGAATGCATCCCATTCCATGTTTACATAATCGTTTGCCAGTTCCAGGGTATCCTGAATATCTTTCTCGTTTGCGCCGTCGAAAATCGGGGTGGATACGTTAAATCCAAGCGCTGCTGCTGCAAGGCTCAGGTGGATCTCCAGCACCTGTCCGATGTTCATACGGGACGGCACACCCAGAGGGTTCAGCACGATGTCCAGCGGACGTCCGTTCGGCAGGAACGGCATATCCTCTACAGGAAGTACACGGGAAACGACACCCTTGTTTCCGTGACGACCAGCCATCTTATCGCCGACAGAGATTTTTCTCTTCTGTGCGATGTAGATGCGGACTGCCTGGTTTACTCCAGGAGAAAGTTCGTCGCCGTTTTCACGGGTAAATACTTTGGCGTCCACGATGATACCATACTCACCGTGCGGTACTTTCAGGGAAGTATCACGTACTTCTCTTGCTTTCTCGCCAAAGATGGCACGGAGCAGACGCTCCTCTGCGGTCAGCTCGGTTTCTCCCTTCGGAGTTACTTTTCCGACCAGAATATCACCGGCACGTACCTCTGCACCGATGCGGATGATTCCACGCTCGTCCAGGTCTTTTAAGGCTTCATCGCCGACGCCCGGAACGTCTTTTGTGATCTCTTCCGGTCCAAGCTTGGTGTCACGGGCCTCTGCCTCGTACTCCTCGATGTGGATGGAAGTGTAAACATCATCCTGTACCAGACGCTCGCTAAGAAGAACGGCGTCCTCGTAGTTATATCCTTCCCAGGTCATAAATCCGATCAGCGGGTTTTTACCAAGTGCAAGCTCGCCCTGGTAAGTAGACGGACCGTCTGCGATTACTTCGCCGGCCTCTACATGGTCACCTTTAAATACGATCGGTTTCTGGTTGTAGCAGTTGCTCTGGTTGCTTCGCATGAATTTGGTCAGATGGTAAACATCTTTTGTTCCGTCATCATTGTTCATGCGGATCTCGTTGGAGCAGGAGTAGGAAATGGTTCCTGCTTTCTTTGCAACGACGCAGACACCGGAGTCTACGGCTGCTTTTGCTTCGATACCGGTTCCTACTACAGGAGCATCGGTGATCATCAGCGGTACGGCCTGACGCTGCATGTTGGATCCCATCAGCGCACGGTTCGCATCGTCGTTCTGAAGGAACGGGATCAGCGCCGTAGCAACGGAGAATACCATCTTCGGAGACACGTCCATGTAATCAAACATGTGCGGCTCGTAGGACTGGGTCTCATCCAGATAACGTCCGGAAACGTTCTTGTTGATGAAGTGTCCTTCTGCATCCAGCGGCTCATTTGCCTGTGCTACATGGTAATTATCCTCTTCATCTGCGGTCATGTAGACTACTTCGTCTGTAACACGCGGATTTTTCGGATCTGATTTGTCAATTCTTCTGTATGGAGCCTCAACGAAGCCATACTCGTTGATGCGCGCATACGATGCCAGAGAGTTGATAAGACCGATGTTCGGTCCCTCAGGAGTCTCGATCGGGCACATTCTTCCGTAATGGGAGTAGTGAACGTCTCGAACCTCGAATCCGGCACGGTCACGGGACAGACCGCCAGGTCCAAGGGCGGAAAGACGTCTCTTGTGCGTCAGCTCTCCAAGCGGGTTGTTCTGATCCATGAACTGGGACAGCTGGGAAGATCCGAAGAACTCTTTGATTGCAGCTGTAACCGGTTTGATATTGATCAGGGACTGCGGAGAAATTCCGTCGATGTCCTGTGTTGTCATACGCTCACGTACCACACGCTCCATACGGGACAGACCGATGCGGTACTGGTTCTGAAGCAGCTCACCTACGGCACGGATTCTACGGTTGCCAGGTGGTCGATATCATCGGCATTTCCTGCGCCGTATTCCAGATGCATGTTGTAGTTGATGGAAGCGAAAATATCTTCCTTTGTGATATGTTTCGGAATCAGGTCGTGGATGTCACGTTTGATCGCCTGTTTGATCTCTTCGATATCGGTATTCTCCTCCAGGATCTTTTCCAGAACCGGATAGTATACTTTCTCGTTGATGCCAAGCTCTTCCTCGTCAACATCTACCCATGCTTTCAGATCTACCATTAAGTTGGAAAGAACTTTTACGTTTCTCTCCTCGGTCTGGATCCATACATACGGTACTGCTGCGTTCTGAATCTTGTCTGCGAGTTCCAGAGTAACAGTGGTGCCTTTTTCTGCAAGGATTTCACCGGTGGACGGATCTACAACATCCTCAGCGAGGATCTGGTTGCGGATACGGCTGCGCAGCGCAAGTTTCTTGTTGAATTTATAACGGCCTACCTTTGCCAGGTCATAGCGACGCGGGTCAAAGAACATGCTCATGATGAGGCTCTCTGCATTTTCTACTGCGAGAGGCTCGCCCGGACGAATTTTCTTGTACAGCTCGAGAAGACCTTCCTGATAGTTGGTGGAAGTATCTTTGGTGAAGCTTGCAAGAATCTTCGGCTCTTCACCGAACAGCTCTACGATCTCTGCATTGGAGCTTACTCCAAGTGCACGGATGAGGACTGTGATCGGAACTTTTCTGGTACGGTCTACGCGGACATAGAAGACGTCGTTGGAATCGGTCTCGTACTCCAGCCATGCTCCACGGTTCGGGATTACGGTACAGGAGAACAGTCTCTTTCCGAGCTTATCATGTGCGATGCCGTAATAAATACCAGGGGAACGTACCAGCTGGCTGACGATTACTCGCTCTGCACCATTGATAACGAATGTTCCTGTTGCTGTCATCAACGGCAGATCACCCATGAAAATTTCGTGCTCTGTGATCTCGTCTTTTTCCTTATTATATAATCTTACTTTTACCTTTAACGGTGCCGCATAAGTAGCGTCACGCTGTTTACACTCTTCGATTGAGTATTTTACGTCATCTTCACACAGTGTAAAGTCTACGAATTCAAGGCTCAGCCGTCCGCCGTAGTCGGAGATTGGTGAAATGTCATCAAAGACTTCCTTGAGTCCGCTTCTCAGGAACCAGTCATAGGAATCCTTCTGGACTTCAATCAAGTTGGGCATTTCCAATACTTCTTTTTGTCTCTGGTAACTCATTCGCATACTTTTTCCGGTAGGTATCGGACGTATTCTGTTTTTCTCCATTGACGTTGTCACCCCTTGTGTTATAATATATTTATTACCGCTCATGCCTGAACAAAAGGTTTTAGGCATATCTTGCCATAATAGTGCATTTTCTAGATTATCATGTTTTTTCAAGTGTGTCAACAAAACAGATTGTATTTTTTTCAGTACAATCTGTTTTTTACTGGTTTTTCCGCCAGGACCCTGTTAGAATAGTACTTTAGATGTGATTGAAAACACTGAATTTTCAGAAAAAAGCCGCCTGTTTGATTTTATTTGTCAAATCAAACAGGCGGCTTTTTTATTTTATTTGTCAAAGCGGATATTCGCAATCCGATCCAGATTCCGCTTATGCCGCATTGAACCGTTTCTTTTAATGCTGAATGTTATCAGACATCAGTTCCATAAAGCTCCACGGCTTCAGAACTTTGTTGATCTCTGCAAAGACTTTATCGTCGTAGTTGTGTTTTACTTCGGTCTTTTTATCAAATACCATGGTATCCGCATCCTCTGCTTCTGTTTCCGGCCAGTGCGGGAGTCCCTCGTGATCCGGGGTTCCGTTCTTTGCAAAGGCGAGCAGGGCGCCAAAGATTTCGCTTTCCAGTTTATCACTGACATCCGGGATTCCGCAGATTTCTACGAGATCGCTATTGCCGAAGAAATACGGGATGTCGGAGCAGTGCCATGCCGGTTTGCCGTTCTGGAACGGGAATTCCAGGGCGAAGTTGTAGAGATATGCTTTGCCGCCGCCTTTTGCGAACAGTTTGGCAAGTTTTACGGTAGGCTCACGCATTGCGCGGTCGATCGCAAGAACATCTACACCGTTCTTCTCCGGATATGCTTCTTTGAAAGCGTCCAGAACCTTTTCGGCATTGTCTCCATAAACCTTTTTGAGGATTTCCAGAATCTCTTCCGCTGTCAGTTTGTTCTTATCATAAGCTGCCGGTGCAAACGTTGCGAACTCGCCGTATACGGTTCCGATCATCATCGGAATCTGATGTGCATGCTCACGGAAGCCTGCGTCGAATGGATTTCCGCAGAAGTAATCGCCCTTTTTCGGACCGCCGCCGATGTAGCCGCCATTCTGTGCGATAGCCGGGGATACCTTTGCATATGCTGCGGCAAGCTGCGGATACGGTACGGTTTCCAGCTGCGCCACATCATCAAAGCCAAGCTCTTTCATCATTGCCGTGACAATCTCTGTTCCATCTTTTTCTCCTGCGCCGAGCGGATCCCCTTCCATCACACCGCTCATGACAAGGCCTTTCTGGAACAGGCCGTCTGCTGATGGAATCTGCATCAGGTCAATCACCTTCATTCCGCCGCCGGACTGGCCGAAAATGGTTACATTCTCCGGATCGCCGCCGAACAGGGCAATATTGTCATGTACCCACTGCAGGGCTGCCACCATATCGGCGTGGCCTGCGTTTGCGGAGTTTTTGTATTTTTCCCCAAATGGAGACAGATCCAGATATCCTAAAATATTCAGTCTGTGATTGACGGAAACAAGAATCGAATCACCTTTCTTTGCGATGCTGACGCCGTCATACGCAACCTGCTCAATGGAAGATCCTGCTGCATATCCGCCGCCGTGGAACCATACGAGTACCGGCTTTTTTGCTTCCGGATCGAGTTTGTTTGTCCAGATATTTAAAGACTGGCAGTGCTCATCCTGCGGCCAGTAGCGGTGCGGAACCATAAGCTCGCCGTTCGGTGTATCTTGGTTCTGAAGCGGGCATACAAAGCCGTAGTTTGTCGCATCCTTCACGCCATCCCATTTGGACGGAACCGGCATCTGGAAACGGTCTGCGTATGCATACGGAATTCCTTTGTAAATGTAAACACCGTCATAAAAATAACCTTTTAAATCGCCGGATGTGGTATGCAGCACCGGCACGCCATCGTAATCAAATATTTTCCCCATTTTGAAATACCTCTTTTCTGTAGAATTTAGCATTTATGTTGTTTTCAGTATAAACAATATTTTCGTCCTTTTCTACTCGAATTGTCGCAAGATCTTCTTATATTGTTGCTTTTTTTCCACTCTTTCTCTGTATTCTCCCACCGCGAGTGCAATTTTTTGAAGATTTTACAGAATCTGCTCCACCTCAATCAGCGCCGTCTCGTGCGGCTCCAGGCGTTCCTGCACCGTGAGGCTGCCTTCCGGGTCGGTTTCCTGCTCCCAGACACGGTATTCCGGGTCCGCACTGTGGCACAGCATCGCGCGCTCCATCCGGTTCATCCGCTCCGGAGCTCCCATCCGCACCCACGCATCGTAGCTGCTGCCGTGCTCTTTTGTCACTTTATACAGCCGCAGGCAATATTTTCCCGGTTCCAGTCCGGTCAGTTTCACTGAAAAGGTCCGGATTTCCCCCATATTGAATACGCGGTAACGGTCCGTGCGGGAAATATTCACGGCATGGCGGTAGCGGTACAGCATATCGTAGTGAACATAGTTGTACAGGTAAATCTGGCTTTGGTTTTTCTCCGGCTCCGTGCTGATAAAATAGCCGTCCCCACGCTTCACCAGACGAGATCCCATTCTGCCGAGCAGCCGCAGCGCAGTGCAGACCGCCTTTGGAATGCCGTTCATCGTGAACAGCCCAAAACCTCCATGATACGTTTCCCGCGCCGGAAATACTTCATCCAAACGGTCATTGACCGAGAAATACGCAATTCCCTGCAGCGCCTCTTCATTTTCCAGAAGATTTTTAAACAGCCATGCCGCTTTATAACAGGTATCGTTGCACAGATCCCTCTGCCAGATGTTGCTGCTGCACTCATCCACCAGAACCGGCAGTGCACCAAGCCCAGCCTTCTGCAGCAGACCTTTTACCTTCTCCCCGCGGTTCCGCAGAAAATCCGGGTCGCGGCTCACAATCATATTGACGCTCTCGTTGTTCTGGATCAGATTCATTTTCTCCTCTTCCTCTCCATAGATCACCGTGCCAAACGAGCGGAATGCAAAAATTTCCGGCACACATTCCTTTTCCTTCATAGTTTCGATAAAGGCTTTGAGATGTTCCTCCGGTCCAAGACCAAAGGAAAGACATGTTACAAGATCCGGGCTCACACGTTTCATCTCCTCGTACGATGCTTTCCACGTCTCAAAGAACTCATCTCCTCCATCAATCGTGATCACGTCTCCGCTGATCCACGGGTTGAAAATCCAGCGCCGCATCTGGTTGATTCCATACCGTTCCCTTAGATGTTCCATCAGGTTTTTGATCAGCATGCGCCACTCAGCCAGATCTCGCGGAGAGCTGCTTAGCGCCGGACGCATCGTTCTTCCCGGGTCTGTTTTTGCCAGCAGCAACGGCATATGGCCGAATTCCAGCAACGGCTTCGCTCCCGTGGAAAGGATGAAATCGATCACCTCATCAATATAGTTCCAGCAGAACTGAATCTCGCCCCACATATTCCGCCGAAGTACGCACATATCATCATCAAGAATTCCTTTTACGCGGATCAGCTCATAGCCGAGCTCCTGCACCAGCTGTTCCAGCTCATCCTGCACCTCGCGGTTCAGCACACTTGCCGCATAGCCAGCATTGATCACGCGCTTCCAGTGGCCTGCCACTCTTGGTTTCCGTCCGTTTACTGCCGCTGTCACGGAAACGGCACTCTCATTTATCGTCTCAATCTCCTGCTCCGTGACCGCTGCATACTGCAGGAGACTCTGGAAAATATCATGGTCTCCCGCCGCCTCTTCCCGCTCTTTTCCTTTCTTTTCACGCTGTTTTACTGTATATTCCATCTGCTTCCGGTATTCGCTCGGTGTCATACCGCGGTATTTGCGGAATGCGCGGATCATCGCCGTCTCATTGACAAATCCATTGTGATAGGCAATCTCCGTCAGCGTTGCGCCGCTGTGCATTTCCTGTACGGCATGCGCCAGGCGCACCTGCGTCACGTACTCCCGAAATGATACACCGAAATACTGCGGAAAGCTCCGTGAAATATAGGCACGGCTCAGATAAAGATGATCCGCCAGATCCTCCAGCGTAATCTCTTCCCGGCAATGCTGCAGAATATAGTCTGATGCCCGCTGAATGCGTTCCCTTCCGCCCCGGCCCTGTTCCACCTTTTCCCCGGATGTAAAGTAAAAAAGCAGATCCTCCAGAAGCGCCGTCACACGGCTTTTCATATAGATCGGTTGTTCCTCATTATTCTTGTACATCTCAAGAAAGATCCGTGCCATATCCCGCCGGATCAAATCAAATTTTTCCTGCTGATCTTCCATATAAAAAAACGACTGACATTTGACTTCACATTTCAGCAGCTTAATGTGAAATGAATCAATCGTCTCCGCTGAAACGCAGAGCGACAGAGCAAGTCCGTCTTCGTCCAGATCCAGGTCACAGATCTGAAACCGGTTGATCGCAAAGACAGATCCCACCGGGAGACTGTGAACTTCTCCGTCCTCGTAGCTGACTCTTCCCGTCCCACGAAGCAGAAATAAAAGTTCAAAATCCGGATTCCACAGTTCCCGTTTCTCCTCCGACCGGAGTAGCCGAAAATAGAATCCCGGCATTTCCTGTTTTGTTCCTTTCAGCATCATGTCTTCGTCTCTGTTGTCTCTTTCCATTTCACACCTCATGATAGATTTTTTTTGTTGTATTGTACCACAAAAAAGGTCCCGCAAAAAGATCTTCTCCTTTTGTGGGACCGATTTTTCGGTTTTTGTTTTAGTTTTTGCAATTATTCCTTCACCTTCAGCACCAGACACTGATACGGCTGCAGACGGATCGTTTCCTCGCCTGCCTCGCAGGTGTCATAGTTATTCAGAAGTACTTCTTCGATTGTATCTGTAAATGGCAATGTAATGCCATCCGCAAGAGAAGTAGTAAGGATCAGAATATTATTCTTCTCATCCTTCCTGCGGTACGCCAGAACGCCGCTTACCGTCTCGTATTCCGGAATCAGCGTTCCGTAGAGGAAGGTTTCTTCCAGATCTTCACGTCGTCTTACTGCCACCATTTTGCGGTAAAACCACAGCAGGGAATCAGGATCTTTTTCCTCGGCCTCATAGTTCAGTTCCGTATAGTTTTTATTCACCGGGAACCACGGCGTACCTGTTGTGAATCCCGCCTCAGCAGATGCATCCCACTGCATCGGAGTTCTGCTGTGCTCGCGGCTCTCGCGGTTGATCTGCTCGAGCGCTTCCGCATCCGTTTTTCCTTCAGCAATCAGGCGGTCGTAAATAGCAAAGGTCGGTTTATCGACGAATCCCTGAATGGACTGTTTCGGGTCGTCGCGCATGCCGATTTCCTGTCCCTGATACAGGAACACAATACCCGGCAGGAAGAAATTAGTGACCGGAAGCATTTTTTCGCTGTAGAGGTTCTGATCCTCCGGCATCAGGAACCGGTCGATGCTGCGCGGTTTGTCATGATTTTCAAGGAAATTACAGAGCATGCCGCGGCCATCCACGATTTTCTGTGCCGCAAAAAGCTGATCGCGATAATCGTCAAACAGCGCCACGGTATTGCCCCATTTCGGGTTACGCACATTGTCGAGGGTGTGACAAAAATCGAAAACGGACGAGAAACTGCCGTTTTCCCCAATCACATCCTCCACATCCTCCGGTCCCATGTGATCGTACTCTCCGATCGTCAGCGCATCGGTCGGTGCAAAGGTGCGCTCCTTCATTTCACACAAGATATCGGCAAGACCGTCTACATTGTTGAAATACTCGAACGCCATATTGTACTCGTCCGGTCCATCCGGCGGAAGGTTGGTGTACTGATAATTCTTTTTCAGATGGCTGATCGCATCAAGACGGAATCCGCCAAGTCCCAGATCCATCCATTTTAAAATCATCTCATAAATTTCTTCCCGCAATTTGGGATTCTCCCAATTGAGATCCGGCTGCTCTTTTGTGAAGATGTGGAGGTAATACAGATTATCATATCCCGGTACTTTCTCCCATGCGCTGCCGCCGAAAATCGACCGCCAGTTGTTCGGCTCTTTGCCGTCTTTTCCTTCCCGGAACACATAATACTTTCCGTACTTTCCAAACGGATCTTTGAGTGCCGCCTGAAACCACGCATGCCGGTCAGAGGAATGATTCACGACGAGATCCATCAGGATGCGGATGCCGCGCTTTTTTGCCTCCGCGATCAGCTCCTTCATGTCCTCCATCGTTCCAAACGACGGGTCGATATCCATGTAATCGGAAATATCGTATCCGTTATCTACCATCGGGGATGCAAACACCGGGCAGAGCCAGATGACATTGGCTCCCAGCTTTTCTATTTTGTCAAGATGACGGATCACGCCTTTCAGATCTCCGATGCCGTCCCCGTTGGTATCCTGAAAACTCTTCGGGTAAATCTGATATCCGACCGTTTTGTGCCACCACTTTTTCTCCATTACTCTTCTCCTGTTCTTTTGTTTTCGTGATGCGGACTGCTCTTTAGGTTTACCGCAAAACCTATAGTGTTTTCACTATATCACAAAAGAATGGATTGTGCTACTTTTTTTCTTTTTGTTTTTTCCTATGTTCGCTTTACCGTTACGGCTCACTGTTTTTTCATCAGCGGCAAAATCACGCAGGAAGCAGCTTTTCTGCCCATATGAATGGTCTGGTGGGCAATTTTATTTTCCGTTTTTTCCGACCACAGCCCTTTCTGATTGCTGTGAACATGATACTGTGGGAAGTCGGAGGAGGAAACATCTACACGAATGCGGGAACCCTTTGGAATCGTGTATACAATATTCCACATAGTAATCTGTACCTCTGCCACGCTGCCCGGTTCATAGGCTCCGGCCTCCGTTTTTCCCTGCTCCAATGTTGCAATCGAGGAACGAATGTTGTACGCTTTTCCTTCCGGCGTTACCTCCATGATTTTAGCGGTAAATGCCGTATCCTCGCAGTCACTTTCCACAAACAGACGGACGGAAGCTTTTCCGTTCAGCGTGAAAGTTTCTTCCAGCGGTTCTGATACAAAACTCAGGACATCCTCACGATAGTCCGGTTCCGGCTGAAGATGGCTGCCGATCTGCGGCATCGTATGCAGAAGGGCTTCTCCGCCGATACTCTCGACCGGAGTGGCCGGGTCAAACGTGTAGTTTCTCGTTTTTTCCCGTTCCGGCGCGTCTGCCCGCAATGCTTTTTCATCCAGATACAGCGTCATGTTTCCCGCAGTTCCTTCTTCTCCCAGTCGGTCGGATACGATGTCAATCCACCGGTCCGCTCCGATTTCATAGGCACGGATCCGCTGCGTCGGGATTTCTTTTTGTTTCAGCGTCAGCTCAAACCATTCCAGCATCTTTGGAATTTCTTCATTCTGCGGGTGCAGCACCTCTTTGCCCTCGAGGCAGATCTGGAAAAAGTGGTTCCAGGCGCCGATTTCGAGCCAGCTGTGCTGTTTTGTTTCCTCGTTCAGCCGCTCCCACGTTTTCATACTGCTGCCGTGGTGATGATCGTACCAGCCGCTTAAAAGATAAATCGGAACCTTCGTTTTTGATGGAATTTCCCGCAACTGTTTCCACCAGCCCGTCTGCCAGAGTTCCGCATCCGGGCTCAGGCTTGTGATGTATTCGCGGTAGGACGGAACACGCTGTCCCCACAGCGCCTCGTCCACTTCAATCTGCGGCAGATAACGGCAGCTTTCGCGATAGTCAGCATTCACTGGTTTTTCCGCATTTTCCATCGACCATGCGGTCAGGATATCGTGGCGGAAGCAGCCCTTCTCGTAGGCTGATACAAAACGATCCGTTCCATAGTCCTCCAGAAACATTGCGGCAACTTTCCCCTCCGCGGCATCAGCGAACGCCCAGCCGGTCATGCTTGTGTAGGAATGGCCCCAGTAGCCTAAGATTTCGCACCATGGCTGCTCCACAAGGTAATCCATGGTGTCAATGCCATCGTTCCGCTCATTAATGTTTGGCTCCCATTTTCCTTCCGACTGCTCTCTGCCGCGGCAATACTGGTAGACATACACATAACCCCTGCGCGCCAGTCCCTCGCCGTAGGCACGGTGAATACGGTCGTTGCCCGGATAGCAGGTACGAGTCAGGATGACGGGATATTTCTTGTTTTCTCCTGATCCGCCTTCCCTTGGAAAATAATAGATTGTATGCAGCTTCACACCATCGCGCATCTCGATCTGGCTGTCTTTTCTTTCAAATGCTGCACAGCTTTCGGAAACGCCGCTTTTCGCAAATTGTGCTTCTACGCGTTTTACCGCAGCCGCCATAAAATCTTCTGCCATTGCCCTAAACCTCCATTTCCAGCAGTGCCATACCGAGTGTCTTTCCATGTTTGTCCAGCGCCAGCGATCTTGTGACACCGCCGCCGAGTGTCTTGTCGAGGACAAAGTTCAGCGCATGGATTCCGTTCAGTTCGTAGCGGGTTACTTTTCCGTGACAGATTTCGCGGAAGTATTCTGCTACGCGTGCTTCTGTTACTTTTTCTTTCAGCATTTCATAATTGTTCTCATCATATGGGATCACCGAAATATTGGAGATCTCGCCTTTATCGCCTGTTCTTGCATGTGCAATCTCTTTTAATTTCATCGCCTTATACCTCCCGGAATGTAACTTTTGCTTCTACTGCATCGCGCGGCACAAAAATTGAGCAGACCGAGACAATCTCGGACACCCGTTTCACTGCTCCGCCGCCTCCTGCGGGACCGTTGGTATAGAGAGCCTCCACCTCGTTTGCCAGCAGAACGGCATTTTTCCGGTCTTTCGTTCTGCCTGCGGCGCGGAGACGCACTTCACACGGAGTTCCACTTCCGATCTCCTTGGAAATTGCATCACGATACAGGGAATTGCATCCGATAAAATCAGTACGGTACTCTTCCAGCTCGATGTCTGTCAGTTCAATCCGCTTCTCCAGAATCTCCGCCGCCAGCTCCGCCCGTGCCATACAGTTGCTTCCGCCGTAGGAAATTTCACCCTCACCGATGAAGCAGTCCTTGTAGCCGACACTCACTTTCAAAGTTTCCGGTCTTCCATGCGTTGTCGCATGCTCGGCGCGAACCTGGTTTTCCCCGATCTGCCGGAACGTCACCTTTGAAAAGTCCGCTGTTGCATCCGGGGTCAGGTAAGCCTTGGGGTTGTGGATTTCGTAGATCATCTGCTCTTTACAGGTATCCACACTCACCAGTCCGCCACTTCCCTCGACTTTTGTCACGGTAAATGCGCCTGTCTCGTCGATCTCAATGAGCGGGAATCCAAGTTTCCACAGATCCGGCACATCCTTGTAGCCCGGATCCGCAAAATAGCCGCCTGTCACCTGTCCGGCACACTCCAGCAGATGGCCTGCCAGAACCGCCTGTCCCATCTGATCCGGGTTGTCGTCAATGTTCCATCCGAACTCATATACCAGCGGTCCGATCGTCAGTGCAGGATCGGAAACGCGACCGGTAATGACAAGATTGGCACCCTCTTCCAACGCTTTTGTGATGCCCTCCGCACCCATATAGACGTTCGCAGAAATCAGAACATCTTTTTTCTTTTTTAACAGCGTGCCATCCTCCAGCACTTTTTCATTTTCATACTTATCCAGTTCGTCTGTAATATCATCGCCGGTCACACAGGCAATCTTCAATCCACTGACACCCAGTTTTCTGGCAATTTCACACGTCCGTTCTGCAGCAGATACCGGGTTGGCAGCTCCCATATTGGTAATAACTTTTACTTTGTTTTTCGCCATCAGCGGGAGAATTTTTTCCATTCGGTAGTCGAGTAGCTGGTTGTATCCCTTCGACGGATCTTTCTCTTTGTCCTGCTGCCCGATCGCAACGGTGCGTTCCGCCAGACACTCGAAAATAATGTAGTCCAGATTTCCTTTTTCCATCAGCTCCACTGCCGGCTCAATGCGGTCTCCCGCATAGCCTGCTCCGCTTCCGATTCTGATTTTTTTCATGTTCTATGGCCTCGCTTTCTTTGATCTGAGATCATTGTAATGCGATATCCGGGCAGATACTACAAAAGGGATCGTAATTTCTAAAATTTTAGAAATCATGATCCCTCTTTTATGTGAGTTCTGTTACAGCAAAGACAGAAAATACCACAAAGCCCCAAAGCTGCAGAAATTCCGGCATTTCATTCTCCTTCTGTCTTATTCTTTGATTTTATTGTATAACGTTGCCAGCGAAATTCCGAGTTCCTTTGCCGCTTTTTGCTTCCCCTCCATATCCCGTCCGTACAGCAACAACGTATTTTGGATCTCCTGCCGTTCAAAGCGGCGCACCCGCTCTTCCAGCGTCATGTGAGCCTCTGATTCCCGTTTTTCAAACTGTACGAGACTCGTCACAATTGAGATGCTTCCGCGGATCTGATGCTCTTCCCAGATCGGATAAACACTTGCAAAGTATTCCTGCGTTCCCTCTCTCCGCACCATTCCCTCGACCGGGATGCCGCTCCAAATGACTTCCGGAGCAATGGCAGATTTGCGGTAATCCGTGATTTTATGACCTTTCGCGGTTTCAAGCGGAACGCCGATGAAATCGCTGTAGACTTGATTGAAGAACACAATCCTGCTGTGCTGATCGCAGATCAGGATTCCCTGCTGTAAAGATTCCAGAACGGAATGTACCTGCATTTTTCGTTCCTCCCGTTTTCTCTTTCTGTACTCTCGGAGTCTTTCTGTCATGAGGATATTTAGCCCTTATACTCCTCCGTAAATGTCTTGTATGAATAGATCACATTCTCAATTTTATCTCCACGGTCGCAATTACATTTTGATACCACATGGCATCACCATACCTTCCGGCAATTTTTAACTTTATTGCCACAAAGTATGGACTCAGTTCAAAAAACGCACGGCAGGAAATCCCGCCGTGCGTCCATAGATTCTGATTTACGCTTAAATTATTTAAGAGTAACTTTAGCGCCTTCAGCCTCAAGTTTAGTTTTGAGCTCTTCAGCTTCTGCTTTGGAAGCACCCTCTTTGAGGACTTTCGGAGCACCGTCAACTACTTCTTTAGCTTCTTTCAGGCCAAGTCCTGTAGCTTCACGTACAACTTTGATAACTTTAACTTTGTTCGGGCCAACCTCTGTCAGCTCTACGTCGAACTCGTCTTTCTCCTCAGCTGCTGCTGCATCGCCTGCTGCTGCTGCAACTACAACGCCTGCTGCTGCGGATACGCCGAACTCTTCCTCACATGCTTTTACAAGATCGTTTAACTCTAATACAGATAACTCTTTGATAGCGTCAATAAACTCTGCGGTTGTTAACTTTGCCATTTTATTTTCCTCCTTGGATATTTTCTGAATAATGTTCTCAGGCTGCGTATTTCACGCTGCCCGCTTGAGGCTTAGGCCTCTGCTGCGCCGCCTTTGGACTCTGCGATCTGGTTGAGGACGCGAGCCAGGTTTGCGATCGGGGACTGGATGCTTCCAAGCAGTTTGCCAAGAAGTTCTTCTCTTGACGGAACGTTTGCCAGTGCTTCCATTCCAGCTTTGTCGTAGTAGTTTCCTTCTACAACACCAGAAACCATCTCCAGCTTCGGAGCGGTTTTTGCAAATTTAGCGATGATTCTTGCCGGAGCTGTTGCATCGTCCTTGCTGATTGCGATAGCGTTTGTGCCATCCAGGTCTTTGGTAAGAGACTCGAAAGCAGTACCAGCGAATGCACGTTTCATCATTGTATTTTTGTATACTTTGTAATGAACGCCTGCTTCTCTTAACTCTTTACGCAGCTGAGTATCCTGAGCAACGGTTAATCCGCTGTAGTTTACCAGCAGCACGCACTGTGCGCCTTCTACCTGTGCGCTGATCTCTTCCAGGACCGGCTTCTTCAGATCGATTTTTGCATTGATTGCCATGATTGCACCTCCTTGTAGTATTTCGTACCTACGCTTTGGAAGTATAAAAAAAGCTCTTCGCGAAGATTGGCGAAGAGATCTCAAAATTCCATAACATGAACCTTGTGTAACTTCTCCTCGGCAGGCGTTTGAAACTTACGCCTTGCGGCACCTGCTGTCTTCGGCGTGATACAGGTGGTATGATAGCATATGTGAGGCGAGTTGTCAAGATCAAAATAGACTTTTTTCATATTTGTGCAACTTCATCAAAATATGCGTTCTATTTTTTCAAACCGTTTCTTCCTATACCATGTTATACTTACGTTGTTGTCGCCTCCCAAACTGGCAACAGGAAGGGGGTGAGCGCATGTCTATACTTATTTCTCTTATCGTTTCCGTTGTAGCAGGTGTAATCAGCTACTATATCTGCAAGTGGCTAGACGGAAAACATGGTGACAATTAGCCCAGGCGGATGCCCTTCCGTAAAATAGGGAAGAACCCCCAGCAGTTGCCGCTGCTGGGGGTTCGCTTTGTGAACACATGTCACTTATTTCTCTTATCAACTACATATACTATATCATATGCAGAACCGAATTTCAAGATTCCTCTCCCACATTTTTATTTCACTTTCACCAGTCGCACAGCCATATACGGTCTTGACGGCATGTCGATCGTGAATTCTCCGCTGTGGCGGCCTGCCGGGGTGATGGTCATGTTCCAGGTGTCGATGACTTCCACATCAAACTCCTGGCCTTCCGGCATGTGGAACGGGCGACGGCATGGGCGGTTGGCTCCGAAATAGTACATGATACAGTCTTTTCTCGGATGGCTTGCGCCGTTCGTGCAGCAAGTCTCATCAAAGAATGCCGGAAGCGGCTCCATATAGCCCCCGTTTTCTTCCATAATATCCAGCAGGAACTGGATTCGCGCCGGGCTTCCGCCCTTCAGCTCTCCGCCGTGTGACCACCAGATCACACCGTTTTCATTTTCATACGTCTCTCCATGCTGGCCATATCCACCTCTGGTGTATGCCTCCCAGAACCGGCGTGTCATCTCCTCGCCGCTGATATTGCCCCAGCCGAACGGAAGATTTCCTTCATATGCAATCTCATCGAGTACGCACGGTTTTCCATACTGCGGGCGCCAGATTTCCACATTCTCTGCGGTACGGTACAGATCGATTCTCTGCAGACTGCAGTGCGTGATCCATCCCCTGGAATGATCGTACATGGTCATACAGTTGTGAATGGAGCGCAGATGGCGGTACGGATCCTGACGGCAGACGGTTTCTGCATTGGACTCCCACTCGGATACCGGTTTCCAGCGGAACAGGTCAAATTCATTTGCCATAGCCCACCAGACATTGTGGTATGCGCTGAAACGGTTGACAACGTATCTTAAATAAAAGTTCTGCTGCTCCAGATTCATGCGGGAATAGCCCCAGCGGTCGTACGGATGGAACAAAATCAGATCTGCCTGGATTCCCATGGTGCCAAGGCGTGCGATCGTGTTTTCAATATGCTCAAAATAAGAAGGATTCGGGCGGGTGTAATCCCATACTTCATCCGGGTTTTCAATCATGGCATCAATGCCGCCGAACATATTGCGCGGCGCTTTTTCCAGCTTCTCTGTCTCAAAGTCAGACGGAGACCACGGAGAATTTTCACGAATTTCAAACGGATACTGTGCCGGCTCTTTTAAATTGTAGACATAGTGCTTCGGAAAAACGCAGAAACGGATCTTGTTAAACGGAGAGGACGCAAGACTCTCATACGTTTTCTCCTGTGTCTCCTTACTCTGCAGCTCCCACACATAACAGGTCGTACCGCACGGGTAGTATTCCTTTCCGTCATCGTAAGCAAAATGATAGGTGTTTGCTACCCGGACCGGACCGTGGCAGTTTTCATCGGCTGCGCTGACCTCCACCGTCACCTTTGCCTCATCGCCCCAGCTTGTTACTGCGGTAATCTCATACGTTCCTTCGCAGGATGGCATAAAGCGAAGCTTGTATACGCCGTTTCCGTCATAAAAGCCCTCGGCATGCTTTTCCTCTGCCTGACCTGCCATCGTTCCTTTCACCCACTGCTCCGCAAACGGATTTCCCTCGGACGGTCCCCGGAAAACCAGTTCTGCAATTCCATATCGTTTTACATATTCGGTATAAGACTGTAACATACGTTCCACCTTTCTAAAATAAGTATCGTTTCGTATTTCGATAATTTAATTTTACTAAATCTATCTTAAATAGTCAATCTATTTAAATTTAATTTTTAAACAATAATTCAGTTGTTTTTTTATTACTTTTGCCGGTATCCGTTTCTTTTTTCCCTGTATTTATTGACGTTTTTTCACTTTTATTGTAAACTTCCCAATAGAGTCTGCCGGAGCTTTTGCTGAACAGTTCCGGCCTTTTCTTTTTATCCGGCTCAAAATTCAGCATGACCCTAATATGTACCGGAGAGGAGATGTTTCTTTGAAAAAACGGTTTTCCAAAATTTCCATACACTCACTTGGTTTTCGCATTTTTGTTCTGCTTGCAGTCATGATCGTCCTTTTTTGTGCTCTTGTCGTGTACAATAACACAGCCGCTTTTGGTCTGATGCTGGATCGAATCCATGAGAACTCGGAAAATACACTGGTTCTGTACCAGAAAAGCCTGGATGAAAATCTTTCCCGCACGGAAACCTATCTCTATGTTTTCGCCTTAAATGATGCCGATCTTCTTTCGCTTCGCGCAGCGGAACCACAGACAACCGGCTGGTATGTCACGTTGAATCGGATCAAAAAAAGCTTTGAAAGCGCAACGCCGAACTACACGGTCGATGGCTTTTTCTGCTATCAGGAAGCCACCGATGCCCTGGTTCTCTACGATCAGACCAGCAACCCTACACCGCTCCTCTGGAACTATATCCGTAAAATCGCCAATACAGAGGATCCATTCTCTGTTTGGAACCTCAATGAAATCAACGGGAAATACTATCTTGTCCGTATCCTGAACCTGAACGGATATCTGCTCGGCGCGTACATTTCTACGGATACACTCCTTGGCACTCTGGTCGATACCAAAACGCAGGACAGCCTTCTGTATTTTTCCGATGGCTCCCTTCTTCTGCGCACCCCGTCAAGCAATGTCCGCATGGAGGCTCCCCGCTTGAAATGGCGGCGGTATCCTTCCTACGACATTGATGGAACCTCCTGGATGGCTGTTTCACATGAACTGAAGGAAACACCGTTGTCGCTGACCCTGCTTTTGAAGGCTTCGGAATACACCAAATATCAGAGCAGCTTTTATCTTCTCGCCCTGATCGTTTCGCTCGGTCTGTTCGTAATCTGGCTGCTCCTGTCTGCTTCCCTGCACCGCTGGGTTCTTCACCCGGTTCACATGCTGACGCATGCGCTGGAACAGCTCCGCGGCGGTGATCTCAAGGTGCGGATTCCGGATGACGCTATGCTCGACGAATTCCGGAAAATGACGACCGCTTTCAACGATATGGTCGAAGAGATCGATGATCTGAAAATCGCGAATTACGAAAAACAGCTCGCCCGTCAGAAGCTGGAAGCGCTTTACCTGAAGCAGCAGATCACGCCGCATTTTATGATCAACTGCCTGAACACCATTTATCAGCTGACTGAAAATAACCATGCGGACCTGGCACGGCAGATGCTTCAGAACCTGAGTGTACATCTGCGCTATACGCTTTCCTCCGGCCAGACCGTCTCGCTTTTAGAAGAGCTAAACCTTGTAAAAAACTACGTGGAGCTTTCCTCCATCCGCTATCCCGGCGCGCTGCGCCTGCTCCCTTCCTGCGAAGAATCGCTGCACAATGCAACGGTTGTGCCGCTGATGCTCCTGAACTTTGTGGAAAACACGATCAAATATGAGGTCGTTATGGGGAAAGTGCTGGACATGCATATCGATATCACCGCGCAGGAAGAAAATCAGTGCACCCGTCTTCATATCTGTATCTGGGATACCGGATGCGGTTTTTCCGAGGATATACTTGCCGTGCTGCAAAAGCTTGATACCTATGTAAACTCCGAGCAGGAACACATCGGCATCACAAACGTGGTGCTCCGCCTCCGCCAGATTTTTCCCGACGCAGCTTTTGCTTTTGGCAACCGCCCCGGCGCAGGCGCTCAGATTACCATTGATTTTCCTTACGTTCCCTTTTTCCGCATCGACGGATAACCGGAACAGCTAAAAATATGTTTTGGGAGGTTATTATGAACCTGTTAATTGTAGACGATGAATATTATACCGTCGAAAGCATTTCCAACAAAATCCGCACACTACGCCCGGACTTTTTTGAGATTTTCTGTGCCTACAATCTGACACAGGCATTGGAAGCCTTTTCCGCGCATCCGATTGATCTGATGATTTGTGATATCGAGATGCCCGGCGGTTCCGGCCTCGAACTGCTTGACCAGATCCGCCAGGCACACTACGAAACCGTCTGCATTTTTCTGACCGCCTATGCAAAATTTGAATATATTTCCCGCGCTATGAAGCTTTCCAGCAGTGACTATCTGTTGAAGCCGCTGGACGACCATGCTCTTCTGGAAGCTCTTGACAAAGCCTGTGCGCAATGTGAAAAGCAGCAGAAGGACCACGTCAACACCCTTCATGCCAATTACTGGAAGGAAAGTGAGCTCCCGCTTGCGGAACAGTTTTTCCTCGACCTGTTAAATGGCAGTATTTCCTCTGCTCCTTCCGAAGTGTGGATGAAATCCGCTATCGCCGTCTGAATGTCGAACTGATTCATCAGCCCCTCTGTCCGCTTCTGATCCAGACCGGACAGACGAACTCCTTTTCTCCGACCGACAACCGTACCCTGTATGAATTTGCCTTAAAAAATATTGCCCGGGAATATTTTTTTGAACCCGGCGAGCTGCCGCTGACGATCCGTGTGCTTGATGGTTTTTATCTTCTGCTTCTCCCGGCCTCCACACACTCTCGGGACGCCGTGATTGGCCGATGCCGTCAGGCCCTGACCGACTTTGTGACACACTTTCCGTTCTCGATCAACTTTTTCGTTGATCAGAAGGTCTGTCTCCCGGAAGACCTGCGAAAAGCTTTTCTTTCCATGAAAGCCTTCGCCGGAAAGAACGTCACCTACGAAAATCACGTTTTCGATCTTGCCGCTGAAACCGAAGCTCCTGTTCAGACGCCTTTTCAGCCGATTCCATCTGACCGCTGGTCCGATCTTCTCACATCCGGAAGAACGGAACAGCTTCAGATTGAGGTTTTCGCTTTCTTAAATCAGACGAAAAGCTCCGGCACTGCTACACGGGAATTTCTGACCGGCTTTTACTATCAGTTCCTGCAGCTGCTGTTTCGCCAGATGGATCATCCGGGCAGCGAAGACGAAGCCTTCCGCCGCCAGATTACCGTTGCTTCCCCGGAGCAGACCTTCTCCTCGTTTGGTGCTTTACGAGAATGGATTTCCAACAGTCTTCTGCTGTTCACACAAAGCCGTCAGGCAGCCGCTTCCCAGGACACGGCTGTTGCCACCGTGAAGGCATATATCGAATCGCACCTCTCCGACGAGCTGGATCGCGATACGCTTGCGGCCATGGTATACCTGAACGCCGATTATCTGTCCCATCTCTTCAAAAAAGACACGGGAAGTTCTCTCATCAACTACATCATCGACCGCCGGATTGCTCGCTCCAAGGAGCTTCTCGCAAAGGGCGAAATGAGCATCCGCGACATTGCCATCACCTGCGGCTTCCAGAATATTTCGTACTTCTCCCGCCAGTTTAAAAAATCGACGGGCATGACACCACGGCAGTTTAGAAATTAAAAAAATCCGGCCTTCCTTTTGCATATCGGAAAGCCGGATTTTTTGGATTCACTTACTTTTTTATCAGCCTTCACGCCGCCAAGGGTAATACCTTTTACAAAGTTTTTCTGGATGAACGGATAAATGATCATGATCGGCAGAATACCAAGTGCTGCCATCGCCATACGAACCGTTCCGGATGGGATCTGGGAGAGGCCTTCGCCTGCCTGCGCCATGTTGTTGGCGTTCTGCGTCAGCGCCTGAATATTCTGCATCAGACGGTTCAGCAGGTTCTGGATACTGTAGAGATCCGTTCTCTTTGTCAGATAGATATAACCATTGTTCCAGTCATTCCAGTAAGCGATACCGGAGAACATGGCAACGGTGGTAATAATCGGTTTGGACAGCGGAATGGCGATCTTCCACATAGTCTGGAATTCGTTTGCACCGTCAATATAGGCAGCCTCAAGAATTTCATCCGGCACACCGGTGACAAAGTAGCTCTTCATCAGGAGAACGTTGAATGCGCTCATCATCAGAGACGGAACCAGTAGCCCGAAGAACGTATCTTTCACATGGAATACGGTCGTGTAATTGATATAAGTCGGTACAAGGCCTCCATTAAACAGCATGGTAAAGAATACCAGGAAGGTCAGGACATTTCGTCCCGGCAGACCCTTTTTCGAAAGGCCGTAGGCCAGACAGGTTGTCAGTGCAAGGCTGCATACAACGCCGGTTGCGGTCAGGATAAAGGACATTCCATAGGCTTTGATTACCATGGAACTGCTGGATGTGAATACCCACTCATAAGCATAGGTACTCCACTTTTTCGGCAGAAAAGAGTATCCATTCTGTAACAGAGTTGCATTGTCAGTCAATGAGGAAATGAACATCAACAGAATCGGAATGATCGCGAGCAGTGTCAGGATTGTCATGATCAGATGGCCGAAAAAGCTATAAATTTTATCTTCTCTTGTTTTCATACCGTTCCTCCTAGATCAGCGCGCTGTCGCGGTCAATTTTACGTACCAGCAGGTTGGCGCCAAGCACCAGAATAAATCCTACGATCGACTGGTAAACACCGGCTGCGGCAGACATCGAAACATTGCCCATCTGAAGCAGTCCGCGATATACGTAGGTATCAATTGTGTTTGTTGTGGAATACAGAGCTCCCTGGTTCATCGGCACCTGGTAAAAGAGACCGAAGTCAGAGTAGAAAATTCTTCCGATTGCCATCATGGTCAGCATGATAATGGTCGGACGCAGAAGCGGCAGGGTAATATATTTGATCTGCTGCCATCTCGTTGCACCATCGATCTTGGCTGACTCATAGAAGGATTTATCAAATCCCATCAGTGTTGCCAGATACACAATACAGTTGTAGCCAACCGACTTCCATGCACTGACAAAAACCAGGATAAACGGCCAGTATTTCGGTTCCGAATACCAGGAAACCGGATCTTTTCCCAGCGCCTTTAAAATCGTGTTGTTAATGAATCCGTTTTCTACACTGAAGAATGCAAAAACAAGATATCCGATGATAACGGTGGAGAGGAGGTTCGGAAGAAGGATTGCACTCTGGTAAACTTTCTTCCGTTTTCCTTCCAGTTCACTCAAGACAATAGCTACTGCGATTGCCAGTGTTGTGTTGATTACGATAAATGCCACATTGTAGAGAATGGTATTTCGTGTAATAACAAAGGCATCGCTTGTCGTAAACAGATATTCAAAGTTTTTCAGTCCTACCCATGGACTTCCGTAGATGCCTTTTCCGGCATTGTACTGTTTGAATGCAATCACAAGACCCGGCAGAGGCATGTAATTGTTGATAAACAGATAAATGAGACCCGGCAGCATCAGAATATAGATCGGCAGAAAACGTACAAATGTTTTTCGTCTTTTCTGGCTCTTCTGACTTTTCACTCTTGCCATGTTTTTCCTTCTCCTTTTTTTTCTTATCCGCAGCCGGTCCCAAAGCGTTCCGGTTTTGACAGATTTTTCTCTTCTTACAACCTGCGCCGTCCTGTTTTTGGGACGGCGCAGTCATTTTTTGATCTAAATTCTTAAACTTTATTTGTTTGCTTCCTGCCACGCTGCAAGCTGTGCCTTTTTCTCGTCGATAATCTTCTGAATGCCTGCAGTCATCATCTTATCGTTCATCTCAGCAATTCCGGTCTCCGGGTCTACAAAGCCGTACTCTACGCTGGTCTGATACTCGTTGTATACGTTCTGTACTGCTGTGAGCTCGTTTGCCACATTTGTGCTGTCAAAGGAGAAACCGCTTGCTTTGGAAACCTTTGCATTGGTGTTAAACTCTTTCATCTCTGTCCACAGATCCGGATCATTTCCTTCCCATACATGGGTCAGGAACTGGTTCGGCATCATCCATCCCATGGAATGATTCCATCCGGAGTTGGATGCATCTACACCGTCTGCATAAGTAGCAAGTCCGTCATCGCCAATTTTATAATGTGTTCCCTCGATGCCCCATGCCAGAAGGTTTGCGATATCGGCATTTGTGTAGCACTCATTCAGGAATTTCATGGCTGCTTCTTTATGCTGTGCAGAGATCGGAATGGTCCAAGGCATACTAGCCACAGATGTGGAACTGATATAGTCATCCAGTGTCTGGAAGATGGTCATATCGCGACCGGTCAGTGTAGTCTCCTGCGCTTTGATGCCAGGCTTTCCGCCTGTGGTATAGCTCATCAGAGTTCCGGCTTTTACAAGCTCTCCGACTGCTGTTGTATCGGTCGATGCATCGGCACTGATATAGCCTTTCTGATTGTAGTCATACAGTCTTGCACAATAATCCTTGTAGAAATCGCTCTCAAAGAGATTTACAACATCAAGGTTCTGGCCATAGTCAAGCAGAACACCGAACACATTTCCTCCAAGGGAGTCTACGTTAGAGAACTGCGACATAGAACCTGTTGTCGGACGATAAACCTCTTTGTCCGGATACTTCTCATGCAGCTGTGCATAAATGTCATTTAATTCATCCAGACTGATTTTTACGATCTCATCGTCTGTGTTTGCTTCGTAGCCAATACCATCGAGATACTCGGTTGCGATCGCTGCGCATCCACGTCCCTGTGCAATGTCTCGGTTACTTGGAAGTCCATATAAAACTCCGTTTACACGGCAGGCATCTACATTTTCCTGTCCAACCGCATCAATAATTCCCTGTCCGTAAGTCTGAATCAGATCATTTTCTTCCAGGTCGGAGAGGTATCCCTGCTGAATTCCGGTTGCATATGGGAAACCTACACATGCAAGTACATCAATTTCCTCATTTGCGGAAAGAGCCAGCGTCGTATTCTGATTAAAGGACCCAAAATCGGTAATAGAAAGCTCAATTTCAACGCCAATCTTATCTCTTGTGATATCATTGATGGCTTCCTGTACTTTCTCCGTATCTGCCGGAGCACCCGTCCAGGTCGGGAAGCTTACGATGATTTTTTCCACTTCTCCGCTTCCGTTCTCTGCTGTACTGGATGCGGTACTCTTATCCTTAGAATCTGTCTTTCCGGAATCTGAACTTCCGCCGCTGCTTCCGCATGCAGCCATGGAGCATGCCATAATGGATGCCATGAAAATCGCTGCTACTTTCTTTTTCATTCTTTCGTCCTCGCTTTTTATCTTTTTGTCTTGCTGCTTTATTTCGTTTCTGAGTTTCGGCCGTGACTCATTTGATGATCTTATTATATCTGCTTTCTTACCTCCAAAAAAGAACAATCCTGCGATGAATTTGCACTTTTCTGCGGTTTCTTTCCGCATTTTGTATAGTTTATGATCACTTTTCAGTTTTTTCTATGCATTCTGCTATCAGCATCCAGTCTCCCGCCGCCGGTTTCTTTGGCATAATGCACGACTTTCCACGCACTTCCACCTGGATTTCTGCTTTTTCTGTCTGTCCCGTTCTCGGATCAAACCAGGAAATTGCATAGATTCCGTCGCAAAGGCCTGCGAGCGGTGTACTCGTGCCATCCATCTCTCCGTAATAAATCAGTGCTCTTGTTTTATCCCGGCTGATCGTGGCAGTCGCAAGCTTATTGACAAACGGCTGATACTCTCCTCTGCTTCTGCCGGATCGTAAGGCACCATCTCCTCAAAATGATGTTCCTCATAGAAACGTTTCAGATATCCCATCTGTGCGCCTCCGGGGCCGTCAATGGCTTTCGCCAGGTGATGCCAAATTTGTTGAATGCATTAAAATCCGGGTTGATGTCACTTACCTCCCAGATATTATCCCAGATTCCCTGCGCACCGTACGTATAG
The DNA here is from genome assembly GCF_003460685.1 of Blautia sp. OF03-13. NCBI lineage: Bacteria > Bacillati > Bacillota > Clostridia > Lachnospirales > Lachnospiraceae > Blautia > Blautia sp. OF03-13. Next base: position 70,630 of record NZ_QTVR01000003.1, on the reverse strand, counting down.
CCGCAGCCGCCGGTCTGGACTGCCATATATGCCACGCGGCGCAGCATTGCATCGGTGCAGAGCCGGGTTCCGTTTTCTTCCAGTGTGGAACAGTATTCATACAGAGACTCTCCTTCAATGAACGGTTTTGTTCCGTGTTCCTTCCAATAGGTACGGTACCAGGACGGATTGATCGGAAAATCGCCGTGTCCGGCCTGATTCAGCACAAAATCAAACCACGATTCGTCATAATAGTAATCTGCAAACGGACGCTCATTCGTATAATGTGCGGTCTGCAGTGTTCCATATCCGTCCATTTTTTCCACATACTTTGCGACCTCGCGCCAGCCTTTGATGGCTGTTTCCCGCGGCTTTCCCGGGAAGTAGCCTGCCACTTCGCCTGCCAGCGTCCACACAACCGGAAGGGCACCATAGCGGGCAATGATATAGCGCGCCAGATGTTTCTGGTGCTCCACACCCTGCTCGATCGAGCCGGACCAGGCAAAACCGAGCGCGTTGATAAAGCCGAGGTCAGCGAGATACTGCATGCGGCGGTCGAGTTCGTTCTGGTAAAATGCCACATCCGGCACATCATCTGCGGCATCCGTTTTCCAGTAACGGCTCTTGTGCTCCTTCCAGCTGTCGCTTCGAAGGTTTGTCTGATAAACGTTATAACCCTGCTCCTTCCTGCGGTCCGCCATGCCGCGGAACATGCTCGTCATCTGCGGATGGTTCGACTCGTCCCACCGCTCACCAAAGGCAAATGCCCAGTGCGTATCACCGAGCCAGAAAAACGGTGTTCCGTCTGCATACGTCAGATATCTTCCTGATGGATGCACTTTCAGGAATCCGTGCCGATAAATGGCAAGATCTCCTTCGTATGGAATACATTCGATCGTTCCCTGCACTCCGGAAAGTCCCGTCTCCTCCGGTGCTTCCAGCCTATAACTCCACATTCCGGTTTCGGTCGGCGCAAAGGCAATCCGATAGGTATTTCCGCCGTCCCAGTATGCTTCTCTTCTGATCCTTCTTCCCGACGGTCCCGTAAAAATACTCCAAATGGAAACATCGAGGAATGGATTGTCGTATGTTTTCTTGCTCTCAAATGATAAAATAATTTGTCGCCACTGTTCTGCTTTCATCCCCATTTTATTTTCTCCTTTATCTGCGCAGAGCGCGCCCGGTTTTTTTCGGGCACGCTCCTCGAATCTGATTTTACCGTAACTGTTTATTGTTTATTGTTTTTTATTCCAGTCCGCGTTTCTTTGCAAGCTGCACGGCAATCTCAACCAGCTCCGCCGCATCCTCGCGGCAGACAAAGCCTTTCGTTACCTGCTCTTTCGTGTTTTTCTCCGCCATTTCCCGGTAATGTGCCAATGTTCCGTACAGCTCTTTTATCATTTCTTTCGAAAACGCCTGCTGATAACCGAACAATCCTTCCTTTTCCGATTCCGGATCCAGGAAATTCTGGCCTTTTTCAATGTCGCTGGTATTGCTGTATCTTCCGGTTGGGTAGTCAAGGAGGCAGGTACGCAGTCCACCGATCGTATTTCCGAACGCATCCTTTTTGTTTTCTCCGTCGCTGTCAACCGCAATCCGGTCACAGTGCGCCGGAGCTGCGCCTGTCCGTACCCAGGTAAAGAGATTCCGAAATGCTGCCGCAAAAAGAATCTGGGACGGATAGTCGTTTCCTTCCTCATTTTTTCCCATATAGAATGGCAGATGGTTGATCCGCACCAGATCCGGATCGTTCTGATAGTAATTCACGTAGCTATAGGAAGTGTCATGGCTTGCACCCGTCACATCATACTGGCGGAACAGGAACTCCGGATCATCGCTGTCCTGCTGGGCAATGCGCCATGCTTCCATTCTTCCGTTTTCACTCTCCGTCTGTACAGCGATAAACGGCTCGCGCGCCTTTTCCACACGTGTCAGACTGTAATGGTACGGAGTCATGGTTTCATACTGGTTGACCGGAATACCAAGGGAATGGACTCCTCCTCCGGAAAGGTAACCATTAAATACACACGCACCGCGTGCCACCTCCGGACGATACGCAAAGCTGTTCAGATAGCGGAACAGATACGAACCCGACTGTGACCAGCCCGTCAAATAGACGTATTCTCTCTTATATTCCCGAATCGGATTCTGCTCCTCATCGCCGCGCAGCAGCCACGCCAGGTCTGTCAGCATATCCCAGAAAAGACCCGTTTCGTAATCATGATTCAGATCGCCGAGTCCGCCTGTGACCTGCAGTCGCTCCGAGAACGGCACATCCGGCGTCGGGTTAGCCCAGGAAAGACAGCCGTAACGCTTTTCATCAAACTCTACCATTTTTGCGATCGTATTCGGTTTGCTTGTGATTCCCACATAGATATCTCCGTCCCGCACAAATTTCTTCCAGCCGAGAATCCACATGCGGTCAATCTCCATAAAACTCGTTGGATTGATGATCTCCACTACAACGTTTCCGCTGCATTTTGCAGTGTCCTGCGGTGCGCGGACAATGATGCGGTTTGTATACGGCGCATCCGCAGTGCGCACACGGACGCCGCCGCGCTCGTCGGCTGTCTCGTAGACATTTGCCGTTCCATACATATAATATTCCTTCTCCACATAGCCGCGCTCCGACAGCTTCAGGTAACGCTCCGCACTGGCAAACGGATAGCTTTCTTTCGTTACCGGAATCTCCTCTAGTCTTGTAATCATCTCGTAAAACCTCCCTTTTTCCTTGTATGATTTTATTATTCCATACGGCTCCAATACGAAAAACAACGATTCTGCTGTTTTTTGACACTTTTCTGCTGTTTCTGTTTCGATCAGACTTTTTCCGTTCCGGAAACAAAAACACAGAAAAAGCATCTCCGTGCAAATTTATCTCTGATTTGTACTTTTTCTTTCGGAATGTCTGTAGTAGACTGGTATTGTAGGGCAGAAAAAATCTATCATTCCCAATACCGTCTTTTCTGCCCATGCAAACAACTGTACTCTCAAGCTTTTTCTGTACCTGATTTTGTGAGATGATTTTTGTCAGTCGCAAAAGCAAGTGCAGAAAGACTCTGAGCGTACATTCCGTACCAAAGGAGGGTTTTTACAAATGAACGGAACTTATTATACCATTACCGAAGTTTTTGATTTCGGTCCGCATATTTCGAAAGTAATTCTGGATTATGGCAAAAGCATGAAGGGTGCGGTCCCATCTCCGGAGCAGTTTACGGTACACGTTACCCGCACTTCCACCGAGGGTGAGGACTTTGTCTGGCCGAATTTTATGGGCGACAAACCGGATGACTCGATGGACGGAACCCGCCGCGTTTCGAACGTTTACGTTTCTGACAAAACCGGTGCACCGTGCGAGGACGGCACCTGCCTGACGCTGGAGCTGCCGTGTTTTATCATGGAAGGAATCGGCTCGATCATCAAATTCAATGGTAATTTTAATGTATTTGTCAAAGTCGCTTACGATGTGACACAAGTCTCTGAAATTGCAACAGACGATGGTGCCATTTCTCCGCAGATGTTCGACGTAGACGGCGGAAACCGCGTCATCTACGGTGAATGGCTCAAAGAAGACCGCTACGAGGATCCGCAGATTCCGCTCTCTTACGTTTACTACGAGCCGGAAATGGATGCGGATGAGAAAATCCCGCTGATCATCTGGCTGCACGGCGCAGGTGAGGGCGGACAGGAACCGCCGATTGCAGCAATCGGAAATAAAGTTGTAAACCTAATTTCCCCAAAGGTTCAGAAAATTTTCGGCGGCAAGACCTACCTGCTCGCTCCACAGGCGCCAACCATGTGGATGGATGACGGAAGCGGAGAATATACCAAAGACGGTTCTTCCAAATATACCGAAGTTCTCGATGCCCTGATCGGTGCTTTCGTGGATGCCCATCCGCAGATCGACCGCTCCCGCATCTACATCGGCGGCTGCTCCAACGGCGGCTTTATGACCATGAAACAGATCATTTTCAACCCGTCCCGCTACGCTGCCGCATATCCGGTCTGCGAGGCTCTGGCGGATGCATTTATCTCCGATGAAGATATTCTGAAGCTCAAAGATCTGCCGATCTGGTTTACACACGCAAAAACCGACCCGGTTGTCGTTCCGGATGACTTTGTCGTTCCGACCTATGAGCGTCTGGCAAAGGTCAATCCGAATGCACACTTCACCTACTGGGACAAGGTACTCGATCACACTGGAACACAGAAAAACGCGGATGGCACCCCATTCGAATACATCGGCCACTGGTCCTGGATCCCGATGCTGAACGATGAGTGTGTCCTCGATTATGACGGCAAACCGGTTATGACGGACGGAAAAGAGACTCCGATTCTGGAGTGGATAGCTGCACAGAAAAAAGCATAACACAGCACTTGCCGGATTCTCCGCCTACGGCGGATTGTTGCAGTGAAAAAAACAGATGGTATGAAATCGGACTTCAAAGCTGATTTCATACCATCTGTTTTTGTCTGTTCTTGTCTTTTTTTCTCTGTTCCGTTTGATATCGTCAACCGTGCAAGTCGGCTGTTCTTTTTGAAAAGCTCTTGCCCCTACTGTTCTTTTCTTTTCAGCTCTTCATAAAATTTCTGCAGCACATAAAATGCCGGTTTGCGGTACTTTTTGTCCTCAGAGAGCAGCCCCTTCCGGTTATAATATTTCTGGATCAGGCTTGTTCTGCGCGGGCAGCGGAAGTCGTAGAGAATCCAGGGGGTCATGCCCTTGATGTAGTCAATGTTCCGCAGCGTTGCAATCTGTTTTTCGTACACATCCGCCTGGCACTCCTCGGTTCCTTTGTCAGAGATGGTTCCATGGTGATGCGGCAGCGCGTCTGCGCCGAACTCCGTTACGATAACCGGCTTGTCCGGCTGGCTGTTTTCCATCAGTGCCGGCAGCATCGCAAAATCCGGGGTGTACCAGCCGCAGTACTCGTTGATGCCGATGATGTCAAGGTATTCCATCAGACGGTCCTCAATCTTATTTTTCGCAGCATTAACCAGGCAGGCCGCAGACACCATTCGCGTCTCATCCTCCCGATGCGCGCATTCTGCCAGTACGCTCATGAATTTCAGCCGTTCATCCGTATCGGCATTCTCATTTCCGACAGACCAGATGATCACGCTCGCGCGGTTCCAGTCACGGTTGATGAGTTCGCGGAGCTGATTCTGGGCATCCTCATATGTTTTTTCACGTTCAAAACGAATTGCCCAGTAAACCGGAATTTCCTCCCACAAAAGAAGCCCAAGCTCGTCGGCGAGTTTTGCCATTTCTTCGTTATGCGGGTAATGTGCAAGGCGCATGAAGTTGCATCCCAGTTCTTTCGCAATGCGGATATTTTCGATCCGTTCCTCTCTTGTCAGGCCTTTTCCGTTTTCCACGCTGTCTTCGTGGCAACTGATACCACGCAGGAAAACGGGCTCTCCGTTCAGCAGAATGTCTCTGCCGTTCACGCGAATTTCACGAAAGCCGACCCGGTCGCTGACGGTATCGGTTCCACAGGTTACTTTTACATCATACAGCTTCGGTTTTTCCGGTGTCCAAAGCTCCGGTTTTGCATCAAAAACAACTTCTCCAGCTCCGTTTTCCAGCTGGATTTTCCGGCTCACGCCAAGCTCCTCGATGACAAGCTCTGCCTTGGCTGTGATTTTTTCCGACAGTGTCACTTTCGCCATAACATGTCCAAATGTTCCGTCCGGCACAAGCGCAATTTTAAAAGTTTTGATATGGCATTTCGGAACACGGATCAGTGCGATATCGCGGTATACGCCGCAGTAGTTGAACCAGTCGGTATTCTCGGTCGGCACCTGCTCCGGCCGTCTCGTTCCGTCAACAGCAAGCACGATGCGGTTCTCCGCTTTCAGGTATTCTGTGATATTCCAGAACGCCGGTGTCGATCCGCCGCGATGCATACCGACGTATTTTCCGTTTAAGAAAACGCGGCACAGATAATTGGCTGCGCCCACCTTCAGAAAAACTGTTTCCTCTCTTTCTGCGATATAGGAAATTTTTCTCGTAAAGATCATGCTTCCCTCATACAGGAGATACATCGGATCGATGGTATTCCAGCTGCACGGAAGCTGCATCACCGGCCACTCGTCAAAGGAATAGTCGATTGGCACAGTGAAGCCTTTTTCGTCGCGGTATCTCTCTTTGTACCATTTCTGGCGCAGACAGGTATCGTACTGATCGACTGCATAATGCCAGCCGCCGTTCAGCAGCTCCTCTCTTCTTCCCCCTTCAAATATCATCGTGTCCACTGTGGCAAATCCCGTTTCGTACTGTTCGGTATAATCCTCGAGATGGATATCCGACATATACTTTTTCTCTTTTTTTGCTTCCATAAACTTTTCCCTCACTTCTCCAAACGATCCGAAACACGCTCTGCGAGTTTCTCAGGGTATCGCGGCAGTCGCCGGGTCTCGTGCAGACACGGACTTTGGCGCGGCACTACCCATTCCTTGTTTTTATTATAACGCTTTCACAGGAAAAATCTATGGTCAAAACTGTTGAGGATATTGCAAAAATTGCGGTACCGCTTATTTTTCTTCGTTTTCGTTCTTTCCTTCCGCCGCCATCTGCCGCTTCCTCCGTGTCACAAGGCCACCGATCCGTCCCGTTTCTTTTGCCGTGAGTGATCGCCAGCCGTCATTCAGCACGCGTTCTAAAAGCCCCAGCTCACCTGCGATTTCGTATTTCATTTTCTCCTTCTCCGTCATATGTTCCAGATCAATTTTCTTCTGCCTTGCCATTTTTTCTACACTCCTTTTCTCTGCATTTTTGCTTTATCCAGAGTGTAGACACTTTTTTCCGGCCTTATACCTCCTGTTGTCAAACGGATATTCGCAATCCGCTTCGCTGCTTGCTCATAGCCGAAGAGCTGCTTCGCAGCTTATCTTTTCATCCCTGCTTTCGAAATCCCCCCCGAAGGCAGGAATCTTTTATCTGCCGCCACACAAAAACCTCGCTTTTTGAAATACGGTCCGGTTTCCCATTCCGTTTTTTCAAAAAGCGAGGTCCTTTTCTTTATTTCTATTCTATGTTCCTATCTCCTCACTCCGGCGTCTCTCCGAGCCCGCTTTTAATTGCGGCAACAGCCGCCCGAAGTGCCTCCTCTTCATCCTCCCCGCTGCTGCAGATCTCAATGGTTTCTCCCTGCTTGATTCCTGCAGCTACGATACTCAAAATACTCTTTAAATTAACCGTTCCCTGCATCCCGTTGTTTTCATAGGTAAACGACATGGAAGATTTGTACCGGCTTACACTGTTTGACAAATTTACCGCGTTTAAAAGATGCAGACCTGACGGATTGACAATCGTTACTTTTTCACTTACCATCTTACGTTCCACCTGTCTTTCCTTTGTAATCCGCTCATTTTTCTTTGAAAAATGGCTACTTACTCATTTTTTGCCGTGTCCCGAGTTCAAAAATCCTCCTGCATCGGTTTTTTGACCTTTTGACACTGATATTTTCATGATAGCACAGTTTTGTTAATACAGTTTGAACATTCTGTTAGATACTCCTCAATTCTTTCCTCTTACTCAGCTGACTGAAGAACAGGTAATAAATAAAGTATGCAATCGTTGTGATTACCCACGACAGCGGATAGCAGAAGGCAGCTCCTTTTAAGGAGTGGAAATGCGGCAGAACCGCCGTCATCCACACGATACGTACTCCACAGATTCCTATTCCGGTGATAAACATCGGAATCCATGCATCTCCGACACCGCGGAGTGCACCGGAAAGGATTTCGATGGAAATGTAGGTAAAGAAGGTCGGAACCAGGAAATGGATCAGTCCGTGACAGATTTCACGCACCGCCGTATCTGTGGTAAACAGAGAAATCAGTGTATCACCGATAAACCACATAAACACAACCATCAGACCCGTCATCAGGAATGCCATGATCATGCTGGTGCGCACACCGCGGTGTACACGATCCATCTTTTTCGCACCGTAGTTCTGACCGACAAAGGTTGTCGCCGCAATACCGAGCGCATTGATCATCATCCAGAAAAGACCGTCCACCTTTCCGTAAGCCGCCCACGCAGCCACATTGTTGGTTCCCAGCGAGTTGACAGCAGACTGAATAATCACGTTCGATACCGAGTACAGAATTGACTGTACGCCTGCCGGAAAACCAATGCGGATAATCCGTTTGAGCATAATCCAGTCAATGCTGATTTTCCGCAGATGAAGCCGGTAAATGTCTCTGGTCCGCATCAGAGAGCCCATAACAAGAACCGCACTGATGATCTGAGACAGAATGGTCGCAAGCGCCGCGCCCATAACACCCATCTGCAAACCGACAACAAATAAAAAGTCAAGCGCGATATTGGTCATACAGCAGATGATCAGATACAGCAGCGGACGTTTCGAATCGCCGACCGCACGCAGAATACCGGAACCCATGTTGTAAATCAGGTTTCCGATGGTTCCAAGAAAATAAACACGCATATAAATCAGCGCATGATTTACAACATCATCCGGCGTGTTCATCAGATCGAGCATCCATCTCGAACAGCCAATGCCGACTACCGTCAGCACAATACCTCCGAGAATGGAAAAGGCAATGGACGTGTGCACTGCCCACTGCACCTTGTCCTCTTTATTGGCTCCGTAATGCTGTGAAATAACAACCGTCGCACCACTCGAAAGGCCGACAAAAAATCCGACCAGCAGATTGATCAGCGTACCTGTCGTTCCGCCGACCGCCGCAAGTGCCTGTTTTCCGAGAAAGTGTCCGACAATCATGGCATCTGCCGTGTTGTAAAGCTGTTGGAAAAACGTTCCGAACAGAATCGGCAGGAAAAAGATCAGAATCTGCTGCCAGATAACACCTTCCGTAATCTGATTTACCTTTACTACTTCTTTCTTCTCTTTGTTCATACCCAAATACCTTCTAAAACTGCCGCCGGATCTCATGGCTGATTCCGACGGCAGTCCCCCTTTAAAATTTTCTTCTGCTCCTCTGCAGATACTCTTCTTCTGTTTTATATTTTCAGCTGCTTCATCCCTCTTGGCAAGCGGATATTTGCAATCCGCTTCGCTACTTGCTTGATTCGGTTAAGTAATCTTTCAAAAAATCAAACAGCGTCTGCATTTCTTCCCGCGTGCCAATCGTAATACGCAAATAATTGTCAATGCGGGGTTTCTCAAAATACCGCACATAAATATGGCGTTCCCGGAGTGCCTGAAAAATCTTCCCGGCCGGTACGCTTTTGTGCGTTGCGAAAATAAAGTTCGATTTCGAATCTTCGAAAGAAAATCCCAGCTTTTTCAGCTCCTCCTTCGACCACTCTCTCGTTTCTATCACTTTTTTCACCGTCTTGCGGAAATATTCCACATCGCGGATCGCTGCGGCTCCGGCTGCGATCGTGGTCTGATTCATGGTATACGAATTGAAGGAATATTTCACATCATTCAGATACGAAATCATCTTCTCATTTCCGATTGCATAGCCGATGCGCATGCCGGCAAGCGAACGAGATTTTGATGTTGTCTGCACAACCAGCAGGTTTTCATATTTTTCCAGCAGCGGCTGCGCAGTGGCTGCTCCGAAATCCACATATGCCTCATCCACAATTACAACCACATCCGGGTTGTTCTGTAATATCGATTCGATCGCAGAAAGCGAAAGCTCCACACCCGTCGGTGCATTCGGGTTCGGGAACACGATTCCGCCATTTGGATGATTCTCTGCAAAATACTGCTCCGGCACAATGCAGAAATTTTCATCGAGCGGGATCTGCTCGTACGGAATACGGAATTCCTCCGCCCAGACATCGTAGAAGGAATAGGTAATGTCCGGGAAAAGAATCGGTTTGTCAGAGTTAAAATACGTCATAAACGCCATCGCCAGAACATCATCCGAACCAACGCCGACAAAAACCTGCTTTGTGCTTACGTGGTAGACATCCGCAATCGCCTGCACCAGTTCTGCCGCGGTCGGATCCGGATAGAGACGGAGGGTATCCTCTTCTGCTACCCGTCTGATCGCCTCTGCGGCTTTTGGTGACGGCGGATACGGATTCTCATTCGTATTCAGCTTAATCATGCCAGCCTCATGCGGCTGCTCGCCCGGTACATACGGCACAACTTTTCTTACATTCTTTTCCCAGTTACTCATAAGTTCCTTCCTTTCTGCCTGTGGTCAGGAAATGCACCCTGACTTTATTCCGTCTTTCTGTTTTTTTGGAAACCCCTGTGAATCGTAACCATTTTTTCTTTTCCTTCTGCTCCCGGCAGTTTCCCGCCGACGCAAAGTCCCTTTTCTTCCCGGTGAACCGCTTTATCCTCTCTTCTTCCAGGTAGACGGATAGAAAAGAATCAGCATCGGAAACAGTTCCAGACGGCCTGCCAGCATATCAAAAATCAGAATCAGCTTGGAAACCGGACCGTATCCAAAGAAGTTACTGGTCGGTCCTACCAGGTCAAGACCCGGTCCGATGTTGTTCAGTGTTGCGGCAACTGCCGTGAAGTTTGTCTCGAAGGAAAATCCATCCACACTGATGATCAGCATGGAAAAGCTGTAGATCACCAGATAAACAATCAAAAATACGTTGATCGCCCGCAGAACCTCATGCTCTACCGGGTGATCGTCGAAACGGATGCGTTTGATACTGCGCGGATGTACGATCGAACCAAGCTCTTTTTTCACGGTTTTTAAGAGGATCAGGATTCGCGAAACCTTGATTCCGCCTCCCGTTGAACCGGCGCAGGCTCCGATGAACATCAGCATCACCAGAATACATTTTGACAGCTCCGGCCAGAGGTCAAAGTCCGTCGTGGAATAACCCGTTGTCGTGATAATCGATCCGACCTGGAAAAAGGCGGTCCGTACTGTCTCACCGATGGAATGGTACATCGGATAGGTATTCCAGGAAATCACGCCTCCTGCCAGAAGGATAATCAGGAAATACGCTCTTACCTCCTGGGACGAAATGGCGGCCTTTCCCTTTTTGCAAAGCATCAGATAATAAAAGTTAAAATTCACACCGAACGCAATCATGGCGATTGTCAGAATCCACTGCTGCAGTGGTGTGTACACTGCACAACCGCTGTTCAACACGGCAAAGCTCCTGTTCCGGCAGCTCCCATGGCGAGTGTGACAGAATCAAATGTCTTCATGCCGGAAAGCAGCAGAGCAGCAATGGTAAAAAGTGTCATGCCAAGATAAATCTGATACAGAATTTTAGCGGTTCCGCGCACTCTCGGAACAAATTTGGAAACGGTCGGTCCCGGGCTCTCTGCCTTCATCAGGTTCATGACGGAACCGCCCTTCATCGGAAGCAATGCAAGAATGAACACAAGAACGCCCATACCGCCAATCCAGTGAGAAAAGCTTCTCCAGAACAGGCTGGCGTGTGAAAGGGCTTCCACATCACTCAAAATGCTGGCTCCTGTCGTTGTAAAACCGGAAACGATCTCAAACAGCGCATTGATATAAAACGGAATTTCCCCCGTAATTACAAACGGCACCGCTCCGAAAACACCAAGGACAACCCAGCTTAACGAAACGCAGACAAATCCGTCGCGGGAATAGATTTCCATATTGGACGGTTTTCTGAAGCAGAGGATCAGACCGGCCGCAATGCAGAGCAGTCCCCAGATAAGATACGCAAAGCCTGTCTTTTCCTGATACATGGCTCCGACCAGCGCCGGAAACAGCATCAGCATACCTTCCACTTTCAGCACCCAGCTGATGACAAAACGAATCATTTTATAGTTCATAATCCGCTTCCCCCGTTACTCTGCCAGAATCTCATGGATATCCTGAAGACCGGTTTCCGTTGTTACGATAATGACGGAATCTCCTGCCTCAAAGGAATCCTGTCCACCCGGAATGATGACCTTTCCCCGTCTGTTAATCGCTGCTACCAGAAGGTTTGGCCGTGTTTTCATATCCTGCAGACGGATGCCGATCATACGGCAATTCTGGTTCACGATAAACTCAAGAGCCTCCACACGGTCTTCCATCAGCTTATACAGCGTCTCAACGTTGCTTCCGATGGAGTTTTTCATTGCCCGGACATACTGCAGAATGTACTCTGCGGTGATGTGTTTCGGGTAGATCAGGCTGTCCAGGTTCAGGCTGTGGATAACATCATTAAATTCCAGATGGTTGATTTTCGTTACAACCTTTGAGGATACCTTCTCTTTCGCATACAGCGACAGAATGATGTTTTCCTCATCCATATCGGTGCAGGCCACAAAGGAATCCATATTCTGGATGCGCTCCTCTTTTAAGAGCTCCTGGTCACTTCCGTCACCGTAAATAACGGTTGCATCCGGCAGTGCTTCGCTTAAAACCTCACAGCGATCCTTATTTTTCTCGATAATCTTGACATCGACGTTCATATTTGCCAGTGATTTTGCGAGATAATACGTAATTTCACCGCCGCCGACGATCATCGTACTGTGTACCTTGTTTGTATGAACACCAATTTTCTTAAACAGGCTCTCTGCGTTCTGCGGTGTGGTAATGATGGAAAGGCTGTCTTTTGCCTGGATCACAAAATTTCCATCCGGTATGTAAACCTCGCCGTTTCGCTCAACAGCACAGACCAGCAGACTGTACTGAAGCGCTCCGGCCAGCTCACGCAGCGACATATGGACAATTTTCGATGTTTCCGGCACTTTAAAGCGCAGCATTTCGATTCTTCCGCGGGAAAAGCTGTCGATCTCAATCGCAGATGGGAACCGCAGCAGTCTTGCCATTTCCATGGCGGCCGCGTGCTCCGGGTTGATGATCATGGACAGACCCAGCTTTTTACGAATAAATTCTCTCTCCTCCCGATACATCGGATTTCGAACTCTGGCGATGGTGTGACAGTCTGCTGCCTGTTTGGCGATGACACAGCAAAGCAGGTTCATTTCATCACTTTTGGTTACGGCAATCATCAGATCCGCATGCTCAATATCCGCCTCCTGAAGCACCTGATAGCTTGCTCCGTTTCCTACAATTCCCATAACGTCGTAGGTGTTGGAGACGTTGCGGACGACAATACTGTCTGTGTCAATGACCGTCACAAGGTTGTCCTCGCGGCTCAGCTGGGCGGTCAGTGCGGTTCCGACTTTTCCGCAGCCCACAATGATAATTTTCATGTTCTCTCCCTTCAATGCAAAAGCATTTCGCGTAAAATAGTAAAGACCCGCCAGGCGGCATCGTAAAACCATTTTTCGATGCACTCCAAAAAGCAGATCTGTACCCCTATTGTACGATGGCGATTATATCATATTTCCAGGAAAAGCGGAATAGATTTTAACAACATTTTGGACGGAGTTTTTGTAATGATTGATCAAAAAAGGGAAAACCTGTTGAACCTTGCGCTGGCCGCAACGGAAGTCGAACGGCGGCGTGTGCCGGAGCTTTCGGCAGGTTATAACTCTTACAGCAAAACATGGGAAGTAATTGTACAGTATCAGGGAGACCTGGCTTTTCTGGAGGAGCAGGGAGTTCGTGTGACGCTGCTGCTGTTTTCGTATGCCATTCTTCTGGTTCCGGAGTCCCTGATGGATTACGTGACAGGACTGCCGCAGATTACCTATCTGGAGAAACCGAAATTACTTTATTTCGCAGATGCATTTGTGCGGAGCATATCCTGTATTACGCCTGTGCAGGAGGGGGTTATGGGTCTGTCTGGGAATGGGGTGCTGCTTGCATGCATTGATTCAGGCGTGGACTATGCGCATCCTGATTTCTGCGCACCGGACGGGACAAGCCGAATTGCAATTTTATGGGATCAGACGATTCCGGGGAATCCTCCGATGGGGTATGCTCTTGGGTCGGTATATACACGGCGGCAGATCAATGAGGCACTTGCATCTTCTACGCCGGAAGAACGGTTTGCCCTCGTGCCGTCCCGCGATGTGACGGGGCATGGGACAGCGGTGCTCGGAATCGCAGCGGGAAATGGGAGATCCTCGGCAGATGCGGCCATGCAGGGCGTGGCACCGGAAGCAACACTCGTGGTCGTAAAGCTTGGAAATCCTGATCCGGCGGATCTGCCGCGGACATCGCAATTGCTGCAGGCGGTGGATTTCTGCGTAAGATATGCACTTCTGGTGGAGCGGCCGCTTGTGATTAATTTGAGCTTCGGGAATAATTACGGTTCGCACAGCGGGGATTCCTTACTTGAAACGTATTTGAATGCAGTGTCAAATTTAGGGCAGAACGTGATCTGTATCGGGGCAGGAAATGAAGGGGATACCGGGCGCCATTATGCCGGGAACCTAAAGTCGGATCGCAAGTCGTCCGGTCAGACGCAAACAGTCCGTGCGACATCTGATCCGGCTGCGACGTCTGCGGTCTCGGCAACGGCTGACCGCGCTGTCTCCGTTGAATTTCAGGTCGGTGCTTATGAATCCTCGTTCAGTCTCCAGATCTGGAAGGTTTATGGGGATGAAATCTCGATCGAACTGATTTCCCCCGGCGGCATCCGCTCCGGCACGCTCTCTCCTGTCCTCGGCACGGCGCGTCTGACGCTTGGTCCGACAGAACTTCTCCTGTTTTATGGCATGCCATCCCCCTACAGCCAGGCGCAGGAAATTTACCTGACCTTTCAGGGCGCAGGAAACCATCTGTCCGTCGAAAACGGCATCTGGACCTTGCGTCTCACCCCCGGCCGCCTGATCTCCGGTTCCTTTGACCTCTGGCTTCCCGGCGGAAACGCCGTCGGTTCACAGACACGCTTCTTCTCCCCCACTGCCGACACCACACTCACCATCCCTTCCACCGCCCGCTCCGCCATCACGGTCGGTGCCTACGATCCCCGCCTTTCCTCCTATGCCAGCTTCTCCGGCCGCGGCTATACCCGTATTCTCCACGAAATTAAACCTGATCTCGCCGCCCCGGGTGTCAATATCCCAGCTCCCCGTTCCGGCGGCGGCTATGCTTCCTTCACCGGCACCTCGTTTGCCACGCCTTTTGTATCGGGAAGCGCCGCTCTTATGATGGAATGGGGTATTCTGCGCGGAAATGACCCGTTTTTATATGGTGAAAAGCTGAAAGCTTATCTCATCGCAGGCGCAAAACCCATCGCATCCGAGAGCGAATACCCGAACAGGCGGGTGGGATGGGGACGACTTTGTTTAGAAAGTAGCCTGCCAGATTAAAGTTATTGAAGGATTCGATAGAAGAAATAAAAGCGCAATGTAAAGAGTTAAACGACAAATGAGACATATTTTTATCTCTGTACTATCTTGTACTTTGCTACGAAAATAAAACTCGTAGCAAGGTACTTATAGTGTTCATTTGTCTGGCAACTCTTTTTTATTTAACTGTTAATAACTTGCTGTTTAAAATTTTTTGAATGCAAAGAGAATCACTTACCCAAAAGATATTCTTCCAACATTTCCTTTACTTTTTTCTCAATTTCGTCTATGATCTCTTCACACCTTGTCTTTTTCATCCCTGCACCAGTTCCTACCGCCAGTAACTCTTTTCTGCCTGGATTTCTTCCATTTCCATCTACTGACGTAGTATGTTCGCCATAATACGTATTACTGTAAGTAAGATCATATGCCGGACTTAAATGCCATTTATCTTCGTCTGCTTCGTACAAATACGTGAAGTTCTTCGAATGATCATCTCTGTTATGTGCAAAAACATTGAAACACATTCGGCGGAACATATTTTCAACATCTTCATCGCAATTGCGTGTCATGATTTTTGTCAGTTTCATTAATCCATGATAGTCCAGACTTGGCTGCTCAAAATCCAATTCCAGAATTGCAGCTGTCGTCAACATGTGCACTTTCTTTTTCCCTTTCAAACAGTTTCTCCTGTCAAACCTTTTAGTTCCAAAATATCCTTTACATTTTTCTGATGGAAACAATCTCGTTTCACTCATCATAATTCCGCAGGCCTTGGCACAGCAGGAATAGTCATATTCCATTTTTCCTGCATCTTTTCCGTCCACATGCGCTGGAAATTTGATAATCCATTCTTCATTATCAATGGGTGTCATGATTTTAGGTCTTGCTCCGCCGATGGTACCTCCCAGCAGATACAATTCGTCCAGTTTATCCGAATACTCTGTATTCAGTATCTTTTGACACTCTTCCGCCAGTTTGTCCAGATCTGCACTGCTCTGCTCCTCTGGAAAATTCTTTTCCGGGTGATATGTCAACGCTCCCATCCCCGATGTGCCCACAATCGCCAGACGATCCAGTACGGTCAGTTCATCCGGATTTTGTTTATGTGCCCGTAACAGGCGATCCAACAGTAATCTGCCCCAATGATCTGGAAGACTGTCCGCAAAAACCCCAAATAATCCTTCAAAATGATCCTTAACTGGAACAAATACCTGTTTTTGCAAAGGCAATGAAAATGGGTTGATCGAAAATCCGGTTTCCAGCCATTCATCACTGTACTGAAATGCCACTTTGTGGTCTGCCGTCATAGCTAATGTTCCCACCGTTTGATCCTCATAACACACCTGCAGTACTTTATCTTGTTTCATTGATAACCTCCTGAATATCTTTATACGGTACCTGCGTGAAAATATTTCTGAGCTCATCTGCAAGATCCAGTGCGATTGCAATTTTCGTTAAAGATAACAGGGAAATTTGTCCTGTCGTTTCGAATCTTTTGATTGAGCCGTAACTCACTCCGCTTATAGATGCTAATTTTTCCTGCGTAATTGAACGTCTCTTTCTGATTTTTCTCACTCGCTGCGCAAGTTTTTGATCCAGTTCTTCCGGAGTTTCCCATATAAATTGTTCCATTTTTTCCCCTTCTTGTTACAGATTATATGTTATCTAAAATATCCTGTTTTTATTCAAAACAGATTATATATTATCTATTCTATTTTACCACTCACGTGCAGAAAGCACAATGATTTCCTGCCCTGTTTCCATAAAAACTCCACCCCGTTTTTGTAACTGCAGATAAATTTTGCATCTCCTTTACTCTATAGGGATAATTTGCGCTTTTTTGACTATCCGGTAGTATTTGTTTCAGAGTAAGTAAAAAAGCCTCTGCCGGGCAAAAATTTTGCTTTCCGGCAGAGGCTTTGCTGGTCAAACGGATATTCATGCAAGCATGATTCGCGATTTTTCTTCCATTTCGCATGGCTTGGAATCGTTACAAATACTGGCTGAATTCCACTTTTTCTTTATTTGGTCCTTCGATCGTGAAGAAACGGACGCCATTTTCCCAGAACGGAAGGAAATGTACTTCATCCTGCGTCGTATTCAGACCGGCCCCGGTAATCATTTCGTGAACCTTTTCAATATTCTTTACGTCAATCGCCACATGGTCGATTGCTCCGGGTTTCAGTGCTGCAGCTTTGTTTTCGTACGTTTCGATCACAAGTGTTCCAAGCTTTAAGAATGCCACTTTCTCATCCGCCGCCTCATTTACGGTGCGGAATGCAATTTCAAATCCAAGCTTTTCATAAAACGCAATCGTCATCTCAATATCGTTGGTCGGAATACCGACATGCTGGATTCCATTTAACTGCTCTCTTAATTCCATTTCTTATCCCCCAGTCTTTTTTCTACCTGTGCCAGATCCGGCATGGCCGGAATAGAGCGTGTCTGAAAAAGGCTTTTCGTGAGCTGCGAGTCCCAGTTCGTGGGAGATTTTATCCGAATAAGGGCGGCGTAGCGGGCTACGGCAACCGAATGAGGGTAAAATATACCGCAAAGTGGAGCTTGCAGATTGCGGAAATGATTTTTCAGACACGCTCTAGCACCTTTTTTCTCCACACAAAGGCTTGCAACGGCGTTTCCAAAACGGGCAAACGCTGCCAGTTCTTCCTGCGGCTGTAAAGATATGCTCCATTCCACCAAGTGTCACTACAACTATTTTTACACTCTGATGATATAATATTTCCGCTGTTTTTGCAACATTTTGCTCTCTCCTGCCCGTTCGCTGCCGTTTTGCTGTTTCTTTTTTTCACAGATCACAAGGATGAGTGCCAGCATTCCTCCCATCAGGCTGCACCAACTGCCAGCCGTCCGTCCGGGCGCATGGTACACAAGAACAATTTTGTGCTCGCCTGATGGGATTTTTGCGCCGAGAAATGCCGTGTTTGCGCGGAACAGCAGTGTTTCTTTCCCATCCACTTTCAGCACAAAATTTTCATCGTATGGAATGCTGGTGATGAGGTATCCGTCTCTTTCCGCGGAAACCACGCCTGTGATGCCATCGCCGCCGTATGTTGCTGTTGTTCCGCCAATCAGGGTAACCGCCTGACTGTACAGCTGCTCCGTTTTTTCCAACGGCTGTGCCATACCAGTCCATGTCTCAAAATTTTTCAGGATATAATGGCCTTTTCCCATCCGAATGAATACGGTTCCATCTTCTTTCATCGTTACAAGATAGTTAAACTGTGTATTCCCATTGGCATACGTATGGTTGATGCCGGTCAGGCGGTTGGTCTGGCCGTTGATGCGGATAAACATATCATGACTCGCTTTCTGATTCTCCACCTCGAAAGAAACGGCGAGCAGCGTTGCTCCCTCTGCGGCACCCGGCAGCGTTGCTGAGACGGTCACGGATTTTTTCGTCTCAATCTCATATCCGTCCGCTGTCTTCTGAATGCGCAGATCTTCCTGATCGGTCTCTGGAATTTCAAGGTTTACTTTCTGAAAACAACTGTGAAACAGGGGTCCTACAGAACCATTCTTTGTATCTGAATCTGCAGCGGCTCTGAAATTATCCACAGATTTCGCCGATTTTTCCTGATCCGGGATTGCCGCTGTTGTCTTCCGCATTTCCTGATCCGGGATCACGGCTGCCGTCTCCAGTATTTCCTGGTTCTGCGGATAAGGTAATGATTTGTATTCCGTCTCGGAAACCACCTGGTCTGTCACGTAGGCAACCGGCGCTGCGGATATGGCACGATAAACCTGAAAGTCCCCGTAATCCCGGTACAGTTCATACCCCTCCGGCCGTGTTTCTGCCAGAATATATTTCACTCCCATGAACTGCCAGAACAGCGGATCATCGGAAACCGTCTGCATCATGCGGTTGCGGAAGGCTTCATTAATCCCATACGTCTCGTCCCGGAATTTCTTATATTCTGCATTGTATGCCGAGGAATAAATCGTCGAAACATTCTGTCCAATATCCCATATCCGGTTGACGTTCGCAAGGTTCTGTCCGCCGTCTCCATACTGCTCCATACGGTACCAGCCGGGATCCTCCGCACGGATCTCGCGGATTGCCGCTGCAATCTTGCTGTCCGTCAGAGCTTCATACGTTTTACGCGGGATCATCACATGCTTTTCCTGATTGATTGCTTTTCCGGCAAATGCAAGAATCACAGCACTAAAGACGAGCGGCAGAAACGGAAGCTCTCTGCCCCGCAGCCGTTTTTTTGCCGGAAACCACCGCCATGCCAGATAGCACGCAGTCACACAAATCACATCCAGTATGCCGAGATGCCAGTATGGTTCAAAGTATGTCTCTTGCTTTGCATTCCACATCAGAATCAGAACTATGAGGTACGGAAGCAATTCTCGCAGCTCTGTCATGACTTTGCGCTTAAAATTCCCGGTGCTTCGATTTTTTCCACACTCCCGCTTCCGGACAAGCTGGTTTTCCACATAAAGCCCGACTTCTGCACAGAGGACCGGAAGAAACGGGATGAATACTTTATCTTTGCTGTACAGGCCGCCGTTCAGCAGATAGCCGAACAGGGGAATACAAAAGAATACCAGCAAAAGGAAGGACAACAGTTTCTCACGCAACCGGCTCTTTCCGATCGCTCTGCCCAAAAGCGCCACCCCCGCAAATGCGGAGAGGCCAATGCCGTACGGCGTGTAGCAGAGACGCAGGATCAGAAACTGCGGTTTCCACATCGCCGGATCGGTAAAAAGTCCTGCGATGCCGCCCGCTGCGGTGCCGCGTCCGCCCTCGCCGCTGCCGCCGAACAAGGCGGCAGCCGATGGGATCAGCAGAATACCGGAAAGAAGGATTCCTGCGAGGACCGGAAGCGCAAAGCGGATTGCTGCGCCAAAAAAGCTCCGCAAACCCACCAAGGTTTCACCCGTTCCGGCAGATTTTTCACCTGCCTCTGCTTTTTCTCTGCCCCGGCCTTTTGATTCCGCGACACTTTTCGATTCTCCTGTTCCGCTTCATACGCAGCATTTTCTGTACCGCATTTCAAATACTCCGTCACCGCATACGCCGTGAGCGCAAGCAGCCCGCCGACCGAAAAATAAAAGCTGGTCAGAATCATCCCAAGAACGGAAAGAATCAGAAGACCGCTCTTTCTCTTCTGAAAATGGCGATCCACGCCCAGCAGAGCCAGCAGCAGAAACGGCATATAATTGACAAACATAAGCTGATTATAGGAATGATATAAAAGTGCGGTAGAACACGTAAAGAAAAGTGATGTAAAAAGACAGTTGCCGTAATGCAGACCCTTTTTGCTGATCCAGCGATAAAAAAGCACTGCATCCGCCGCATACAGCAGCGCGGAGGAACCCATCACCCACAGGTTCATCGGGATGAACGGGAAAAGGTAGGATAACAGCACGGTCGGACTCAGCAGTCCGTAGTAGGCAAAATGGTAAATATTCTGACCTCCTCCCAGATTCCATGCGAAATCCGGGAAGAGGTTTCCAGTCGCGTAAAACCGCTTTCGGAAGTAATCGGCAAGGGTGCTGTGCTGGCTGATCCAGTCAATCGAGGAGCCGAATACGCCGTATTGCAGGACGAACAGCCGGCACAAAAGCAAAGAAAAGAAAAACAGACCAGCCGCCGTAAAATCCTTTCCGGTAAGACCTTCCAAAAAGCTGTTCCGCCGTCCTTTCGGCTGACCTTTCTTTTTCCGTGATTTCCCCGGCTCTCTTATTTCCTTTAAGATTTCCTTTTTCATGCCCGGATTTCTCCTCTTTCAGAAGCATGGCGTTTGTCGGCATACCCTGGAAAATACACGTTTTTCTTTTCTGCCGTATGGGCATCTTTTCTTCTCTTTGCAGCACTCTCCTGCTTTTTCACCGGCTGCACACTGTGCATCTTGACCGTCTCTTCACTCGTCTCCTTTAAGAGATAGATCGGACGGTGCTTTGTTTCAAGATATGTCTTGGAAAGATAAATGCCTACAATGCCCGTGCAGAAAAGCTGTACACCGCTCACCAGAAAAAGGATGCATGCCATCGACGGCCAGCCCGCAACGGGATCGCCAAACAGCAGCGTTCTTCCGATGATGAACACGATCAGAATCATAGAAATCAGGAAAAAAAGCACGCCCATGACAGATGCAAATGACAGCGGAGCTACGGAAAAACCTGTGATGCCGTCGATTGAGTACGCGAGGAGCTTTCGAAGCGGCCACTTCGACGTTCCGGCGCAACGGTCCTCGTGCTCAAATTCCAGCCATTCTGTGTGAAAACCGACCCATCCGAAAATCCCTTTGGAAAAGCGGTTGTACTCACTCATTTCCAGCACGGCATCCACCATTTTGCGGCTCATCAGACGGTAGTCCCGTGCACCGCTTACAATCTCTGTTCTGGAAAGGCGGTTGATCACACCGTAGAAGGCATTTGATAAGAAGGATTTGATTTTTCCCTCGCCCTCCCGTGAACTGCGGCGTGCCGCTACACAGTCACAGGTGCCGCTCTGCAGCATCGCGTACATTTTCGGAAGAAGGGACGGCGGATCCTGAAGGTCGACATCCATCACCGTTACGTAATCGCCTTTGGCCGCCTGCAGTCCGGCGTACATGGCTGCCTCTTTTCCGAAATTTCTCGAAAACGAGAGGTAACGGCAGCGCATATCCTTCTGCGCAAGCCGGCGCATCTCAAACAGGCTGTGATCCTTCGAGCCGTCGTCAACAAAGATCAGCTCGAACTGAACCTTCTGCTGTTCTTCCATCTCATCCATCTGACGTACCATCGTCTCGTAGTAAACCGGAATTGCTTCCTCTTCGTTGTAGCATGGTATGATAATACTGATTGTCTCCATTTTTTTCCTCCCGGGGATTACATACTCTCTCAGAATCCTTCTGCAGATCCTTCCTGCTGCAATCCCGCTTCTGTCTCATTCTTATGCAAGTCAGGTTTTTGTGGCTGTTTCTCCCGCTGCAGAATCCTCGCCTGCCTCCGGGAAACGCAGGATGACTTTAAACAGATCGCCGTCTGCCGCAAGCTCCATGCGGCCGCCCATGTTGGCCGTGTAGCTTGATGCAATCGCAAGGCCAAGGCCGTGCCCCTCGCTCGTCCGTGATTTATCGCCGCGCACAAAGCGTTCCATCATTTCCTCCGCTTCAAAATTCATCTCATAGGCGGAAATGTTTTTCATCGTCACGAAAATTTCCCCGTTTTCCTTCCCTGCGTCAATGTAAACTCTCGTTCCGCAAAGGCTGTATTTCAGGATATTTTCCACGAGGTTTTGTATCACGCGGTACATTTTCCCATTATCCCCAAGGAACGGCAGTGGCTCATCTCCGAGCGCCGTGCGGAACGACAGATTGCTCTGCGCAATCGCATCGTCCATATCGGCGAGGGTCTGCTCGATCAACCGTTTCATATCCATTTTTTCCATCTGGAATTTTTCGGTTCCGCTTGTCGATTTGGAGAGCTCGAAGAGGCTTTGGATCATCTCCTTTAGCTGTTCCTGTTTCACAGAAATCACTTCGACGTAATCCTGTGCCGCCGGTGTCAGATCCTCTTTTTTCAGAAGATCCGTATAGCCGACCATCGAGGTGAGCGGGGTTTTCAGATCGTGCGATACGTTGGTAATCAGGTCAATTTTGAGACGCTCCGCCTGCATCTGTTTTTCTACGCTCTTCTGCATAGCGCTCTCAATATTTTCCAGCTCTGCAAACGCCGGATACAGCAGGGATTTTTCGGATATTTCATGGATCCGGCTTTCCATGCTGCCTTCTGCCATCGTATGGATCTGTTCCATCAAAAGGCCCATCTCCCGGTTCAGGCGACTGCGGTATGTTTTCCAGGCAAACAGAATTAAAATCAGCGTGGTCAGCCCAAGAAGAATGACAAACAGTACCTCGCCATCCATTCCGTTTATCAGTCCGGTGATCATGGTAATCACGATTAGAAGTTCCGCAATCAGTGCCACACGGAACGGCCATTTACTCTGACCGGCAAGCTGCCGTTCCAGGCTGGTCCGATCTCTGTAACGCTTCCTTTCTCTGCAAAAAAAGGACATTTCTCTCAGTTGTTTCTTTTCATAGCGACAGACAAGAATGCCGGCACTGAGAAGGAAAACGCCACAGATTCCAAAAAACAGAAGACCTGTCTGCACACACTCTATTACAGTACCCCATTCGGCAACAATGCGGTATCTGGCATAGCTGTGCCGGAGCGGCTGAAGCCATCCGAAAAAAGCAAATCCTCCGACAAGAACCAGAAGCTCATTTGGCACCTTTTCGGATTTTTCAGAAACAGCTGCTCTTTCTCTGCTTCCGCAGCGGCTCTTGCCTCAAACTGCATCTGCCGGGATTTTTCTATTTCATCTGTCTCGGACTTATCTGCGGCTGCCCCTTCGCTGCTTTTTGCTGTTTTTCCCGCTTTTTCCGGTTCGCTGCCGGCAAAAGCAGTCATTTTCGAGTTCCCGGTATTTTTTCGGAATTTCCATACCAGATACAAGGCTGCGGCTATGCCCAAAACGCCGACTACCGTCACTCCAATGCCGATACCCCATTCGATGTTGCGCCACATTCCCCACTCGAATTCACTGGCCCATTTCCGCAGAAGCTTTCCGCACAAAATCAGTACCATAGAAAGATCGAGAAGCATCCACAGCAGGATGCGTTTTTCAGTTTCCGTTAATTTTTTCAATTTTGTATCCAATTCCCCACACCACCTTTAAATATTTTGGATTTTTCGGCGTAATTTCGATTTTCTCACGAATGCGCCGGATATGAACCATGACGGTATTTTCTACGCTGTAAGCATCCTCCTGCCAGACCTGGCTGTAGATTTCTTCGGCTGAGAATACATAGCCGGGATGCTCCATCAGAAGCTCCATAATTTTGTACTCGGTTGCGGTCAGGCGAACAGGTTCACCGTCCACCAGGAGTTCTTTGGTGTTTCGGTTCAGCAGCAGACCGCCGTTTTTCAGGATATCCTGGCTTTGTGTGGTTCCGTTTGCGGCGCCTAAGGAGAAGTAACGGCGGAGCTGGGATTTAACACGGGCCATGAGTTCGGCGGTATTATACGGCTTTGTCACGTAATCATCGGCGCCCATCGAAAGTCCGATGACTTTATCGCTCTCTTCGGTTTTCGCGGAAAGCATGATAATCGGGATGTTGTTTTTTTCTCTTATTTTCATCAGGGCGGAAAGGCCGTTCATTTTGGGCATCATGACATCGAGCAGGATCAGATGGATCTGTTCGGTCATGAGGATGTCGAGTGCCTCCATGCCGTTGTAGGCTTTTTTTACCCTGTAGCCTTCCAGTTCTAATAGTTTGCCGAGAGATCTTACGATTTCCCGGTCGTCGTCTACGACTAATATGTTGTATTGGCTCATCTCGTTTTTCCCCTCTTGGTTCTATGGTGTTTATCATAGCAGAGAAAACGGAGATTATTTGGATAAAAAACTGACATTTTTCTTAAAATGTAATCCCCCATTACGTTTTCCTGCTTTTTTTACAAAAAAAACACTGATTGGTAGAATTGTAAGCTGGTGTAAAAAATAAAAACAAACGCATATAAATTAGTAAAAATGCCTGCCATAGCACCTGAAAATGTGGAAAAAGATAAAAAAAGTCAATATAAGTGGACAAAATACACAATATCAAACTGGGATTTTATTTGATATGATGTAAATATCACAAATAAGCAAAGAAAATGCGTAATAAAAACGCACAAAACAACGGAAAGGATGGGGAGCATGGCGAAGGAAAAGGTGAAAAAGAAAAGAGGACAGAAAATCACACCTGCAATTTTGTGGAAACAGCGCTGGCTGCTTGTAATGTCAGTACCATTTGTAATCTGGCTGATTATCTTCAAGTATATTCCACTTTGGGGATGGACGATGGCGTTTCAGGAGGTAAAACCGGCAACGTTCGCACTTCCGATCTGGGAGAGAACCTGGGTTGGATTTAAGAACTTTACAGATGCATTTAAAGACCGTCTGTTCACACAGACATTAATCAACACATTGGGAGTAAGCTTCCTTGACATCGCGGTTGGAACGATCGCAGCAATCGCATTTGCGGTTCTTCTGAACGAGATGTTCTTTATGAAGTTCAAAAAAGTAACGCAGACCATTTCTTATCTGCCGCACTTTGTATCCTGGGTTATCATTGCAAGTATTGCAAAGAATATTTTCAACGACGGCGGTGTTGTTGACAGTATCTTCGGCAAGAACCTGCACCTGATGAGTTCCAACTCACCGCTTATCTGGGTAACCATTATCCTGATCAACTGCTGGAAAGAGGTTGGCTGGAACGCAATTATTTATCTGTCCGCCATGGCAGGTATTGATCCTGGTCTTTACGAGGCCGCTGATATGGACGGTGCAAGCCGTCTGCAGAAGATCTGGCACATCACTCTGCCGGGTATCCGACCGACCATCATCGTACTGCTGATTATGAGTATCGGTGGCGCCCTGAACGTAGGTATGGAGCGTCAGATGCTTCTTAGTAACCCGCTGGTTGAGGATCACACGATGGTACTTTCCTGGTTCTCTTATAAGAGAGGTATTGGAAACAGCAACTACGGTCTTGGTACCGCAATCGGTGTATTCCAGTCTGCAGTCAGCGTTACCCTGCTGCTGATCGCCAATAAGATTGCCGGTCTGGTAGGCGAAGATAAACTTATGTAGGAGGACGCGAATATGAACAAGAAAGCAAAAAAATTTGACTACGTACTGGCGGTAATCTTCGTATTCCTCGTCATCATCACCATTTATCCGTTTCTGAACGTACTGGCGATTTCGTTCAACGATTCTACGGATACCATTAAGAATGTAAACTTCATCATTCCGAGAAAGTTTACATTAAGCAACTATAAATATGTATTTAAAGACGGCGGCATTGCAATGCCGGCTGTGATTTCTGTAGCAAGAACCATCATCGGAACAATCGTAGGTATTGTATGTACCTCGATGGTTGCTTACACATTAAGCCGCAGAGACTTCGTACTCCGCAAACCATTTCAGCTTCTGTTCGTTGTTACCATGTATGTCGGTGGCGGAATGATTCCGGAATACCTTCTGATTATCCGTACCTTAAAGCTGGGCAATAACTTCATGGTATACATTCTGCCTGGTCTGATGTGGGTTTATAATATGATTCTGGTCCGCTCTTATATCGACGGACTGCCGATGGCTCTGCAGGAGGCAGCAAAGCTCGACGGAGCAAACGATTTTCAGATCTGGTATAAAGTCGTTATGCCGCTTTGTAAACCGGTTATCGCAACCGTAGGTCTGTACTATGCAGTAGGTCAGTGGAACTCCTTCATGGATACTTACCTGTATGCGAAAAAACTCCCGACTCTGCAGTACAAACTGTATGAGATTATGAACCAGGCGACCATGAAAATGGACGTTCATGCAGGAACCAATGTACAGACGGCCGTAACACCAATGTCCGTACGTATGGCCGTAACGATTGTAGCAACTGTGCCGATCGTTATTGTATATCCGTTCCTTCAGAAATACTTTATCGGCGGTATGACACTTGGTTCTGTTAAAGACTGATAAAAAACAGTATTAAAAAATTTTTAGAAAAGATGATGTTTATTCCTGCCAGGCGAAAGAAAGAGTGCAGGATGACATAAACCATTTTAAGGAGGGCTTTTATGAAAAGAAAAGTAGTATCACTCATGTTAGTATCTGCTATGGTGGCCGGAATGCTCGCAGGATGCGGTTCCGACAGTGGCAGCAGCAAGGGAGGTTCCAGCACAGAGACTGGATCAGCGGCAGAGGCAAGTTCTTCAGGCGAGACAGCAGATGATGCAGATGACAAATCTCCGATTACCTTTGAGTATTTTAACGCTGATGGTAAAAACGGCAACTGGGATAACCCGGTAGCAAAAGCAATCACAGAGGCAACAGGCGTTACACTTGATGTTTCCTATCCGGTAGCATCCCAGGGTGATGCAAAAGAAGATGTTGCGCTGATGATCGCAAATGATGAGTATCCGGACATGATTTATGCAAAAGGCTCAGCAACGGATTTGTATCAGGCAGGCGCGCTGATTGATATGACAGACCTGATTGAAAAATATGGTCCAAACATCAAAAAAATGTACGGAGCAGAGATGGAAAAACTGAAATGGAGCCAGGATGATCCTGGAATCTATCAGCTTTCCTACGCAGGTGTAAACCAGAAAACCCTGACAACAGGCGGAAGCTGCCAGATTCAGTGGGCTGCATTAAAAGAGAACGATTATAAATATCCGAAGACACTGGATGAGTATGAAAAAATGATCAAGAGCTATCTTGCAGCACATCCAAAAACAGAAGATGGTCTGGATATGATCGGTATCACCATGAGTGCTTCTGACTGGCACTGGATGATTACCCTTGGAAACCCGGCAGGACTGATCGCTGATGCATCCCCGGATAATGGACAGTGGATTATTGACGACGAGTACAACGTACATTACAAACATGTAACAGATGAAGAGAAAGAATACTTCAAATGGCTGTGCCGTATGTACAACGAAGGTATCCTGGATCCGAACTTTGCAACGCAGACAGATGATGACTATATTGCAAAAGTTGCCAGCGGCCGTGTTGTTGCCATCACCGATGCTGAGTGGCATTACAGCCAGTGCGAAGCTACTCTGGTAGCAGATGGAAAAGTAGATCAGACTTATGTTGGACTTCCTGTAACCTTAAGAGAAGATCAGGTAGAAAAAGCCCTTCTGTATCAGGGAACTACCGTTGGCTGGGGTATTGGAATTACCAAGAGCTGTGAAGATCCGGTTCGTGCCATCAAATTCCTTGACTATCTGTGCTCCGATGAAGGACAGATCCTGTATCACTGGGGTATCGAAGGCGAGAACTACTTCCTCGATGATGACGGACAGCCATATCGTACCGATGAAGAAGTTGCAAAAGCTCAGTCTGATCCGGATTATGCAAAGAACACCGGTATTGACAACTACACTGGATTCCCGATCTACGGAACAGGTTCCTACTCTGAAGACGGATTCCCATACACTCCAACTACCAAAGAGTCTGTTATTGCAAACTACAATACAGCAGAAAAAGAAGGATGCGAAGCGATGGGATTTGAGATGCTGACCGACATGTTTGCACAGCCGGAAGAGTTCGATCTTCTTCCATACTCTGCACTGTGGGCATATCAGCAGCCACAGGAACTTGCTGAGAAACAGACAATTCTGGACGAAATTGCTTGGCCGGGACTTGTTAAATGCGTAACTGGTACCGAAGATGAGTTTGATGGAAACTGGGAGACCATGGTACAGGAGCTGACAGACAATGGTCTGGCAGATGCAGAAGAAGCTATGACAGAGTTCCTTGCTACCAAACTTGTTGATGTAGAGTAAGTAAAGCAAAAACATAAGGTTTTGCCGTTGAACGGAAGGCGGCATAAAAACATGGTCTGATATTATTAAATATCAGGCCATGTTTTAAAATACAGCGACAGTAATGGGAAATGTGAAACATTGTAAAAAGATAACAGTATATGGAAAATCTGCAAACAATTTCATGAGACAAAATCATAGGGAGGTTTTTGGAAAATGACAGAAAAGAAGGAGTTTCAGGTAAACAAAAACACACCGTTCTGGGATGCATCACTGACGGATCAGGAAAGAATCGACTGGCTGTTAAAAGAAATGACGGTCGAAGAAAAACTGGGATACCTCGCCAGCTCTTCCCCGGATCTGCCGCGCCTTGGCATTCCGGGAGTCTCTGTGGGCGGTGAGGCGGCACACGGCGTTGAGGGCAGAAACGATCAGAACGGTCTTGGAAAACCGGATGTGACAACATCCTTCCCACAGCCGATCGGTATGAGTGCATCCTGGGACCCGGAGCTGATCAGACAGGCCGGTGAAATAACAGGAACCGAGGCGCGCGTCGTATGGCACCGCCATCAGGGCCATGGACTCAGCAGATGGGCTCCGACCGTTGATCTTGAGCGCGATCCGAGATGGGGAAGAAACGAAGAAGGTTACGGAGAGGATCCTGTGCTGACCGGAAAAATGGCCGGTGCTTATATCCGGGGAATGCAGGGCGATGATCCGAAGTATCTGCGCTGTGCAGCGACCTTAAAGCATTTCTATGGAAACAACACGGAGGTCGGCCGCGGATGGAAAAATTCTTCCATTGACCCGCGGAACAAATATGAGCTGTATCTGGAGCCATTCCGCAGATGTATTGAGGATGGCGGCGCAGAGGGCATTATGACGGCATATAACAAGATCAACGGAACGATCGGTATCCTGAATCCGGAAGTGACCGATATTCTGAAAAAACAGTACGGTCTCCGTCACGTTGTCAGCGACGGCGGTGCGATGGGACTTGTCGTGAATCTGCATCACTATTTCGGACAGCATGCGGAGACGATCGCAACGGCGCTGAAAGCCGGTGTGGATGCCATGTCTGACGATCCGCGTATGGTAGAGCAGGCGGCACGCGAGGCATATGAGCTTGGCATTCTGAAAGAAGAGGATATGGACCGCTCTATTCGCTGTATGATGGAGACGAAGCTTCGTCTCGGCGTTTATGATCGGGAAAATCTGAATCCGTATGACCGTGTGACCGAGGACGATATCGATTCCCCGAAGGCACGTGAAATCTGTAAAGAGCTGAGCCGCGAATCGATCGTACTTCTGAAAAATGAGAACGGAGCGCTGCCACTTGACAAAGCCCTGAAAGCAGAAGATATTGCCATTGTCGGACCGCTTGGTGATGCATGGTATCAGGACTGGTACGGCGGAACGGCACCATACCGCACAACCTTCCTGCAGGGGATGGAAGTACTGAAGCAGGAGAACATTACATTCGCGGATGGTCTGGATCGCGTTGTTTTCCGCTGTGATGGAAAAGGTCTTGCCGTAGCAGAAGACGGAACACTTCAGATGGCAGATGAGCCAGATGTGTTTATCAAGGAATACTGGGGTGAGGGAAGCTATACGTTCAAGAGTGTCCGTACCGGAAAATACCTCGGTGCAAGACTCTCAGAGTCGCAGGGAGAAAAGCCGAAAATGGGACAGATTGCGGCAGACCGGGAGGAAGCCTTCGACTGGTTCGTGATGGAGATTTTCCACGTGGAGCCGCAGGAGGATGGCAGCGTTGTGCTGACCAACCGTTTCCATTACCCGGTTTATAAGGATGCAGAGGGATTTTTCTCCTTTGAGCAGACGGAGGGAATTCCGATTACGATGGAGGTTGTCGAAAACGGAATTGAAAAAGCAGTTGCTGCAGTCCGGGGCAAAAAGCAGGTTTTACTTGCGCTCGGCTGTAACTCCGTGATCAATGCGAAAGAGGAGATCGACCGCAACACACTGGAGCTGCCAGAGGAGCAGGAGATGCTGCTTGACCGGATCGCAGAGGTCAATCCGAATACCGTTCTGGTGCTGTTTACGAATTATCCGTACACACTTCAGAAAGCGATGGAAAAACTGCCGGCGATCATCATGTCTGCAACGGGAAGCCAGGATATGGGAAGCGCAATGGCAGAGGCTGTGCTTGGAATCTATGCACCGGCCGGCCGTCTGAATATGACCTGGTATGAGAGTATCGATCAGCTGCCGGACATTGACGATTACGACATCATCAAAGGAAAAAGAACGTACCGCTATTTCGACGGGAAGGAATTGTATCCATTCGGCTATGGCCTGACGTATACCACATTTGCGTATGAGAACTATAAGATTTCCTTAAAAGATGACCGTCTGCTGCAGATCTCTCTCGATGTGAGAAATACGGGCGCTACCGCAAGCGACGAGGTCGTCCAGATCTACGGTTCCGCTCTGGAATCCTGCGTAAAGAAACCAATCTGCCAGCTGCTTGATTTTGTCCGTGTGAAAAACATTGCCCCGGGCGAGACGAGACACATCGCACTGGAAATCCCGGTGGAGGAGCTTCGCTTCTACGATGTCATCAGCCGCAGACTGATGGTAGAAGAAGGAACGTATGAAATCTATGCGGGCGCATCCTGCAAGGACAAAGCCGTTTCCGCAGAAATCTTTATTCCGGGCGGAAAAAGGGGAGTACGCGATCTGAGTGCATTTACCGCGGCAGACCACTACGATGATTACGAGAACATGTATCTGACGGAAGGCCACTTCAATTTCAAGGCAGTCCGCGTGCAGGATGAGACGAAAGAAGGTGTTCTCGTTTACCGTGACTGTGATCTTTCCGATGCTGCTGTTCTGGCGCTTCATGTGAAGAGTGAACACGGCGGCAGTGTGGAAGCCTTTGTGGACGGTGTTTCGATGGGAAGCTTTACCGGTGACACAAGAACCTGTGAGTTCCGCAGCGCCCCGAAACTGGACCGCTATGCGGAGGAAGAAGTAAAAGAGCGCAACCGGTACCGCGAGCCGGTTTATGAGGATGTTGAAATTTCCCTCGCAGACAGACCGCAGACGGACGGCGTATCTGAGATCCGTCTTGTCCTGAAGGGAGATATGCGGATCTGCTATCTGCGTGTGCTGAAAAATAAGAGCACAGGAAAAATTCAGATGGGCGTAGCAAACTAACCAGATCATGTATTGTCTGAAAAAAGTATTGACAAATTGTGTGAATATGAATAAAATATTCCTGTAAAAACAAAATACGGAGATCTTCAGGGCAGGGTGTGATTCCCTACTGGCGGTATAGTCCGCGACCCGCTGCGATATCAAACAGCGGTTGACTCGGTGCAACTCCGGGACCAACAGTTAAAGTCTGGATGAAAGAAGATGAAATAAAATTTATTTGCATGGAAATATTTTTGGTGCCCTGAATTCAAGAAAAGGAATTCAGGGCACTTTTTTTCGCGGGCAACGAGCCAAAGTCCGTGCTTGCACGTGACCTTGGCGACTGCCGCGAAAATGAGTTCAAATTCGTGGAGCGTATTTGGACTCGTTACTTCCGGCAGAACCGGTCAAGATCTCCAGAAAAAAGGAGAAATGCAGTTATGAATGCACAGACAACAGCAAAACAGACATCAAAGATGTCGCAAATCGGAAAAACCCGTTACATGGTACAGGTGGCAATGCTCGGCGCCGCCGCAGTCGTATTGATGTTTTTTGACATCCCGCTTCCGTTTGCCCCGAGTTTCTACAAGATTGATTTAAGCGAAGTTCCGGTGCTGATCGGAGCCTTTGCGATGGGACCTCTTGCCGGAGCTGCGATTGAGCTGATTAAGATTCTGCTGAACCTTGTCATGAAAGGAAGTACCACCGCAGGTGTTGGCGAAGTAGCAAACTTCCTGATCGGCTGTGCGTATGTTATGCCGGCCGCATGGATCTACAAAACACAGAAAACAAAGAAAAATGCCATGATCGGTATGGCAGTCGGAACCGTATTTCTGGCAGCAGCCGGCGGTCTTCTGAACGCTTTTGTACTGCTTCCGGCTTATGCAGCAGCCTTTGGAATGCCGATGGATGCCCTTGTGGGAATGGGATCTGCAGTCAACAAAGCAATTACAAGCCTTCCGACCTTTGTTCTGTTTGCCGTTGTACCGTTTAATATCATCAAAGGTGTTGTGGTATCACTGGTAACCATGCTTCTGTACAAGCACATCAGCAGACTGCTGAAGGGTGAGGCGATGAATTAGTTCATCATTTCCGAAATCATTTCCGTAAACGGAGAATCCAATAAATACGTTGTAGAGAGACGGACAAAATGCAGAGAGAAATCCTCTGTTTTTTGTCCGTCTTTTAAAATTTTCGGGGAATGGCGGCAATGGATTGCCCACACAGGTCTTTTAGTAGTACAATGAAGCATAATCGATAAAAGAAAATACGCAGCGAAATTGGAAAGGAGCGCAAAAAAAAGAGATCCGCACATTGGCTGAAATCTCTTTTCTATCACATTTTAATATTGTTATTATGTCTCGAAACTGTTAAGCGCTTTCCAGATGTTCCATCACTTGAACGCCCCATTTAAAAAGGGCGGTTCGCATGGCAAAGGTCAGGACTGCGGTAAGCAGAATCATCACGCTCGTGGTGATGTGGATGTTGAGGTGAAGTTTTCCGTACAGCAGGTAGCCGGCTCCGATCAGGATTGCGCCGACGGTGAGGTCGATGAGGACGGAGATCAGGGAGCGGTTGTTGGATTTTATGGCGGCGGTTTCGTTTTCCCAGTTTAATTTCGGAAATGCAAGGTCAAAAAGGAGCTGTTCATAGTTGACGAACAGGGTAAATAAAACCGTGATCACCGTGGTGTAAAGAAGGGTCGCCGGGTGCAGACCGAAGACGACAGCAATCATGTTGAAGACCAGAGCGTACGGCAAGGTGCCAAGGAGACTGATCAGGATGCCGCTTACCAGCATGGCACGGATCTGGTCGTGATAGCTCATCGGAATGCATTTCATATAGATGTATTCGCTGCCCTTTCGGGACATCGCTGTGGCGGAGATCACGCAGAACATGGACATCATGACGGCGATTCCGGCGGCGGTAAGGACGGCAACTGCGACGGGCAGTTCCCCTTTCAGGAGGCGGAATATGGTGCCATCGGCGACAAGCCGGGTCCAAAGGCCGGTGGTTTTAGCCATGCCAAGGCTGGAAATGATTGAAATGAGGGCAATACCAAGCATGAAGACCGGCCAGATGAGAGGCATCAGAACACAATTCATGAACCAGGCCGGTGTGCGGTACAGTTTTTTCCATTCAATCATCGCATAGGTGCGGACCGGATTTTTGCTTTTGACGGTTCGGGTCACTTCTTCTTTGGATAAAATGCGTTTTTCGCTGGTGGTCTCGCTCATGCCGAGGACAGCCGGGAGGTAGATTTTCCAGGCGAGAGCGAAAAAGACAGCAAGGATGACGGCTGTTGTAGCGATGTAGAGTATCATTTTGAGAAAGGATGCATCTGCAAGGCTTCCGGTCATCAGGGCAGGTTCGGAAAAATGGTCCGGAAGGCGCGCAGAGTGCCCTTCTGGCTTTCCATCAGGTTCATGATATCCTGCATTTCAAAATTTCCGATACTGCGCGAAAATACGTTGATGCCGATCGCAAAAATCAGGGATGCGGCGAACCCGAGGTAGCTTAAGAAATCCTTGTTTCGGATATTTTTGAAAAGACGCATCACGAGCATCGTCAAAACTGCGGCGTAGACGAGCGGCACAACCGGGAAAATAAGGCAGGCGAGGATCATATTGATCCAGTAAAAAATGCCCATTTTGGCGCTGATCCCGTACCCTAACAGAAACGGAAAGAACAGCAGTACAATAAGATAGTATTCGTTCAGCAGACAGCAGAAGCCTTTCGCACCGACAATCTGCGCCGGGGTAAACGGCAGCGGCAAAAGCTTTACGAGGTCAGAGTCCATGTAATACTCGCTCAGAAACAGCGGCAGGCCATAGAAGAAAATGACCATCATGCCAATGGCACAGACGAACTCGATCAGCAGGGTTTCCAGCCCGAGCGGCTGCAGGAAGGTATAGCCGGAATATCCCAGAAGAAACAGTAAGACCGACACGGGAAGGAGGCAGACACCAAGCAGAAGGTATACAACGATACGTCCTCCGTCCGAAAATGCTTTCTTTTTTCCGCTCTTCTGATTGCTTTTTCCTGGTCCGCTTTTCAGAAGGAAACGGGTGAGAATCCATAAGTTACGCATGTTCGGTGATCTCCAGAAAGATATTTTCAAGTGTCTGATCCGGATAGGCCGCTTTTAATTCTTCCAGGGTACCCAGGTATACCTGGCGGCCGTGATGGATGATGGCGATGCGGTCGCAGAGTTTTTCCGCTACTTCCAGCACATGGGTGGAAAACAGCACGGCGTTTCCGGCATCGGCGTGTTCACGCATCATCTGTTTGAGCTCGTGCGCGGAGCGCGGGTCAAGGCCGGTCAGCGGCTCATCGAGAATCCAGACCGGCGGCTTGTGGATCAGTGCGCCCATTACCATGATTTTCTGACGCATGCCATGCGAGTAGCTCATGATACGGCTCGAAAGGTTCTCTTCCATCTCAAAGCGTTTTGCGGTTTCTTCGATAAAACGCTGACGCTCTTCCGTTCCGACACCGTAGATATCTGCCATAAAATTCAGATATTCAATTCCCCTGACGCGAAGAAACGCATCCGGGTCGTCGGGCACAAAACCGAACTGGCGCTTGGCTTCGAGCGGATCCTTCTGGATATCTTTTCCATTGATTTCAATCGTTCCCTCGGACGGCGCTAAGATACCGGTGATCATTTTTAACGTTGTCGTTTTTCCGGCCCCGTTAGGACCGATGAAGCCGGTGATCTTTCCATCTTCGATATCCCAGGAAAGATCATCGACGGCTTTTTTGCTTCCATCGCCGTAAATTTTGCTGACGTGGTTCAGACGAATCATGTTTTATTCCCCCTCTTTTTTTCTTGTAAAACGAAACTGTGATTCTCTTGCTTCGTTTCTAAAAACAGACTGCCCTTTTCTCACTCCGAAAGCTCTTATCCTTCCCTGCGCAGGAAAAGGAGTCAGGCGGATCTTCGCTACTTGCTTGATTCAGTTAAATTTCGAAGCACGGGCTGTGATCTTGTGTTTTTTTCAGTATGCATTCTTCTGCCAGAACTGTCAATCAGCGGAACGAAAAATACAGAATTTTGTAAGAACTTGTAAGACTTTTAGAGCGTGTCTGAAAAAAGATACCGCAAAGTGAAGCCTGCAGATTGCGGAAATGCTTTTTCAGACACGCTCCAGGATCAAATCCGATTTTACCCTCTACTTTTTCAGAATCACATCGATGACTGTATCGACTCCATCCGGCAATACCGGGTCTTCGCCGAGATCGGCGAATGCCATGGTCGGATAATCGCTGTGTACCCAGCTTGTGGAAACCGGGATTTCCGCGCCGGTTGCGACGTAGCGGATCGCCTGGATTTCTTCTTTTTTCACGCCGGGCAGCGGCAGCGGCCCAACGGTATTTTCATAGACATGAAAATACAGATGGTTTCCGTGGCGCGTCACACGGCCAAAGTCCGGTTTCTCAATACCGGCTTTTCCGCAGCCGTAAATGCTCTCTCCGTTTTTCTTCATCCACTTTCCAATCTCAGCCAGCCGTTCGATCGACTCCTCCGGGATATTTCCCCTGGCGTCCGGGCCGACATTCAAAAGCAGGTTTCCACCCTTCGATACGCACTCGACCAGCTTTTTGATCAGCATCGGTGCCGGTTTGAAGAAGTGGTCGTTGGCACAATAACCCCAGTGATTGTTCATCGTAACGCAGGATTCCCAGGCGATATCGTTTCCATTTACATCCTGGATGCCATTCGGCGGAATCATCTGCTCCGGCTCACAAAGTCGCCGTGGTACGGGGTCGGATTTCCGGCCGCCAGAGAACCGTAGCCCTCTCCGCTCACCTCGAGACGGTTGTCGATGATGACATCCGGCTGGAGCTTCCGCACCATATTGATCAGCTCTGTCGCTTTCCATGCTTCGCCGCGCAGCGTATCGTAGGAAAAGTCAAACCACAGCACATCGAGCTTTCCGTAGTTTGTGCAGATCTCGCGTACCTGATTGTGCATGTAGGTCAGGTAACGGTCGAAATCGCGGTCATCGTTTTTGTATGCCGGGTTGTTCCGCATCGGGTGATTCCGGTCACCGTAGTGCGGAAAATCGTCGTGGAACCAGTCGAGCAGGGAGAAATACAAACCAACCTTCAGTCCTTCTGCGCGGACGGCATCAACGTACTCTGCAACGAGGTCGCGGCCGCATTTCGTGTTGGTGGATTTGAAATCGGTATACTGGCTGTCGAAGAGGCAGAAACCGTCGTGATGCTTGGCAGTCAGAACCATGTATTTCATGCCGGCCTCTTTCGCCGCTTTTGCCCATTTCCGCGGCTCGAAATCAACGGGGTTGAACTCCTCGAAATATTTCATGTAATCTTCTTTTGGAATCTGCTCGGTACTCCGCACCCATTCTCCGCGCGCCGGGATGGCGTAAAGCCCCCAGTGGATAAACATGCCGAAACGGGCGTCGCGGTACCACTCCATCCGCCTGTCATAGGCTTCTCTGTCAAATTTGTACATCGTTTTGCTTCCTCCTGTTTTATTTTATATTGGTAATGATTCAGAGTACCATTTCGCATGGCTCTGAATCGTTACGTCAAGCGGATATTCGCAATCCGCTTCGCTACTTGATTCGATTAAATCTTAATTTTCACCCATTTTCCCTGTTTGAATCGGATCGTCGCAAAGATAAACCGCGACATCTGATCCGCCAGCACACCGAACCAGATTCCGACGATGCCAAGCCCCAGCGTGTAACCGCCGAGATACGAAACGATCGTACGAATAAATGTAACGCTGATCATAGATGCAACTGCCGTATAAAGCGTATCTCCCGCACCGCGCAGGCATCCCATGTAAATAACCTGACAGATCTGGAAAATGACGACGAAAATAATGACATGGATGATGCTGACACCGATTTCAATGATATGCTGTTCTTCGAAAAACAGACTGTACAGCCATCTTCCGCCGAAGAGATAAATCGCAACGAGGCATACTGCGATGCCCGCGCCGATCAGACGGCACGTTCTGCCGTACTCTTTCGCAAGATCCGGCTTTTTTGCGCCGAGGCTCCGGCCGATCAGTGCAACCGCTGCGGACTGGAGGCCGTCACCGAACGCAAACGAAAGCGACATAATATTCATGCCGACCTGGTGTGCCGCCATCGCATCGGTTCCCTGTTTGGCCGCCATGATCGCCGTCATCATAAAGCCGATCCGCATGAAAACCTGCTCGAAAAACACAC
The DNA here is from genome assembly GCF_003460685.1 of Blautia sp. OF03-13. NCBI lineage: Bacteria > Bacillati > Bacillota > Clostridia > Lachnospirales > Lachnospiraceae > Blautia > Blautia sp. OF03-13. Next base: position 32,856 of record NZ_QTVR01000003.1, on the reverse strand, counting down.
TGTACCCGACCCTGACCAGGCTGATGAACGCTGCAATCGTCGGTTTAATTTTGTTCTTCAGAATATAGCCAAGATTCAGGAATCCGTCTTGCTTTGTGATGGAAAGGATGCTCATCACACATCCGACAATCGTTCCTGTGACGGTTGCCAGTGCCGCACCCTGAATGCCGAGTGCCGGGAACCCGAAATGGCCGTTGATCAGAAGATAATTCAGGATAATATTAATCGTATTTGATGTTACATTTGTGCGCATCGTGATTTTTGTATTGCCCGCACCGCGCTGTGCCGAGTTGATCCCCATCTGGATACAGTTAAAAATCATACCGCCCATGATGATACGGAAATATGTTACTGCGCCGTTATGCGTCTCCGCCGTTGAGCCGCACAGATGGATGATCGGACTTGCAAACGCCACAAATCCAACACTGAATGCAGCTGCCGCAAGGATAATAAATACAAGCGCAGTTACCAGAGTCTCATTCGCCGCACTCTGTCTTTGTTCCCCTCGCCGCCGCGCAACAAGGGCGGAAATCGACACATTCAGTGCAAAGAAAAACGCCAGGCCAAGCAGCTTCGGCTGTGTCGTCAGGCCGACCGCGGCAACTGCGTAAGAGCCAAGCGAGCTTACCATCAGCGAATCCACAAGACCCGCAAATGCAATAAAAAACGACTCCACGATCGCCGGCCACGCCATGTTGACGGCGGTCTGGAATGTGTCTTTGTGGTATTTCCCCTGTAACTTGTTTCCTAAGTACCCCATTTCTTTTCCTCTCTTTCGTCCCAATACCAATTTCTATTTTACTTTGTTTTAACAGAAGGGTCAATACGGTACCGGCAGAAAAAAGCCAGCCGCAAAAGCAAAATTCTTTTCGCTTTTTGTGGCTGGCTTTTCTTTTATCTTTCCGTAGCGATTCAGACCCCCATCTTGATTCCGCTTACGCTACATCCCAGGATTGCTTCTTATTTTTTCAGCACAAATTCTGCCTTATTCTCTGTCGTGCTGTCGCTTCCGATGAAGACTTCGAAAGCACCGTTTTCACTTTCTACACGCTCATTTTCTGTCAGGAAGCGAAGCTCTTCTTCTGTGATTTTGAAGATGACTTCGGTTTCTTCTCCCGGCTGAAGGGTTACCTTGCAGAAATCTTTCAGCTCTTTCACCGGGCGTACCACGGATGCGGCTACGTCGTGGATGTAAAGCTGTACGGTCTCGGTTCCCTTTGTATCGCCGGTGTTTTTCACGGTTACGGAGGCTTTAATCTCATCTTCCATGCCAAGCTCTGCCTTGTCCAGTTTCACATCTGAAATTGCAAAGCTGGTATAGCCAAGGCCATATCCGAACGGGAACAGTGGTGCGTTCGGGATGTCGAGGTATTTGGAACGGAAACGGTCTTTGTCCTTGCCCGGCACATGCGGTCTTCCGGTGGAATACTCGTTGTAGTGAACCGGCACCTGGCCTACAGAGTACGGGAAGCTCATGGTCAGCTTGCCGCTTGGAGCGTATGCACCAAAAACAACATCTGCGATTGCATTGGCACCCTCGGTACCCGGCATCCATACTTCAAGAACGGCTTTTGCTTTCGATACGACATCGCGCAGGTCGAGCGGACGGCCGTTGAAGAGAACAACGACAACGTTTTCATTAACTTCTGAAACGCGCTCAAGCAGTCTCTGCTGGATTTCCGGAATGCGGATGTTCGCGTTGCTGGTTGCCTCGCCGGACTGCAGACGGTCCTCACCGATCGCAAGAACGACAACCTCGGCCTCCTTTGCTGCGTTTACAGCCTCAAGAAGCATTGCCTCCTCTTCCTCCGGTGTATGGGACTGCTCCATCGCTTCACCGAAGCCCTCCAGACGGATGTCGGAGCCGAGCATCGGGGAACCTGCATGGAAGCTCATGTTTGTCGTATCTGCCTGCACTTTTACGGCCTCTTCCAGATTTGTCACATCCTTTGCATCTCCGATAAAGGACCAGGCGCCCATCAGGTTTCTGCTGTGGATATACGGTCCGACCCAGGCAATTTTTTTCTCCTTGCCAAGCGGCAGGATTTTCTCTTCGTTTTTCAGCAGTACAAACGATTTTCTTGCGGCTTCTCTTGCCAGATCGCGGTGCTCTTTGCAGAGAATGACCTCTTTTTCTTTCGTCTCGTCTGCGTCTTTATACGGATTTTCAAACAGTCCCAGTTTGTTTTTCAGTTCCAGAATACGCATGCAGGACTCGTCGATCAGATCCTCGGAAAGCTTACCCTCTCTTACAAGACGGCACAGGTTTTCGCAGTAAATGCCGGTCATCATATCAATGTCAACGCCTGCCTCGGCTGAGCGTACAGCTGCCTCCTCGCGGTCTGCGCAGTAGCCGTGGTAAATAATCTCCTCGATTGCCGCCCAGTCGGAAATCAGAACGCCGTCAAATCCCATTTCGTCACGCAGGATGCCGCGCATCAGTTTCTTGTTTCCGGTTGCCGGAACACCGTTTACCGTGTTGAAGGAAGTCATTACCATCGCTGCGCCTGCATCGATGCCGGCTTTGTAGGACGGCAGATAGAAGTCACGGAAGGTATGCTCGGAAAGCTCTACCGTATTGTAGTCTCTTCCTGCTGTCGGAGCACCATAGCCTGCGAAATGCTTCACACAGGAAGCAATCTTGTACGGCTCCTTCAGATCGTCTCCCTGGAATCCGCGCACCATTCCGGCACAGAACAGACCGTTCAGATACGGATCCTCACCGGTAGACTCCATGACACGGCCCCATCTTGCATCGCGGACCAGGTCGGTCATCGGTGCGAAGGTTACGTGAAGGCCGGAAACGGCTGCCTCTTTTGCAGCAACTGCCGCACACTTTTCGGACAGCTCCGGTTCAAACGTTGCGCCCTGTCCCAGCGGAATCGGGAAAATGGTCTTGAAGCCGTTGATGACATCCAGCATGAACAGCATCGGGATGTGATGCGGGTGCTGCTCCACAAAATCCTTCTGGATTTTCTTTAACGTTTCTGCGCCCATGCTGCCCAGGATGGAACCGGAAAGCGCTACATTTTCCGGCGTAAAGCCTTTATCCGCCATCGGTCCCATGGCTGTGATGTCCATATCTTTATTGAAGAAGGCACCCACCACCTGGCTCATCTGGTTCACTTTTTCTTCCAGCGTCATGTCGGCCAGAAGCTCTTTTAATTTCTGCTCGGTCATTTTTTCTCCTCCATACCTCGTTTTTGCTGTATCTGCTTCTTCAGAAACCCCTAAAATGTCAGAAAAATATCGTTTTTCCGTTTTTTCTGAATCTTATACTGAAATTTTACCACATCTGATCTGAAAAAAATATCCCCTGATCCGACCTTTTTCTTTCACTATTCTGACCTGTTTGCTGTTGTTCCGGTGCGTAAGAAAGTGATAAAATCCTCTGTTATTTCCCGGACATGTGAAGGGTGGCTTTCCGCTATTTTTCACTAAAGCTTCTTCGGTATTCCAGCGGTGCGTATCCCGTATTGTCCTTAAACATCTTCGTAAAGTACGAGAAATTGCTGTACCCCACATACAGCGACACCGTATTAATTGGCAGCGAACTCTGTGTCAGAAGCTTTTTCGCCTCCTCCACCCGCTTTTGAATAATATAATTGCTGATCGAAATACCCTTTTCTTTTTTAAAAATCCGGGACAGATAATCGGTATTCAAAAAGACAAGCTCTCCAAGCTCCTCCCGGTGAATCTCCTCCCGGTAATGTGCATCAATGTATGCGCATACCTGGCTCGTAACCGAATCTGATTTGTTGATGTACTGTCTGTACTGCACTGCTTTCAGAACCAGTACCCCCGCATATTCTATCATCTCTTCTCTTCCGTAAAGAGAATTCCGATGCAGATTTTCCATATCCGCATCGGCAAACAGCGCGTACGCCTTGATCTCCCGTTCCGAAAGCCATGCATACACCACCTGGGTCAGATCGGTACGGAGCGCTACCAGAAATTCTCTGGTAATCATTCCTTCCCGTTCCGTCCGGTCAAGGTATTTCTGCAGCCGCTCCAGCAGCTCCTCCGGTTTTTCCTCCGAAAGCAGAGCTTTCCACACATCCAGCTCCCTATTTTCGTAGCTGGTCTGCGGAGCCCGAAACTCGTTCAGAAACAGCACCTCGTTCCGCACGGAAAGGCTTCCCTCCCGCATTTTCTGAAGATTCCGGCTCTGCTTTTGCATCCCCAGTACAGATTCCCACTGCCCGGCGCCGCACCACAGCTCCGGATAGATTTTTTCATTCATCCACATAACAAATTGCCGCAGAATTTCACCGTCCTGCCCGCCGTCCTGCGGGAACGCTTTTTCCCTTGACTGCGTAACAATCCAGTAGATGCCCGGTTCCTGGTAAAAAACAGTATCTACCGCAATATCCGTTTCCTCATACAGTTCCGACAGCACATTTTCGATCACAAATTCCATGGTCGCCGTATCCCACATTTCCCGCTTATTGCTCTTTGTTTCCGGCATCAGACAAATCAGCCGGAAATAGTGTCCCGGTCCGTATGGAAGCTGGCGCTGTGCTGCCGTTTCGCAGAATTTTTCCTCGGAGAAGCCGCTTTTCAGCACATTTTTCCAGATATCCTGCTGCAGAATTTTTCTGTTCCGGTTCCACTTGATGCTTTCCTGCCTGAGATCCTGTATTTTCTTTTCTTTCGCAACGGATTCCGCCGCACGCTGTACGGCCTCCTTCAGCTTTTCAAAATCAATGGGCTTCAGCAGATAATCGACACTGTTCAGCTGTATCGCTCTTCTGGCATAGTCAAACTCCGCATAGCTTGTCAGGAAGATGACCTGGACCTTCAGCTCCTCTTTCCTGACCCACTCCACAAAGTCGAATCCCGTTCCGCCCGGCATCACGATATCGCTGATTACAATATCAATGTCCACCATTCCCATGATGTTCTTCGCCTGCTGTACGGAAAACGCAGTGTACACCTCGCTCACCCCGGTCTCTGTAAGATCGAGATTTCTTTTGATACTTTCAATCACGTACTCTTCATCATCCACGAGCAATAGTTTCATGTTCTTCTCCCCCTGTCTTGTATGGAATATGGATATCTACAATCGCTCCGCCGAGCGGGCTGTTATCGAAATGAATCTCTCCTGTATCACCATAATAATAACGGAATCGTTTCAGGCAGTTTTCAATCCCGATATGCTTTCCATGCTCGGAAATATCTTCCCCTGCTTTCAGCCTTTGCAGCGTCTCCTCCGGGAAGCCGTTTCCGGTGTCCGAAATATAAATGTTGACATACTTTTCTTCGCCACGGTCCTCCGGGTAAACCGTCACGGAAATCAGCGGAACCGTCTCCAGCGTCAGGGCATGTTTTGCCGCATTCTCTACAAACACCTGAATCAGAAACGGGAAGATTACCGCGTCTTTCACTTCTTCATGGACTTCAAAATAATAGGTGAATTTTTCCGGATAGCGCAGCAGCAGAATTTTGAGGTAATTTTCGCAGTGGTTCGTCTCCGCCGTCACCGGCACCATCTCGCTTGTATTGCGGAAAATATAGGCGAGATAATCGGACGTAATACGGCTCATCGACTTTGCATGATCGTACTGTCCGAAGTCAATCATGCTGTAAATAAAGTTCAGACAGTTCATGTAAAAATGCGGACGAATCTGGATTTTGAGGTAATCCATCTCGATTTTCTGTTTTTCCAGCTCCTGCTCATACAGCGTGATCTTCAGACGTCGGATCTGATGAATCATGTTTCGGAATTTATCGTCAATCTGCTCCAGCTCTACCAGATTTCCTTCCGACATCTGATAGGTGAGATCCCCATTGTCATATTTTTGAAGATTTTCCGTAAACATAGCGACCGGCTTCAGGATTTTTGTCTTCAGATGGAACAGCAGCACGGAACCGGCAATCACCATCAGAAATGCAACGCCGAGAAGAGCAAACACACTTCCCGTCATCAGATTTAAGACTCCCGTCCAGGAGATTTTTGTACGAATTTCAAACGGTGCCTGTGAAAGCTCCTGCCGGAACGTATAATTGCCGGTATCAAGCTTCAAACCATCCGTTACAATTCCTTTTTCCGTCAGTGTTCCGATGCTTTTTCCGTTCTGGTCAACGAGACTGACATAGCCGCTCTTCCCAAGAGACAGCTCAGAGAACGGTTCCAAAATCGTCTTCAGATTGACGTAGCAGCCGAATCCGACGCCCTGACTCTGTGCTACCTTGAGCATATAAACCTCATTGCCCTGGCGCATCACGGTCCATTTTTTCTTGACTGCATACGTCTGCTGGGACAGACTCCTGATCCGGCGCTTCAGCGCTTCCTGCAGATACGGATCAATGGAATAACGCCCGTCGGAGGAAATGCTCAGCTGATATAAGCTCTCATCCTTCTGCGTATAGAGAAAAACATTGTAATCCGTTCCAAAATCCCACGCTGCAGATACATAGTTCCTTCGCAGCTGTGTGATGACATATTCCTCATACTGATCCTTCTCCATCAGATCCATATATTTCCAGAACGCAGAATCCGGGTTGGAGCTGTCCATTACAGTCGAGAACAGGTTTCGGCTGATTCGAAAAAAACGGTTATCCAGCTCATCCGTATACAGCTTTGAAATCTCTTCCAGCTGCTCATATACCTGCCGCTGCGTCCGGTTCAGAATAAGCACGCTCCCAGCCAGAAAAAGCAGCAGCATACTCAGCAGGCAGATCAAAAGATAACGCCCCTGCTGCGCCAGTGTTGTTTTTTTCGTCTGTTTTGAAATATGCATGAAGTTTCCTCCTTTTTTCTGTTCCGGTACGCTCGAAATTTTTCCGTGTTTGATTTTACGAACTGATCTTTTTTTCTGAATATAATACAGCAGAAAAACAGTACACCTCATGTTTCCATGAGTCTGTACTGTTTTTCTGATTTATGTCGGAAACACCGAAATGTTTCTCTTTTTTATTCCTGCATGGAAAATCATCCCTTTACCGCACCAAGTGTGATACCTTCTGCGAAGTATTTCTGAAGGAACGGATAGATGATAAACAGCGGCAGCATGGCGATAAATGCGATTGCCATACGGATCGAGGTTGTCGGCAGCTTTGCCACCTCCGCGCCGATATTTCCGGTTACTTTTCCACTTGCCAGGTACTGAATATCGGTGATCATCTGATTCAGCAGGTTCTGGATGCTGTAAAGCTTCTGGCCTTCATTTCCTGATAAATAGTATAAACCATTTGTCCAGTCATTCCAATAGCCAAGTGCGGAAAACAGTCCCATTGTTACCAGAATCGGTTTTCCAAGCGGCAGTGTGATGCTGGTGAAAATCTTCATGTGTCCGGCGCCATCGATTTTGGCTGCCTCGAACAGCGCGTCCGGGATACTGGTGTTAAAGTAGCTTCGGATCATCAGCACGTTGTTTGCGCTTAACAGGAAGCCTGGAACAATCAATGCCCAGATCGTGTTTTTGATGTGAAAATACTTTACATACATCAAGTAGGTCGGCACCAGTCCGCCGTTGAACAGCATCGTGAAGAATACGAAAAAGGTAATTGCTCTGCGGTACGGCAGCTTTTTAATCGAAAGCGGATATGCCAACAGAGCGGACATCGCAAGGTTTGCAGCGGTACCGACGATGGTTACAAAAATGGTAATTCCGTATGCTCTCAGGATTTTCTCGCCCTGGCGGATGATATAGGAGTAAGCATAGAAGCTGAATTTCTCCGGGAAGAACGAATATCCGTTGCGGATCAGTGTGTTTTCATCGGTCAGTGAGGAAATAAATACGAGTACAAACGGCAGTACAATGGATAAGGTAATCAGAATGAGTACTACATTAATCCAGAACTGGAAACGTTTTGCTTTTTTTGAATTTGTCATACTTCCATCCTCCTAGAATAATGCCTGGTCTTTGTCTACTTTGCGGACAATCCAGTTGCTCAACATTACGACACAGAAGCCTACCAGAGACTGGTATACACCGGCTGCAGATGACATACTGATATTTCCCTGTTCAATCAGGGCACGGTATACGTAGGTATCGATAACGTTTGTGGTCGGGAACAGAACACCGGAGTTCATTGGTACCTGATAGAACAGACCGAAATCGGAATAGAAAATTCTTCCGATGCTGAGAAGCAGCAGGGTAATGATGGTCGGAACGAGGCTCGGCAGTGTGATTTTTGTGATCTCCTGCCATTTGCTTGCACCGTCCAGTCTGGCAGCCTCATAGAAGGAAGGATCAATACCGATCAGCGATGCGATATAAATCAGGCATCCGTATCCTACGCCCTTCCAGCAGTTCGCGATGATCAGGATCGCCGGCCAGTATTTCGGTTTCTGGTACACTGGATCGGGTCAATATGGAAGAACGGAAGGATCGAATTGTTGACAAGACCATTTTCCGCACTCAGAAGCGCATATACGATGTAGCTTAAGATAACCATGGACATCAGGAACGGAAGAAGAATTGCACTCTGGTACACTTTTTTGAGCTTTGTGTTTCTTACCTCCGTAATCAGAATCGCAATGGCAATTCCGACTACCATGTTTACAAGAATAAATGCGACGTTATACAGCAGCGTGTTTCTTGTAATGATCCATGCATCCTTCGAGGAAAACAGGAACTTAAAGTTGTCGAGTCCTGCCCATGGGCTTGCCCAGATACCTTTTGCAAAGTTCAGTTTTTTAAACGCAATCACCATACCTGCCATCGGGATATAGTTGTTGATCAGCAGATACAGAAGTGCCGGAAGCATCATCAGATAAAGCGGCCAATATTCCTTCAGCACGTTTTTCTTTTTCTCTTTTTTAACCTCTGCTTTTTTCATAAAGCGTGTCTCCTTTTATGAGGGCTGTTTTTTCAGGTTCTTTCACAGAGAAAGCTCCACATCTTTTCGGGTAAGAGTGGAGCCTTCGGTTACTGTATCACACCGGATTTTCTTTTGCCCCGGTCGTGTTCTTTTTACAAATTATGGTGCTTATTTCGCTGCAAGAAATGCATCCAGCTGCTCCTGCTTTGCAGCAATGACATCATTGATTCCCGCATCATCCAGTGCCTCCAGGAACTGTGGAAGCAGTTCTTCCGGATCTCCAGAACCGCTGTAAAGTGCTCCGCTGTACTGTTTTACAACGTTGGACAGAGCCGATACCTGATTGGTATATTCGCTGTTATCAAAGATAAATCCAAGTGCTTTCGACTCGATACCGGAATCATTAAACTCCTGCATTTTGTCCCAGAGCTGCGGGTCAGATCCGTTCCATTTGTATGCGATAAACTGGTTCGGAAGCTCCCATCCACAGTTAAAGCTGTAGCCTACGTTGTCTGCTGTTACGCCATCCGGGTAGTTGATGATTCCGTTTTCTTCATCTTCTACTACGTAGTCGGTTCCCTCTTCGCCCCAGTTCAGAAGGTTCATGACCTCCGGGCTGCCATAGATATAATCCAGAACCTGCATTGCTTTTTCCGGATTTTCGGAGTTCTGTGCTACAGAGAAGATAATTCCGCTGTAGGAGGAAGAGTTGATTATCGGTGCATCATAGAACGGTACGATTTCAAAATCATATCCGGTAGAACTCTGGAACTCAACCGGAGTACCTGGATGATAGGCGAAGAACAGGGAGAACAGGTTTCCTGCTTTGCATACGGTTCTCCAGTTTTCTGTGTTTGTTCCGGCATCCTTGCTGATATAGCCTTTCTGATACCAGTCATACAGCATCGTTGCGGTATCTTTGAACCAGTCGGTCGCAAAGAAGTTCTCTACGGTTGTGCTGTTGGTCTGATCCATCAGAACGCCCGTGTTGGCATCGCCAAGTGCATCACCACGGAACAGACGGGTCAGTGGGGTATCACCTTCGTTGATGGAATACAGCATTGTCATGTCAGGCTCGCCTGCCTGTACGGTCTCAAATACTTTCTCCATATCCTTCGGCTCTTTGATTTCATCGGTATTGATATTATACTTTTCTACCAGGTCTTTTCTCATGAAGATGGCTGGAATGCTGCCTCGTTCGATCTGGTTCGGAACGCCATAGACAAACCCATCAATCTGATTTGTTTTTGCAATATCCTCGCCATAAATATCTTTCAGGTTTGTGCCGTATTTGTCAATCAGTTCAGACATATCCATGATCTGGCCGGAATGCATATACTGTACAGCTGTTGTTGCATTTGTGTACAGAAGATCGATCTTCTCATCGCCGGAAAGCATCAGCTGTAACTGCTGTGTTGCGCTTGCCCACGGAAGAACAACGATATCGAGCTTTGCGTTCAGCTCCGGCTCCAGAATCTCGTTGATTTTTTCTTCGATTCTCTCTTCATCCTGCTGCTGGCTGCCCTGCAGTACCATAGTTACAGTGTACGGCTCGCCTTTTTCCTCTGTCTTTGCTGTGCTTCCGGAAGCTGCGGAGGAACCGGAATCAGAACTGGATCCTGTGCTTCCGCATGCTGCCATGGAAAATGCCATGGTTGCTGCAAGAATGCCTGCTAACACTTTTTTCTTCATACTTTTTCTCCTTTTCACGTATCGTGTTGTGTGACCTTTGATGATTGTATTATAGCAGAATTTTGACTTACAACTCTATAACTGATTTGACTTCGAAGTATCACTCTTCCGACCTTTGTGTCCTTTTTGTGTCTTTTTTCTGTCAAAAATCTTCCACCATCTTTGCCCCTTCTGCCCCATCGAGTTCGGTCACGGTTCCATTCATGACACGGTAGACTCTCTGGCAGAGGCCGAGGACACTCGGACGGTGCGTCGTAACGATACAGGTTTTGTTGGGACGCTGACGGATGATGTTTCGGAGGACGTTTCGTTCCGTCGTGACATCCAGTGCCGAGGTGGCTTCATCGAGAAGCAGCACCGGGGCATCGCGGAGGACGGCACGGGCGATGGCAAGCCGCTGGGACTGGCCTTCGGAGAAACCGCGGCCACGTTCCCCGACGCGGCTGTTGATGGTATCCGGCAGATGCTGGACGAAATCCCAGGCGCAGGAGATTTTGAGTGCCTCAATGATCTCCTCGTCGGTCGCATCCTCTTTTACCATACGCATATTTTCGGCGATTGTGCCGGAAAGGATCGTATTTCCCTGCGGAACATACGCGAAGAGATGACGCGTTTCAGCGTTCATGGGAACCGTCTTTCCGTTTGAGGCAATGATCACGGTTTCCCCCTCCTGCGGGCGGATGAGACCGAGAATCAGGCGGATCATCGTTGTTTTTCCCTCGCCGGACGGGCCGACCAGCGCTACGATCTCGCCGGGAGCGGCCTGAAACTCCGATTTGGTGATTACTTTATTTCCTTCTATATAAGAAAATTCTACCCCGTGCATCTGTACCCGGAAGCCATCCTTTGCCAGCGGATCAAGCGCGGCACTCTCCGGGATATGGATTTCTTTTGGCAGCTCCACGAGCTCACGGATCCGGTGCGCCGAGACGGAGCTGTTGAGGAAGGACGGAATAATCGAAATCACGTTTCCAAACGCGCCGGAAAGGTTGCTCCGCTGCTGCAGGAACAGTGTCATGGTTCCATAGGTAATGTCGTGCGTCCACAGACGGAACAGGCAGTATCCGAACGCCGTAAACTCCACCGCACTCCCGAGAATAGACATTACGATATTGGTTTTAATCGTAAACAGATTATATTTCAGGCTGATATCCTTGAAAAGTCCCTGCCACCAACGCATCTTTTTACTGTAATACGGTGCGATGCCAAACGACTTGATCGTATCAAAATTGTAGAATGCTTCTACCTCAAAGCTCATCAGGTTGCTGCTCATCTCGCGCACTTTTTTGCTGTATTCCCGCTGACGGCGGATCATAAAACGGGACATCAGAAGCAGAAACGGTGCGCTTAAAAAAGCAATCAGTGCCATAACCCAGTCATAATGCAGGATTACGAAAAAGGTGGCAATAAACCGATACACGGCAATGATAATCGTCGGGAGCCAGCTGATTGCGTTGCCGCTGACCGTTCCAATGTCGCCGTTGAAACGGTTGAGTACGTCACCGTTTGCGTATTTGCTGATTTCCAGCCAGTCCGCATCAACGATTTTGTCAAAAATATCCGCCTGGATGTCGTTGTTGATGGCGATACCAAGCTTCGTTGAAATGCGGTTGATGACACTCTCAAACCCAAGGCTGAACACGGTGCTTCCGATCATGATGCAAAGCAGCAGCGGGAGCTTCTGTATCTGGTATCCGGTGATGATATCGATCAGGTATTTTCCTGCCACGTTGCCGACAAGCCCAAGCGAAGTGCTTAAGATACCGAGAATCGTATAAAAAACAATCGCACCCTTATAGCGCGCGCTGTAGCCAAAAATCCATTTCCAGTCATCGATGATTTCAGAGAACGTTCCGTTTTTCCATCGCTCCGACAGGATACGGAGAGACTCGAAGGGAGCGTCTTTACTTTTCTCTTTGGATTCTTCCTGCATGCGCGTCTCCTCTCTTTTTCCCGTCTGCGGTACGGATCATATCGTATTTTTTCAGCAGCTCGACACGTCCCGCACCCACTTCAATGCTCAATTTCTGTCCTTTTTCTCCCTGTCCCAGCCATTTCAGGACTCGCTCCACGTATGCAGCCGGGAGCAAAAACGGATACCTCGCCGCATAGGGATACTTGTTTTTCATATAGGAAGCTTCCGGAACCAGCGATTTCCAGATTCCCCCGGCTGTATGCTTTTCCGTTCCGGTTTCTGCCGCATACAGGGTAATGTTTGCACTGTGGATCCTTCCCGCGCTCGATTTCCCGAACGAACCGGCATCGAGAATATCGATCAGAAGCGCTTCGGAATCCGGGTGAAGCTTCTTTGCGGCACGGACTGCCCCACTTGCCTCATAAGAAAATCCCAGATACCGCTCGCCGATATCCAGCAGATTGATACAGAAACACGTCATGTGATACTCTTCGCACAGCTGCCAGAACATTTCCCAGTCTATTTTTCTTCCATATACACGAATCATCTGTACCATGTCACAGATCTGACGGATCCCGACACCGCCGTGAAGAAAGTGCTTGAAGCTGTGACAGAGAAGATAGAAAAGATGATGCGTTTCTTCTAAGGTAAAGATGCTCTGCCCCTGCACTTCCACTTTGGATGGATGCGCGAAAACATCGGAAAATGCACGATTCAGATAACCATAGGCAGAGGATTCTGTGCTGAACAGCCTGGTATGTATTTCATAGAAGACCCCTGTTTTCGGATGAATGTAGCCCATCTCTTCCGGGGCATCACCGTCTTTGATGCCATCCGGCATTGCGGTTTCTTTGTCCCGCACAAAGCCCTTCCTCATAAAACAGGCATCTACTGTTGCAAAATCCTTTGCCGAAATCAGAAGATCCTCATCCCCGGACGGGCGCAGATCCGGCTTCGGATAGAGACTTCTGCACACAATTCCTTTCATCACCAGCGGCTGCACGCCCAGATGCTCCAGCTCCTTTTCATCGGAAAGAAACAGCGCTGTACGCGAAACCTGCTGCAAAACACTCTGCATTGCCTGCGTTTTTACCTGTCTGCGAAGCTCGTCCGGAAGTTCTGCAAATTCCGGTGTTTTTCCCACAACATCGTAGACCGCTGACAGCAGCGAATGCTGTGCCGCGAGGACAAACAGATGATTCCATTGTTTTTCTGTCAGCCCCTGAATTTCCGCCGGCGATGCTTTTTCTTCTGTCAAAAACGCACGAATCACCGCAAGGAATGCGGTTTCTGTTTCTGTAATCATCTTCTTTTCCTTTCATTTTCTCTACACGCATCATTTTTCTTTTTATCCACACCGAATAACCGGGCATATCCATGCATCAGAATCGGGCGAAGCGGGATGATGCGAATCCAGACCTGTGCAAAAAACTCCCACCAGAACGTTCCCGGTACAAGTATTTTTCCTTTTCGTTCCACTTTTGTCACCCATGCAAAGATCTGCTTCCGTTGCACATGATGCTCGATTTCCGTCTGTGCATCCCCGATTATGTCATAACCGTCTGCATGAACGCGGCAGATCCGATGCACGACAAACTGTCCGCCCGGCCGCTCGTAAAATACGATATCACCTTTCCAAAGTTCCCGCTCCGGCGCTCGGAAGAAAATACTGTCGCGTCCATGAATCAGAAACGGCGCCATGCTGCTCCCGGAAATCACCATACGCACTTCTCTGCCCTGCTCTACAAGTTCTTTCAGCATTCCGACATAGGCACGTGTATCCATCATTTTCATGCATGTTTCTCCCTTTTCTGAATCATGTTTTTGTGCAGTGCAGCTGCATATGTTTCACTTTCGAACGAACCGGCCCCGATCTCCTGCTCCAGCGTTTTCACCGCATCTTCTGAAATGTCGCACGCCAGATGATACACCGGAACTTTTCCAGCAAGCTGTTCGAGAAGGTCGAGACTGTGCACCATTCCCTCCCTGTCCCAGCGGTTCATGGTGATCTGTCCGTACAGACTCGTAAATGCCTCTGCCGGACGCAGCCGCCACGCCTGATTCGTCTTTGCCTGGCTCAGCATTACAATGCATCCGACCGGGAGCTTTTTGTTTTCGCAGACTCCTGATGTTCCGCAGACCGGCCAGCCGTTTGCTGTCCACGCTGTGCCGTCATATTCCAGCAATGCCTTATCCCCATTTACGGTACGGCTTCCCCGGTACTGTTCCCAGAGTCCCGCCTGTGTGGTTTTGCCCGTTCCCGATGGTGCAGAAAAGAGCATTGCTTTCCCCTGATACTCCGTGTATGCACAGTGCAGAATCAGGCACGGCTGCTCTGCCAGACGGCGCTCCAGGGCAAGGAGGGAAAGAAAAACAACTTCATACTTTTCAACTCCTGCCAGATACCACCTGCCGACGAAAACCTCTGCACGATTTTGCGCAGTCTCACGGTAGAATGCATAAGGACGCGCTTCTCCTTTCACACCGATCCGGCGGCTCTCCAATCCTTCTTTTGTATGAAACACCTGCAGATCGACCCGATCCACAATCAGCTCTCCCTCTGCTTCCGGCAATATGTCGACGGCCGTAATGATATATGTATAATCCGCAGAATCCGTTTCCACCAAAAATTTTTCCATATCCACCGGAAGTACCAGCTCTTTCGGAAACTTCAGCCGGAAGGAAAAACTCCCTGTCTGAAATGTTTTTTCCATCAAAAACTTCTCTTTCTCCCCATGATCTTCCCTTCTCTCCGCAACGTATCACGATCCCTTTTTCCGCATTTATGATAACAAAAAAAAGAGACTCCGTCAATCTTCGGAGCCTTTTTTGTAATTAAATACGTAATTTTATTTTTGACTGATCTGCAGCGTTTTATAGCCATGCCGGAAATACAGGATCTCCGCCGCACTGGTAATTCTCCACGAAAAGATATACAGCAGATACAGTGACGGAATGGTATGGAAATACGCGAAAATCGTGTACACCAAGATCACACGGAACACACAGGAACCGAGAATAATGATAAAAATATTCTTCCACAGCGAGTTTTCATCGTTGTATTGCAGAATGGAAATCTGCTGATTGCGTTGATATACTCCTGGGATACTTCGCGGTTTGGAATGGATACGTTTTCTTTTTCGTTATCGTATGTCAGATCTTTCATTACCTGTACCAGATTCTTTTCATCACGGAAGCGCACCTGACTGTACTGCTCTCTGAGATCAAAAATCAGATAGTCGTTCAGCATGCGCAGCATTTCGTCAATGCCGCTTGTTGCGCTTAAAAATTCCTGCATATTGATTTTTATTACATCATACTGATTCCGATGTTTTTTATATGTTTCACTTCTGCCGATTTTTAAATTCCGAAATAGTGCATCGATATCTATGCTTCTGTCATAATAAGCCGCCAGCATATCCGCTGCCATAGATTTTCCAAATCGTCTCGGACGGCTCACGCACAGATACCGCTGGAGTGTCCGCACACAGCGATTTGTTTTTCGTTTTTGAGCAGATTACATTCCCATCTTTTTCCAGTTTTTACTTGACTTTTCCTAGTTCTTCTTTTATAATCTTTTTGTAATGATAAATGTAATTTATTTCTGTGAACATTCTACATATTTTTCTTGCTGACTGCAGAAATACTTTCTGCCTGAAAAGGCACAGCATTTTGCAAGAGGGGAGTTTGTGATGGAACCGATTGCTTCTCCGACCCGGTCGGATTTGTTACAAAAGATAAATGAAAAAAAATATCGTGTCAATTCCGATTATCTGCTGCGTGAAATTGCAGGGGAATATGCGATTATTCCCGTTGGGACTGCCTGTCAGATTTCGAATGCAGTGATGGTTCCAAACGATACCGCTGCATTTCTCTGGAATGCTTTTCAGCAGCCACGTACCATTTCGGAAGTCGTTGCACAGGCGTTAGAGGAATATGAGGCTGCGGAAGATACGATTCAAAATTCTGCTTTAAATTTTGTGCATGATACTTTAAGGTATGCATTATTAGAGGAGGTTATATCGTTATGAAGAAAGAGTGGATGGAACCTGTTGTTGAGGTTCAGGAATTTGCTGCAAATGAATATGTGGCGGCCTGCGGGGATAGCGGGAAAGTTTATAAATTTGTCTGCGATGCTGGACAATACGGTCATAATTATAATGTTTATTATTATGATGGATCTGGGCAAAAAAAATATGTTGCAAAAGAAGGCTCATGGGGAGGCTGGGGCTCTCAAGCTCAATTTTCTGGATATCATCCTTGTAACAAGACTCATGAAGCGGAATCTGATAGTGGATTTATCAGTGGTTTTATAGATGACCAGTCTACCCGCGATGATGAAGCGACCCCCGTTGTCATCTGGACCGAAAATGGTACAAACGTTCATTGTACTACCAGATTAGACATCAATACTTGGGAAACCGCCAAATCCTGATTTTTCCACTAAATAATAATTTTTCAAACCACAGCAAAAGGATCGAACCCACACGTTTCGATCCTTTACTATACCTATTAATAATTGGTTCATCAAACCACTTTTTTCGGAGGAACCTTTATGAACTACATGGACGACGCTTCCACCTTCGAGCGTTCTTTTCTCCAGAAAGCGCGCCAGCAGCACATTCCTATTACCGGCGCGCTTGAACTTCTGCCACTCTGCAATATGAACTGCGACATGTGTTATGTCCGTCTGTCCCGTTCAGAAATGGAATGTCAGGGACAACTCCGCACAGTTGATGAATGGATTCTGCTTGCACAGCAGATGCAAAAAGCCGGTACACTTTTTCTTCTTCTGACCGGCGGTGAACCACTTCTCTTTCCTGATTTCAAAACACTATATCTTGAGCTTCGAAACATGGGCATGATTCTTACCATCAACACCAATGGAACCCTGCTGGGCGAATCCTGGGCTGATTTTTTTGCTGAGTACAGGCCGCGCCGCATTAACATCACGCTCTACGGTGCCGATGCCGCTTCCTATAACCGTCTCTGCCATTACCCCCAGGGCTTTGATCAGACCGTCCGCGCCATCCGTCTGCTCCGCGAACGAAACGTTGATGTCAAAATCAGCTGTAGCGTCACTAAAAAGAACGCGCATGATTTTCCAAAAATCTTTGTTCTCGGAGAAAAGCTTGGAGTCCCCGTTCATGCCGATCACTATATGATGCCCGCCGTCCGGGAACGCTCCCTTCCTTTTGATGCTCAGGTCCGCCTGAACCCGGAAGACGCCGCTGCGCTTGCCCTGCAGACACTGAAACTGCAGCTGACCAGCGATATTTTCCGGCAGTACGTTCATGAATCCATCCACCGCGTCAACAATCCGTCTTTTCCACGGGGCAATGGTCATATCTCCTGTCTTGCCGGAAACTGCTCCTTCTTCATCAACTGGCAGGGCTTTCTTTTCCCCTGTGTGATGTTATCCGAAATCTCCGCCCCTGTTTTTGATCTTGGATTTATTTCCGCCTGGGAAAAAGTTTCCGCCGCTGCACAGAAGATTTCCCTAAGTTCCCAATGCTGTCAATGCCGTTTGCAACCGATATGCCGCACCTGCGTCGCAGCCGCGTTTTTAGAAACCAGTTCTTATCGGGGAATGCCTGGTTATCTCTGCCGCTATTCCGAGCATTACTATCACCTGCTGCTGGCAGAAGAAGCTTCTTTTTCCTCCATCGCCTTATAGTCTTTACATATGCTGAAAACGCCGGACAGATTTTTCTCTGCCCGGCATTTTCTATCTTCATGTTTATGATTCAAGCAGCTGCAATACCGCATCCAGCATAACTGTCTCACCTTTTTCCAGCTTTACCGCTTGACGCATCTCTCCATACACAACTTCCCCTTCATACGCCTGATCCGCCGTAACCGCACACCGTGTCAGTTTTCCATTCTCCCACGCAAGTGCAATCGATGCATTTCCAACCAGCCGCAGGCCTTTCACTTCTCCATGATCCCACGCCTTCGGCAGCGCCGGAAGGAGAATGATTTTGTGTTCTCTGCTCTGCGCCATCGCGCGCTCCAGCTTTTCGGTAATCTTCTCTGCCTCTTCGATCACCAGAGTATGACCCATGGTATACACACGGCCGCCCGTTGCTTTTGCCGACAGGCACATGGCAAATTCCAGGGCATTTTTTCCTAGGTTTCCGCTCAGATAAATCGTGTGATCGTTGACCTTTCCTGTACGGTCAAAATATTTTGCACGGTTCAGCATCACCTCAACCGACACTTTTCCCTTCGGTGCACGAAGATGCAGCACCATACAGTCCGCCGGTCTAGAAATGAAGCAGGTTTGGCAGATTTTCAGCGATCATCGCACCAAGCCGTCCATTCTGTCACTAAAAGAGGGAGGCAGACGATTCCACCTCCCTCTTCGTTTTTCAATTTCTGTCTAATACTTAATACTCGACGTTCTCTTCATTTCCTTCTTTTCTGACCGTCAGAATCTCTGTCTCACGTCCTGTCAGCGCGCGGCTTCTTTCGCCCGGCTGCTGTCCGCCGATGGAGATTTCATACTCGCCCGGCCGTACGACACATCCGCCGTCCTCTGTGATAACAGCAAAATCTCTTGCATGCAGTGTCACGGAAACCTCTTTTTCTTCTCCTGCATGCAGTTCCACGCACGCGATGCCTTTTAACTGGAAGCCTGGCTCACCCGGCTGTGCGTTTTTGTATTTCACATAAACCTCCACGCTCTCATGCAGCGGATATGCACTCTCATTCTTCACCTTCGTGCACACGGTCACATCGTCGAGCACCGCGCTCGTCTCCTGCTCCGTTTTTGCGCCGCTGTAGGAAATTGTTCCATACGTCAGTCCATATCCAAATGGATACAGAATATTTTTATCAGTATAGCGGTAGGTTCGTCCTGCCATGCTGTAATCGGTGAACTCCGGCAGATTTTCTGTTCCCTGATAGAAAGTCACCGGCAGTTTTCCGTTCGGTGCATAATCGCCGAACAGCGCCTCTGCCACGGCTTTTCCGCCGCGCGCACCCGGATACCAGCTGTCAAGAATAGCCGGTACATGCTCCTCGGCCCAGGACAGGTCGATGGCACTTCCTGCCGAGAGAACGAGGACTACCGGTTTTCCAACCGCTGTGATTGTCTCAAGCAGTTCCTCCTGTAAGCCCGGCAGATTGAGACCCAGCTTATCGCCGCTCGCGTATTCGTTTCCGGCATCGCCTTCCTCGCCCTCAACAGTTGCATCAAGTCCAAGGCACAGAACGACAACGTCTGCGTGCTCAGCGGCAATGACAGCCTCTTTGAAACGGTCTTTGTCCTCGCCGAGTCCTTCGACTTTATTTTTATACAGATGGCAGCCCTCTGCGTATGTCACTCTCACATCATCACCGACATACTGCTGAATTCCTTCCAGCGGTGTGATGTATCTGGACGATGTTCCCTGATAGTTTCCAACCAGCGCTGCTCTCGAGTTCGCGTTCGGTCCGATCACGGCGATACTGCGGATCTTCTTCACATCGAGCGGCAGCATGTTGTTTTCATTTTTCAGCAGAACCATACTTCTCCTCGCTGCCTCGACGGACAGATCAACATGCTCCTTGCACTCGACTAGATCGTAGGACAGATCTTCGTACGGTGACGGATAGTCTTTCATCATACCGAGGCGGATGCGGATTTCCATCAGGCGCTCAACTGCCGCGGTGATTGCCTCTTCGGATACCAGGCCATCCTCGTATGCTTTCGGCAGATGCAGGAAAGCAACGCCGCAGTTCAGGTCACAGCCGTTGTTGACGGCACGCGCTGCGGACTCCTCTACATTTTTGGTCACTCTGTGGTGCTCATGGAAATCTATGATTGCCCAGCAGTCGGAGACAACATGGCCTTCAAAGCCGAACTCATCGCGCAGGATGTCCTTTAACAATGTCTTGCTTCCGCATGCCGGTTCACCGTTGACACGGTTATACGCGCCCATGACTGCCTCGACTTTTGCATCCTTGACACAGCGTTTGAAGGCATACAGATAGGTGTCATACAGATCATGTTTGCTGACTCTTGCGTCAAACTCATGGCGGATCGCCTCTGGGCCGCTGTGGACGGCGAAATGTTTGGCACACGCCGCTGCCTTCGGGTGATCCGGGTCCGGTCCCTGTAATCCGCGGATGTAGGCGCATCCGAGCTCACCAGTCAGATACGGGTCCTCACCATATGTCTCATGGCCGCGGCCCCATCTCGGATCACGGAAAATGTTGACGTTCGGTGCCCAAAAGGTCAGGCCTTTGTAGATGCCGCGGTCGCCTTTTCTTGAAAACTCGTTGAATTTTGCACGTCCCTCGGTAGAAACAACATCACCGATCTCCTGCAGCAGCTCTTTATCAAACGTTGCTGCAAGGCCAATAGCCTGCGGAAATACCGTTGCCACACCAGCTCTTGCCACGCCGTGCAGCGCTTCATTCCACCAGTTGTATGCCGGAATGCCAAGACGCTCGATCGCCGGTGACTGATAGACCATCTGGCTCATTTTTTCTTCCAGCGTCATCTGGGAAACCAGCTGTTTTGCATACTCTCTCGTCTCTTTACTCATAGGTAAAATCCTCCCGAAATTTGTTGCCTCTATTGTATCGCCGCGTTTCCCGTTCGGCTAGTCAAGTATTGCTCTTTGCTTCTCATTTTATGCGATTTTTTCGAATGACACAGGGGAACATACGAGGAAATCGTGTATGCGTAACCATCCGATATACACGCAGAAACTCCCGGCAGAATTTCTCGTATAAGATCTTCCGTCGGGAGTTTCCCTTATCTATTCCTGTGAAATTTTATTTCTGATACTCTTCCTCGATATTTTTTACCGCACGGAGCTTGTTCGCGTATTCCAGAATCTCTTCTTTGGAATATTTCTGTTTCCGGCACCAGGTGAGGATTTCTTCTTTTACTTCCTCCGGCATCTTGTTGTTCATGCGCAGACAGTCACAGAAGGTTCTCTTCGGAGAATAATATTTGTAGGAACCAAACTCTGTCTTTTTCTCACAGATTTCGCCCGGGACATCGGCATTCTGGAAATAAAAACGTCTGATTTCAAAATTTTCCAGATCCATTTTTTTTCGGTCTGTCCGTGCTGTTGCAACTGCAATCGTAGCCGGCTCTTCTTTCAGCATTCCGGCAAGCCATGCAGCACTGTCCATGCAGATGACTGCGCGTGGGTTTACTTTCGCAATTTCGATATATTGATAGTCTTCCGGTTTTTCATAACCACAGTCCTTGCACCAGTACCAGCCGCGTGCAAATCGTTCCAGACTTCCTTCCTCTTCCATTTCTGCCAGCTGCAGTACAGTCACCTGATGATCTCTGAGGTCTGCGAAGCTCATATATCCATGATGTTCTTTAAATAACGTCGTGATCTTCTGGTATGTTTTAAAAAGCATATTTTCTTTCCCCTTTCAGGATGTGATACATGTTTTTTCATCTATAGGCGTTTGCACATATAATATTCCAATTTTCATGGAATGGCAAGCACTAATTTGCAAAAACCATGTTTTTTCTCTGTTTTTTTCTTATTAGCTGCTGCTAACATATTTCTCTTTTTATCACTTATAAGTATACCTTTTTTACCTGAAATATGCAACCTGCTGATCCGCTTTTTCTGTTCTCATACCAGCAGAAAAAGACCGGATTTTTTACTTCTCATCCGGTCTTTTTCTCTTTCATTCTATCTTTTAACGTTTACCGTAAAACCTTTTTTCACTCTGCCGCTTCCAGAATTTCTTTTAATGCTTTGATATAAAGTTTACACTCCTCCATCGTTCCCACGCTCACACGGCTCATCTCAAAAGCGCCGATACGGATGCCCTTTTCCATCAGCTGTTCCTGAATCCAGGCAGGATCTTTTCCGGTATCGAAGTAGATGAAATTCGACTGGGACGGATAAACCCTGCAGCCAAGCGCTGCCATCTCTTTTTCCAGATATTCTCTTCCCTCCACGATTTTTGCTTTCTGCTCCTGATAATATTCCTGGTCTGCCAGGCCTGCCACTGCCGCTTTCTGGGCACAGACATTCAGGTTCCAGGAAGCGGAACATTTCCGCATGATTCCAATCAGCTCTTCGGAGCCCAGCGCATAGCCGACACGAAGGCCTGCCATCGCATAATATTTGGAAAAGGTACGGAGAACCAGAATCGGTTTTTCCGGATGCGCTTTCATATAATCAACCATACTGCAGCAGTCCGGCTCGGTGGCAAACTCCATGTATGCCTCATCCATCACCAGCAGCACGTCCTCCGGAAGAGTATCTGCGAATGCTTCCAGCTCCCCGATCGCACATACGTTCCGGTCGGGTTATTCGGATTGCAGATCACCACGATTTTTGTTTTTTCACCGATTTTTTCTTTCATGGCAGGGAGATTAAATTTCTGCTCCTCGGTTACCGGTACGGAGACCGGCACACCGCCATTTAAATACGCCATGTCGGCAAATGCCCCGTAGGTCGGCGCGGAAAACAGCACCTCATCTCCATCGTCCAGAAAGGTCAGTCCGATCATATCGATCATCGCACTCGATCCGGCGCCTGTCAGTACATTTTCTGCTTTTAATCCGTACTGCTCCGCTACCTTCTGTTTCAGCAGTACTGCCGCAAAGTCAGGATAAAAATGGCTTCCCGCCATGGAGTCCTCCAGTGCCGCCACTGCCTTCGGTGACATTCCGTAATTGTTTTCATTTAATCCCATATGGATCAGTTTTGAGGTGTCCTTCGCAAATGCCTTCTGGCGTTTGCTCGGCGGCATACTCTGTAATGCATGGCTGATAATTTTATTTACTTCCATATTCATTTCCTCCTGTTTTCACGGCTTCTATTGTTTTTTTTCCGGAAAATTACCGTTTTACGGCTCCCCTCGAAACAGCTGCTAAGCCATCTGCGGAGCCTTCCCGTTTTCCGATTTTTTGCTTAAGACTCAGAAGAGCTGTCTCCCAATACCAGATATTTGGTACGGATCATGTTTCTGGACGGGTCAATCTCAAAGTTTGTGATATCGGTGCTTACCAGATAAATATTGGAAGAATTCAGTACCGGTACGCCGAAGCAGTAGTCGTTTACCAATACGCTCTCAGCCTGGTGCAGCAGCTCAAATCTGGCGGTCGGATCGCTTTCCTCATTCGACTGTGCCATCAGTTCGTCATACTCCGGGCAATTGGTCTTGTTATCGTTGTAGCTGTCGTTGGAACGGTACATGGAAAGGAAGGTGAACGGATCGGTAAAGTCTGCAGTCCATCTCATGCGGGCAAGCTGGAAATCACCGGATCTTCTCTCTGCTACCTGTACCTGCTGCTCCTCTGCCTGAAGCTCCACCTCGATGCCAAGGTTTGTTTTCCACTGTGCCTGCAGGGCCTGTGCCATATCGCTGTCGAGCTGGAGGCTCGGGTATTTGTAGGTGATGGCCGGGAAGCCTTCTCCATCCGGGTAACCGGCCTCTGCCAGAAGCTCTTTTGCCTTGTCCGGATCAAAGTCAATCGGATCTTCCTCTGCTTCCTCTGCCCAGTCCTTGCCGCTTGCGGAGGATTTCAGATGTTTTGCTACGAAGAAATCACTTGCCTCATAAGAGGAACCGCACGCGGAAGCTACCTCATCGCGGTTGACTGCCATAGAGAACGCCTGGCGGACGCGGACATCGTCAAATGGTGCTTCATTTACATTGAACAGTACATAATAACTAGTCTGAGATGGAGAAGTAATCAGCTCATCGCTGTCTTTATACTCGTCCATAACGGTATAATCTGCTGAGATAAAGTTCAGCTCACCGGATTTATACGCATTAATGATGGACTGTGTATCGTCCATAACCATTTTTTTGATCGTATCGGTTTTGATCCGGTCTGCCTGAACGTAATTTTCATTTTTCTTATAAACGCTGTACTGGTTCGGTACATACTCTGCGAGGTAGTACGGTCCGCAGCTTACCAGCGCATCCATGTCATTTCCCATTGCCCAGTCGCCGTTGGTCTCGGTCTGAAGCTCACGATGCGTCGGCATATAAACCGGAAGTACAAAGAGCTGTTCGAAGTAAGCGCACGGCTCCTTTAAGTTGAACACAATGGTCTTGTCATCGCTGGTGTCTACGCCAAGACCGCTCTCATCGCCGGTTCCGTTGTACATTTCCTCAGCTCCCGCAATCGGGTAAAGCATTGAGGAATAACCACTCTTGCAGTTCGGATCCAGTGCGCGGACAATGGTGTTTTTGAAATCGGCGCTTGTCACATCGTCTCCGTTGCTCCATTTTGCATCGCTGCGGAGGTGAACGGTGTACTGTGTCATATCCTCATTGACATCAACGCTTTCTGCCAGAATGTAATCCCAGGAACCGTCCTCTTTCATTTCCATGATCGGGGCCATACACACATCATCGTAGGACCACCACCACAGAGAGCTTTCTCCTGCACTGTCCAGCGATCCGGACTCTGTATTCATCGTTGTCACAATCATATCGGAAGTACTGCCGCTTTTGCCTCCTCCGGAAGAGCTGCTGCTTCCTCCGCTGCTTCCGCATCCGGCAAGGGATCCTGCCAGAAGAACAGCCGCTGCCAGTGTCGCTGTTGCTTTCCATAATTTCCTCATAATGTTCTCCTCCTTTTGCTGCTGATGCTTGTTTGAAACACAGCTCCGGTCCCTGGAACCTCTGTTCCCAAACCTGCCGCACCGGAATGGTTCTATTTTGCTCCGGCCAGCAGCGGTTCGATTGCCAGACCCTCCCTCTGTCTCAAATACCGCGGGGAATATAAGAAGCAAGCCACTTTCCTGCCCTCAATATCATACGTTGCCGGGCGGGCCTGGCTGCATTCTTCCATAGCGTAGGGGCACCTCGTGTGGAACGGGCATCCTTTCGGCGGATGGATCGGACTTGGGATTTCGCCTTCCAGCAGGATTCGTTTTCTGCTTCTTGCGGTCTTCGGATCCGGGATCGGCTCTGCAGAAAGCAGTGCCTTCGAATATGGGTGAAGCGGACGGCGGTAAACATCATTGGATTCTCCGATCTCTACCATGTGTCCCAGATACATGACACCGATCCGGTAGCTGATATGCTTTACCATGCCAAGATCGTGTGCGATAAAGAGATAGCTGATACCCTCTTTTTTCTGAATATCCTCCAAAATGTTGATGACCTGTGCCTGGATGGAAACGTCGAGCGCCGAAATCGGTTCGTCGCAGACGATAAAGTCCGGTTCGAGTGCCAGCGTTCTCGCAATTCCGATTCGCTGTCTCTGGCCGCCGGAAAATTCATGCGGATATCTTCGGATGTGGTCCGGTTTTAATCCAACCGTTTCCAGCAGCTCCTGCACGCGTTCTTTTCGCTTTTTTTCATCGTACATGTGATGAATCACCATCGGCTCCTCAATAATCTCACCGACGGTAAAACGGGGATTTAAGGATGCATATGGATCCTGGAAGATCATCTGCAGCTTCTGCCGGTAAGGAAGCATCTTTTTCCGGGAAAGCCAGGAAATATCTTCTCCCTCGAAAACGATTTCGCCCTTTGTCGGCTCATAGATCCGTAAAATCGTGCGGCCAAGTGTACTTTTTCCACAGCCGGATTCTCCGACCAGTCCGAAGGTTTCCCCTTTTTTTACCTCGAAGGAAATACCATCTACGGCAATGACCTTCTGTGCTCCCTTCATTCCTCTGTTCACATCAAAGTATTTACACAGGTTTTTTACTTCCAGTACATTTTCACTCATTGGCAGCCGCCTCCTCCCCGGAAACTGTGATTTTTGTTTCATCCATACATTCCAGCCAGCATCTGCAGCAGTGCGTCTCGCTGTAGGTTGTCACCGGAGAGGCCTGTACCTCACAGATCTTCATAGTGTAAGGACAGCGGCTCATAAATGCGCAGCCCTTCGGAAGCTTTAAGAGGTCCGGCGGTGTTCCCGGAATCGGAACGAGCGGTTCGTCGTTATCCTTTGCCGAATTGTTGATACTGTTCAGAAGACCTTTCGTGTACGGATGATGCGGTTCGTAGAAAATCTCATCGACGGTTCCCTCTTCTACGATCTGTCCTGCGTACATAATGGCAATCCGGTCACACATAGAAGCGACAACGCCGAGGTCGTGGGTAATCATAATAACGGAGGTTCCTTTTTCCTTCGTCAGCTTTTTCAAAAGCTCCAGAATCTGTGCCTGTACGGTCACATCCAGTGCGGTTGTCGGCTCATCTGCGATAATCAGCTTCGGATCACACGCCAGCGCCGTCGCAATAATGATTCTCTGCCGCATGCCGCCGGAAAATTCAAATGGATACTGATCGAGCCGTTTTTCCGGACTTGGAATTCCGACCTGCCGCATCAGCTCAATGGCTTTCGCTTCCGCTTCTTTTTTAGAGCAATTCTGATGCTTTCGAATTCCCTCTGTCATCTGAATTCCGATTTTCAGGATCGGATTCAGAAATGTCATCGGATCCTGGAAAATCATGCCGATGCGGTTTCCGCGGATCTGCTGCATTTTCTTTTCATAAGCCCGTTTTTCTTTCCGGTCCTTCGTGTGCGGCGGAGAAATGTTTTCTCCGTCGAAAAGGATCTCTCCTTCTTCCACTCTGCCGTTCGATGCCAGAAGCCCCATCAGGGTCAGCATGCCGACACTTTTTCCGGAACCGGACTCGCCGACAATACCAAGTACCTCGCCCTCTTCCAGATGGTAGGAAACATCGCGGACTGCGCTGACGGTTCCCTGCTGCGTTTCAAATTTTGTTGTGAGATGGCTGATTTCGAGTAAACTCATACGCTTCACCCCCTGGTTTTCTTTGGATTAAAGGCATCGCCGATTCCCTCACCGAGGAAGTTCAGGGAGAAAATGGTGATACAAATGCAGATGGTCGGCAAAAGCAGCTGTCCCGGGTGCATGGTGAGCACCTGTCGGGCATCCTGCGCCATGGAACCCCAGCTTGCCATCGGAGCGGAAATGCCGATTCCGATGAAGCTTAAGAAGGCTTCGGTAAAAATGGCATTCGGAACAAGGAAGGTAATCTGTACAATGATCGGTCCGATGGCATTGATCAAAAGGTGACGGAAGAGAATTCTCGCATCACTTGCTCCGATGACGAGTGCTGCCATGGAAAACTCCTGCTCCTTTAAGGCAATCAGCTGGCCTCTTACCTGACGAGCCATGCCGATCCAGCCCGGAATGCAGATACCGCAATAGAGAGAAGTCCGATGCTTAGCGTGTACGGAAATCCTCTTGCGATCAGTGTATTAACAGAAACGTTCTTTTTATAGGAAATGCCGAGATCTCCGTGCATCAGATTTTCCATGTAAAGAATATACTGTTTCCACATGGGTTCATCCAGTCCGTAGGTCGATTCGAGCTGTTCAATCGCGCTCCGGGAAAGATTATCCGCCTCGAACGGGCTGCCCGGCATAATCCGAATCAGGAAAAAGGTAATGGTGATCAGTGCCCAGATTGTCACCACTCCGATGAATAAACGTTTTATGATGTATCTTACCATGCAGCATTCCTCCCGTTCCGGCTTTTTTAGCTCAGAAGAGGCAGCCGAACGATCTGCTCTGGCTGCCTCTTTGCACCTTTTTACTGTCTTTTGTTTTTATAATGCTTCCTCGCCGCGCTGGCCGGTACGAACCCGGATGACGTCTGCCACTTTCTCGACAAAAATCTTTCCGTCTCCGATATTTCCGGTACACAGCTTCTTTTCCAGAAAGCCTTTTAATACTTCAATTGTCTTATCGTCACCGACGGTCTCGAATTTGCATTTCATCAGTACATTCGGTCCGCTCATGGTTCCACGGTACATCACCCGGTAACCCTTCTGGTTTCCATATCCGGTGATATCCGTTTCCATCACGCCGTACACGGCACACGATTCCATGATGTCGATGACATCCTCCCGGTTCGCGGGTTTGACAATAACTGTCAGCTTTTTCATATCCGCACCACCTTTTTTATTGATCCTTTTTTATTTATCATTATGGAAGTGGAAGTTTGCATAAGCGCTGCATCCGTGCTCGTGCATATCCAATCCGTCGATCTCTTCCTTCTCGGTTACGCGAAGTCCGATGGTCTTTTTCAGGACGAAGAACAGAATGAACGCCAGGATCAGGGTATATGCTGCAACTGCTACAAAACCGATCATCTGGGTGATAAAGCTGCATCCCTCGCCGAAAATACCGGTGAATAAGGTTCCGAGTGCTCCACAGACACCGTGTACACTGATTGCACCAACCGGGTCATCGATTTTTACGACTTTATCAAAGAATTCAACTGCGAATACAACGACAACACCTGCAACTGCTCCAATGAACAGTGCCTCGTAATCATTGACTACATCACAGCTTGCTGTAATAGCTACCAGTCCGGCCAGTGCGCCGTTCATTGTCATACTGATATCCGGTTTTCCATAACGTACCCAGGTAACAATCAGGGTAACAAGTGTTGCTGCTGCTGCCGCAAGGTTTGTAGTCATGGCAATGTCGCCAAGATTATAGGTTGCTGCTGTGGTAGATCCACAGTTAAATCCGAACCAGCAGAACCAGAGGATAAAGACACCAAGTGCTCCAAGCGGAAGGTTATGACCAGGAATAGCAACCGGTTTTCCCTCTTTTGTGTATTTTCCGATACGAGGTCCGACCATTTTTGCACCGGCAAGGGCACACAGACCGCCGACCATATGAACTGCGGTAGATCCTGCAAAATCATGGAACCCGATCTGGCTTAACCAGCCGCCTCCCCAGATCCAGTGTCCGGTGATCGGATAAATGAAAACGCTGATCGCTGCGGAGTAAATCAGATAAGAGATAAATTTGGTTCTCTCTGCCATAGCTCCTGATACAATCGTTGCCGATGTTGCACAGAACACGGTCTGGAAAATCATGAATACGCCGATCGGCAGTCCGTTGAACATGCCGTCTGCATCTGCCAGCGATTTCGGATTAAAAAAACCGGCGGTTCCGATAAAAGCATTGCTTCCTCCGAACATCAGCGCAAATCCGATGATAAAGAAGAAAATAGAGCCGAGCACGAAATCCATCATGTTCTTCATCAGAATGTTTCCTGAGTTTTTCGCTCTTGTAAATCCTGTCTCCACCATGGCAAATCCGGCCTGCATAAAATACACCAGAAAGGCTCCGACCATGGTCCATACGATATTGAGTAATACCTGTGTGTTTTCCATAATAAGTTCCTCCTCATTCCCATCTTACCTGTTCCCGTCTGCAGATCTTCTGAAACGGTGGCTTTCAGATTTTTTAAAGTGCCTGTTCGCCGTGCTCACCTGTCCGGATCCGCACTGCATCTTCGACATCGTAAACGAAAATTTTTCCATCGCCGTAGTTTCCGGTTGACAGGTTTTTCACAACAAAATCAACGATTTTCGGAACCTTGTCGTCCTCCACAACGGTCTCCACTTTAACCTTCGGAAGCATTTTGGCCACGATTTCCGCTCCACGGTACATCTGACGATATCCCTTCTGATTTCCATATCCAAGGATATTTGTGATCATCATACCGTTTGCCTTCTGCTCCTCGAGGAGTAGCTCCAGGTTTTCGAGGCTCTCCGGACGAATTACAATTTCCAGCTTTTTCATGATTTTCCCTCCCTTTCCGAACCGGTCCCTGTACAGCTTCTGATTTTTCCGGCTGCGGATTTCTTTTTTATCCGCCTTCCCGGTTTTCTCTTCCATTCATTTACCGGCTCTGCTGCTTCTATATAGAAATCTGTTTTCTGACAGATTTTCTAACCTCTTCTTTCATGCCTGGACTGTTCCGCAGCTCTGCTGTTTTTACAGTTGTTTTTACAGTCGTTTTTTTGCATCTGCTTTCACAATCCGCTGTTTTTAATTAATCACACTTGTCGGCATTCCCTCCAGGTACGACCGGAAGTTTTTCACCGCCAGATCTACTGCACGGAGTCTTGCTGCCTTCGGCTGCCAGGCGATATGGGAAGTAATAAAGGTGTACGGCGACTGCATCAGCGGAATCTGATACTGCGGCGGCTCATTTGCGACAACATCGAGTCCTGCCATATAAACCTTTCTCGATTCCAGCGCCTCAAGAAGCGCCTCCTCATCGATGATGATTCCCCGCGCGGTGTTGATAATGATGACACCGTCCTTCATTTTGGCAAATGCTTCACGGTTCAGCAGGTTTTCTGTTTCCTTCGTATGCGGACAGTGAATGGAGATCACATCCGACCGTTCGAAAATTTCTTCCATGCTGACCTGCTCGATGCCGTCATACTGCGGCCCCGTCTTTTTGTGACGGCTGTTTGCGATGACCTTCATGCCAAAGCCCTTTGCCATTCTTGCCGTCCAGAGGCCGATCGCGCCAAGTCCGATGATTCCCATCGTTTTCTGGTAGAGCTCAATCTGCGGCACGAACAGTTGATTGTAGCTTGCCTGCGGATTCGTTTCTTTTTCTTTCCAGTACCCTGTTTTGGTGTAATCGCTCTGTACCGTCACGTTATGACAGATGTTCATGAGCAGTGCCATCGCATACTGGGCAATGGTGACATCACCGTAAATCGTATTCGTTATGGTCACGCCCCGGCGTCTTGTCATTTCCACATCGAAGTCTTCAAATCCATGTCCCAGCGTTGCGATATATTTCAGATTCGGATGCGCTTCAAAAAGCTTTTCGTTGATCACTCCTTTGTGGACCCAGATACCAAGTGCTGCGTCGGCGTTCCCGATCTGACTGCTGTAATCTTCGAAGATGTACCTCTTTTTCCCCTGATGGATGATACGGAACTTTCCGATCTGTGGTACGGTCTGCAGCATTTTGTTCCACTCTGCTTCTATTTCTTCGTACGTCAGATCGATGGTTCCCGGGTCTCCCTGAAAAACGACTACCTCATAGTTTTCTTCTTTCATACGCCTCGCCTCCTGTTGTGCAATCAGTCCGCAGATCATAACGAGCTGTTCGGCTGCGTGACACGCTGTTTTCTTATCCCCGCTTCCGAGGAACTGTGCTCCGACAACGGAACCGCCGCTTGCCATCGATGTGAAAATCACGATCAGCAGTACACAGATCGTATTGACAAGTGAGATTCCGGAAACAGCCGTTTCACCGGCCCCGGATACCATTACCATGTCTGCCATACCGACGGTAACGGCCAGCACCTGTTCCACAATCAATGGTACGATCAGCCGGACCAGACGCTTTCTGTCAAATAAGACGTTTGTGTTTTCCATCGGACTTTCTCCTTTCCGGTAAAATCAAAAAGCGATCTGGAAATCTTCCTTCCAGATCGCCCCGTTGCGAACTCTTTACTGACGTTTCTCCTTGGGATTGAAAAACGCGGCACGAAGCTTTCCCTTCGTACCGCGCCTTTGCGAATCCACTACTTATATGGAGTTTATCTTGAAAAACAGACAGAGCGTTTTCCGGTTTTCTGAGAGTGTTTTTTGGGAGAAATAAAACCTTGGAGAAAGGGAGAAAATTACAAACGGAGCGATTCTATTCCCAGAACCGCTCCGTTGCGTTATCTTTACTCTATTCTTTTTCTCTGCTGTTTTTCAACATAGGCACATTCTAGCGGAATTCCCGCTTTTTGTCAATCCTTAAATTTTTCGATGATTTCCGGTCTTTTTCATCAGTTCTGTCAATTTTACACAATTTCACCGATGTTTTTTCGGTTGTTTCTGAACATTTTTCTCATGAACCTTTGAAATTTCTTTGTTTTCTTTTAAAATCGCGGAAAAACTCCGGCAAAATTCTGTGAAAATTCAGAGCGGACGCCAGACTTGGCATTCATCAAATATCCGCTACCTGTCTGGAGCGTGTTTGAAAAAAGCTCTGTTATGTCAGATCCAGTCAAAATCTCCGCCGGTAATCGCAAGACTTAAGAGTGCATCCATCTTTTCCACTTCCTCTTCGCCCTCGATTTTTTGCAGCAGCACTGCGGTGTCCAGCACATCCTCCAAAGATTCGCCAGGTCCGATTTCATAATCCACCTCCGCCTCGCAGTCCGGGCATGGGATTTTTTCCATCGTCTGAAGGGATAAAAAGCGGTTGCCGCATTTCTTGCATTCATAATAACCACATGTTTTGGTTCCGTCTGGTACGTAATACATTTTTTCATACTCCTTTTTATTTTTCATACTTCTCAATGATACACTGATGTTCTTTTACCGCATCCGTGAACTCGCTGCGGATTTCTTCATTTGGAATGTACGCCATCTGTTCTCTTCGATCGTATGCCAGATAGCCTAAGTGAATCAGTGCAGTTAAAACGTCATCTTTATTTTTAAATGTCACCATATCATTCTGATACGATTTCGTTTTTACTTTCACTCGTTCCCCGGACATCATCGTAATAATGTCTGTTATAATATGCATCCAATTACGTATCGGATTCTACATCTTAATTCATCTTAATTCCGCAGTATTCCCATGTCACTGTATCGAGCAGGAGGAACTCCTCCGTTCCAATCGGCTTTCCATCTCTGTAAGTTGAAAACACATCCGTGCTAATCAGATTTCCCTCTTTCGTAATTGCATCCATAGGTGTATGACCTACAACCTGCAACAACTTACGTGGCT
>NZ_QTVR01000029.1:0-21004 GCF_003460685.1 Blautia sp. OF03-13 | reverse complement strand
GGCAAAAGTTCCTGCAGTAAAGCGTAGAACCTCATGTGTTTATGCAGATCTGAGAGAACTGATTTCAGAAATGGAACTGCGTAAAGCAGCATAAACACAGGCAGATATGCAGTGGATTACCTGTTATGTGGAAACCTGCCGTATCCGGCATGGAAGAAGCACATATCTGTGCAAAATCTAAGTAACAGGCGTATCCGCCGATATTTGGTCTGCCGCCTAAAGCGGCCGGAAGCACGTGACTTTAGTCATGTGAGGTTCACTCGGTAGTAACTACCGGGTAAGATAACCATAGTATAGAATTCGGACTTTGTCAAGCGATCAGCTCTTCAAATTTTTTCTGTTCCATCGGTTTATAATAATAGAATCCCTGCAGCTCGTCGCATCCTTCGGCGATCAGAAAATCTACCATCTCTTTCGTCTCCACACCCTCGCAGACAATCCATTTGTCTGTGCGTTTTAAAAGATGGAACATCTCTTCCAGCACAATTTTTCCTTTTTCGGAGAGGCCCGCCGAGAGGAAATGTTTGTCAATTTTAACTTCATCAAACAGAATATCCTTCAGCGAATTTAAGGACGAATATCCAGACCCAAAATCGTCCATGGAAATGCGGATATCCCGGTCGTGGAAAAAGCGGATCATCTGGTTGACGGCATCAATGTTATGAATGTACGTTGTTTCTGTGATCTCAAAAACCAGGTACTTCGAAGGAATCTGATAATGATCGAGCAGCTGTGTGATCCGCTGTGTGAACGTATCGATCTTGCGGAAATGAATCGGCGACACATTCAGCGAGAGCGGCAGCAGCGGAAGTCCGTTTTCCCGGCGGTCAGCGAGCCACTGGAAAGCAGCATTATACACATAATAGTCGAGCGACTCAATCTCTCCGGTCTCCTCCAGAATCGGCAGAAAGCTGTCCGGGAACCAGAGCGTGCCGTCCTCGCGCAGCCAGCGTACCAGCACCTCGGCGCTTGCAATTTCCTGCGTTTTTCCGCTGATTTTCGGCTGGAAATAAATCTGAAATTCTTTTTTCGCAAGGGCATTCTGGAAGGAATGAATGGTCTCCGCGCGCTTCTGTTCCGTGCTGGAAAGCTCGGCGTTGTATTCGAAGACGCAGGTGGAAGTTTCCTTCGCACGCCGCCGCGCAATGTTGGCATGAGAGATGACTTCCTCCGCTGGTGTGTCCGTGTCATTCAGATAATAGACGCCAGTGTTCAGCGTCATGTAATTCAGCGGGTACGATTCCAGCACTTCGCGGATCGCCTGCTTGTGATAGGCGGAAATCTTTTCCCGCACCACGCCGGATCCTGCCCGGTGATATCGATAATGCCGACAAAGATATCGGAGTGATAGCGGTTCACAAAGAGTGTCTGCGGAAAGAGTTCCAGCTTTTTCAGGATGAAATTCAGAATGTTCGTACCCATCTCATAACCCCAGTAATCGTTGATCAGATGAAAATTGTCGACATCCGTCATCAGAAAGGCGTACTGCTTTTCTTCGCTTCTGTTATTGAGAAGCGTAAAAATTTTTTCTTTAGAATCGAAATCCTGGCCCCGGGAACAAACCCCAGCGACTCCAGATAATGGCGCTGTTTTTCCTGGCCGCAGATTTTATTGATGACGTAAAACTGATTGAAATCGGTTAAATTTAAAGGCATGCAGTTCCTCCTTTATTACGAGAGTACATCGAGTTAGAATTGCCTAACAGACAGTATAGCATAACATATTTGGAACAAAATAGAAAACTTTTTCATTGAGAAATTTTTTCAAAAAGGTTTTACGGGGGCGGATGCATTTTTGCGTTTCTTATTTTGGGGGAATCATGTATAATGGAAATGAAACATCAGTGACAAACTATGACATGGGAAAAGGAAGAGAAAACAATGAAACATAGAATAAAAATCCTGCTGCTTGCAGTTCTGATCGCAGCACTCTGCAACTGTATGCTGATGATCGGAATGACAAAAAAGAAAGAGAACAATACAATTCCAAAAGATGCAAGCCTGATCTGCGAAGAAACCGTATCGCCGAACAAGGACTATATTACGGATGAAAAAGACCTGGTAAATTATACCGTGCGCGTCTATCAGGAAAAAAACAACGACATCATCGTCTATGCGGAATCCAATTCGCCGCTGTTCGATGAAGCACAGTACATCGTAACATGCGACCACGCCATCACCGCCGACGATGTCCAGATCAAATGGACAACCCTCATGGGCAGTACCGAAGCGAGCGAGAAAGATGAGATCGGACTCGCACACGTTTCGATCGCAAAAGACGGGGAAGTGTTCAATGAAAAGACGATCAGCTTTGTGGCGAAAGCGGTGAATGCGGTTACGGATGTGATAGGGTAAAGAAAATAGGATAACAAAAAAAGAAACGAGCAACTCCCTCGGCTCCTGATGAGCTTACCGGACAAAAACCCCGTTTCTTTTTTTATGTTAAATATAGTACATTATTTGTCAAGAACCGCAGAGCAGTTTACATTGCCAAAATCGTAGCTACCAGCTTTTTACACTGTGTCAGCAGCGACGACGGAATTGCATACTCATCAAGTGAATGTGCGCCTGAGCCCTGGATGCCGAGGCTGCAGAGGGCGGGGATTCCGATGCGGGTGACGAAGGAAGTGTCGGAGCAGCCGCTCTGCTGGATGCCCTGCGGGATTGGTTCGCCGAGGAGTTTACAGCTTTCCTGGTAGAGGGAGAGGAGGCGGTCAGCGCCGTCGACCATTTCCATGGCTGGGTAGTAGCCGTTCTGTTCCATCGTGCAGCTTGTGCCCGGAACGGTGACGTGTTCGCAGAGATTTTTTAAGAAAGCGATGGCTTCCTCATACTGAGCATTTGCCGCATAGCGGATGCCGATGGAAAACTCACAGGAATCCGGGATAACGTTAGCACCGGTTCCGCCCGAAATGCGGCCACAATTGAAGGAAAGATAGCCGAAAACGGAGCGGCTTTCAATCTCTGTAATCATGCGTGCCGCCTGCAGAACCGCACTCGCGCCTTTCTGCGGTTCCTTTCCGGCATGAGCAGCTTTTCCTTTTACTTTTACGCGGATGATCGCGCCGCCGCTTCTTCTCGTAGTCACTTCACCGTTGGTATAACTCGATTCCAGATTAAACGCCGCCTCACAGCCGCTGGCATATTGTTCGACAAGCTTTCCGGCCTCGCCGTGGGAAAACGCGTGGGCAACTTCCTCGTCACCAGTGAGAACCAGCTTGATCTGGCGGTCTTCATATCCGACAGCATTCAGCGCGCGGAGCGCAAACAGCGCAATGACATCGCCGCCCTTCATATCATAAACGCCAGGGCCGTACACGCGGTCATCCTTCACAAGAAACGGTTCCGGCCCAAATTTTCCGACCGCATGCACCGTATCCATATGTCCGAGCAGAAGAATCGGCTTCTTCTCCTGCGGCCGAGTCCATGCCGCAAACGTCGGACCGGCCTTCTCAAAATGATGAATCTCCCGCTCCATACCAAGCGCATCACAGTACGTATCAAGATGCGCCGCAATCCGCTCATTCGCCTCGCGGTCAGCAGAAGGCGTTTCAATGGAGACAAGATTTTTCAGCAGCTCCATCATACTGTGTTCGTTTTTCTCAAGATAGGCAAATGCCTGTTCCGTTCTTTTATCCATAAACATTCTCCATTTCTTATGTTTTATAAAGTGATTTTCATAATCCGTGCCGGCCGTCCCCTGCCGCCGCTGATTTTGCCGATCGTGGTCACACAGTTTTCCTGTTCCAGCCGCAGAATCAGCCGGTTGGCGCTCCGCTCCGTGATCCCCATATCTGCAGCGAGCTGTGCGGAAGTGATTACCTGATCATGTGACCGCAGAATCTCTTTCAGTTTTTCATACGTACTGCTGCTGATGTGAAGCCGGTGCAGAAGATACGCCGTGTGATCGGTCGGGTCATTGATCTTAATTTCGGTAAACTGATGCTCATCCTCCGCAATATAGTTCGCGCCGGAGCGGTCCGCGATCGAGTGGTTGAGCGCCATCGCCGCGCGGGATTTCGCCTCCATGGGAGTATCACCGTAGCCGATGCCGATCCACAGCCGGTTGTGCGGCGTCTGCTGTCCGTGAAACAGAATCTTCTGATATTCCCCGTTCTGAATAAATTCCCGCATCAGAACCGGACGGGATGACATGATATAAAAAATAGAAGCGCCCTCGGAGAACGCAGCAGCCCCCATGCGGTGGGCGGCAGAGTAGATCAGCTCGCGCATCTCATTCTGATAATGAATCTTCTCCCATTCCCGGAGCGAAAGATCCGTCTCCTGATCAAAGGAATAATCAAAATAGATCTGCACGGAAGCACTCTGCCCGCGGTTCTTCTGCGCCGTATTTTCCAGAAACTGAAGATGATAAACCTGTTCCAGAATTACATCCTCGGAAACCGAGATGCGGATGCAGGGAATGCCTTCTGCCGACAGTGCCTCATACGTTTTTTCCATGTTGGTAAAGCAGATTTTTGCCCCGTTGTGAAAATAGTTGTAACGGTGAAAATCCGTGAGGGCATCCTGAAAATCGCCCTGATCGGGAGAAGAGCCGTGTGCCACAAGGACGCGGCCATTGGAAATGCCGATCTCTTCCAGCGTTTCCTGCACAAGCTGTTCCTCATACATATCGATACTGATGACATCCGGCACGCAGGAATAACGGACAGCAGATTCCGCCAGCGCTTTTAAGATGGAAGCCTGATTGTGCGGAAGAAAGGTCCAGGGAACGTTTGGCTCCAGCCGCTTTAAAGCATAGTGATAGTTGGTCGGCCCAGTAAAAATAATGCCGGATACTTTCCCTTTCTGAAACTGGGCAGCCGCTTCCAGACCGTACCGGTAATCGTTGGAACGCCGGTAGACCACTTCAAGGTCCGGCATGCGCTTCTCCAGCGTTTTCTGAATCCTGTCGCAGATATGGTCAGAACCTGTTACGCCGATTTTCATATATAAAATTCCTTTCCGAGAATTAAAGACATAAAAATGAATTATGGCATAATTTTACACCTATTAAGGACGAAAGGCAAATGGTAAGATGTAGAAGAATTGTTTTTGAAAATTTTTTTCAAGAATGGAGAGTGGAAAAGAAATGAAAAATCAACGTATGTTAGATGAACTGACCGAATTGATGCGGATTGATGTGTCGAGCGGTCAGGAGACGGAGATTGCAGAGCATCTGGTGAAAAAACTGGAGCAGATGGGATTTGCGATTACGCGGGATGAGGCCGGGGCTACGTTTGGCGGCATGTGCGGCAATATTCTGGCGGTTCGGGAAGGAGAGCGGGACGGTGTTGTCTGTTTCTGTTCCCATATGGACCGTGTGCCGGGCGGCATTGGAATCAAACCGGTGGAGGAGGATGGAATCCTTCGTTCTTCGGGCGACACGATTCTGGCGGCGGATGATCTGTCCGGTGTGGCAGCCATTTTAGAGGGCGTGCGTCAGGCGATTGAATCCGGGAAGGCGCTTCCGAAACTGGAGATCCTCTTTACGGTCGGCGAGGAGGCCGGTCTGTACGGTGCGAAAGCATTCGATGTAAGCCTGCTGACATCAAAAACGATGTATGTGCTCGACTCCCCGGGACGCATCGGCCGAATTGTAAATGGTGCGCCGGGCCGTGCCCTTCTGGAAGCACAGGTTTTCGGCAAGGCAGCCCATGCGGGAAATGAGCCGGAGAAAGGCATTGATGCGGCAAAAATTATGGCGGAAATGCTCGCAACGATGGAGACGGGAAGACTGGATGAAAATACAACGTCGAACTTTTCTCACCTCTGGTCCAAAACATGCGAGGCAATGAACGTTGTCTGCGACCACGCAATCCTGCGCGGAGAGATGCGGAGCCGGTCGGGAGAAAAACTCGACCGCTATGAAGCGTATTTCCAGTCGCACTGCCGTGAAATCGCAGAAAAGCGCGGTGCGCGTGTGGAATTTAAAAGAGAAAACACCTTCCTGCCGTTCTTCATCCCGGAGGATTCCGAGATGATTCAGATCGTCACGGAATCCCTGAAAGAGATGGGAATCGAACCGCAGATCAACGGCGGAGGCGGCGGTATGGACGGCAATATTTTCAATCAGAAGGGAATCACCTGTGTCGGTATCGCAACAGGATATTTCAAGAATCATTCGACCGAAGAATATCTGCATCTCGATGACTTCTATCATGCCGGAGAGCTTGTGGCGCGGATAATTGGAAGGATTGCATAAATATGCAAAATATAAAATAAAAACTGGATAAAACTTGCAAAATAAAAGAAAATTATGTATAATTTCAAATTAAAAAGAGCAAGGGAGAAAAAGAAATGGCTGAGATTTTAACAAACAACGCAATGTTCTCCAGCTTCATGATTGTTCTGATCGTGTTTGCACTCGGCGACATTGTCGGTAAAATTACAAAAGGAAAGCTGTCCGGAATGATGGTCGTCATGCTCCTGTTCCTGGTAGGCTTTCTGACGAAACTGATCCCGGCGGACATCATCGATCAGGGAGGCCTTACGGCGTTATCAAAACTGGCAATTGCGATGGTACTGTTCAACATGGGTACTACCCTGAACGTGAAACAGCTGATCGAGGAGTGGAGAACCGTATTAATGGCGGCACTCTGTATGCTGGCGTCCTGCCTTGTGATGCTTCTGGTATCCCCGATCATCGGATTTGACACTGTGCTCGTCGCATGCCGGTTATCAACGGTGCGGCAATGGCAACTTCGCTGATGGCAAGCGCCGCAGCAGAAAAAGGACTGGCAACGGCGGCAGCGCTCTGTGCAGTCATCTATTCCGTACAGAAATTCGTCGGTGCGCCGATCGCATCTGCCATGGGTATCCGTTACGGAAAAAAACTGCTGAAAGCATATCGCGAGAATCCGGCGCAGTTTAAAAAGCAGGAGACCGGAAACGGTGCTTCCGCAAAAGTTTCCTTTGCAGATAAACACAAAGAATGGTATTCTGCCAACGTCATGATGGCGCTCGTTGCAGCCGGTTCCTGGGTTGCCCACATCCTTGGCGATCTGACTCCGATCAACTACAGCATCTGGGCGCTGCTTCTCGGTGTTGTCTGTGCCGCTTCCGGACTCGTTCCGACAAAACCGCTGCAGAAATCGAATTCCTACGGCCTTATGATGGTTGCTGTCTTTGGCTCCATCATCCCGTCTCTGGCGAAGGTTTCCTTAAGTGATCTCGGTACCATGGCATTCCAGACAATCGTTCTGTTCGCCGCAGCGCTGATCGGTGTTGCACTGGTTGGCTGGGTTCTTCCGACCTGGAAACTCGTGGGCGACAAAGACCTGGCAGTCGGCATCGGTGTCGAGCAGTTCCTCGGATTCCCGAGCAACGTGGTCATCTGCCGCGAGGTCGGCGATGCGGTCGGAGAGACACCGGAGGAGAAAGCGTTTATCGAAGATACCTTAAACGTGCCGTATGTCGTGGGAGGAATTACGGTTATTACGGTTCTGTCCACGATGCTGGCTGGATTTGTTATCAATATGCTGTAAAATTTTAAAATCATAGGAAAAGAAACATGACCTTGATGCAGAGGAAGAGTCCCCTGATCAAGGTCATGTTTTATGTTGGCATGTGGAGCAACTCCCTCTGCATGAGACGATTAACTTTACAAGAAAAGAAAAAAATATCCCCCCACCCGGCTTGTGAGAGCCTGAAATATCAAATATAATGAACGAACAGTACATGGATCAGGCGCGCAGATCATGGGAG
Organism: Blautia sp. OF03-13; assembly: GCF_003460685.1. Taxonomy (NCBI): domain Bacteria; kingdom Bacillati; phylum Bacillota; class Clostridia; order Lachnospirales; family Lachnospiraceae; genus Blautia; species Blautia sp. OF03-13. The sequence continues at coordinate 13,298 of NZ_QTVR01000029.1, read as the reverse complement.
TACAAAGCAAAAAAGCGGTCAGTCCGGGTAAAAACGGTCTGAAAATGGGAGGAAAAGGATGAAAAAGAAAATATTATCTTTGATGCTGATGGTGTCTCTTGCAGCATCCCTTGCGGCATGCGGTCAGGACAGCGGGAAAAACAGCAACAGTACAGATTTGTCGAAAACAGAGACGGAAGTTTCTTCCGGCCAGACAGGGGAGGAAGAGACGACCCTGGTTTACGGTTCTGCTGATTATACCAGGATTAATCCGGCGATGGATGAGCACGGTGAAATTAATCTACTGCTGTTCAACGGACTGACCGCACACGATGCGGATGACAACATTGTTCCGGGTCTGGCAGAAAAATGGGAGTACGATGCAGAAACCTGCACCTACACCTTTCATATCCGGGACGGCATCCAATGGCATGATGGAGAAAAATTTACGGCGGACGATGTGAAATTCACCATCGAAGCGATCATGGATCCGGAAAACGGATCTGAAAATGCACCAAATTATGAGGATGTAGAAGAGATTACAGTTATAGATGACAGCACCGTTTCCTTCCGCCTTTCCGAGCCGAACGTGGCTTTCCTGGAATACATGACGATGGCCATCCTGCCGAAGCACCTGCTGGAAGGTGAAAATATGCAGGAATCGGATTTCTTCCGTGCACCGGTTGGAACCGGCCCGTATAAACTGGAGAGCTGGGACGAAGGCCAGTCGATTGTTCTGGTAAAAAATGAAGATTATTACCTTGGGGCACCAAAGATTGACAAGGTCATTTTCAAAATTGTACCAGATGATAATGCACAGGCGATGCAGCTGGAATCCGGCGAACTGGATCTGGCGCTGCTTGACCCGAAAAATGCGCAGAATTTCAAAGAAAAAGACGGTTTTACCTGCTACGACATGACAACGGCAGATTACCGCGGAATCTTATTTAACTTTGCGAATGATTACTGGACGAAAAACAGGGACATCATTCCGGCCGTCTGTTATTCGATTGACCGCCAGGCCATTATCGATTCTGTGCTTCTTGGCGAGGGAATGGCGGCATACAGTCCGCTGCAGCGGAACATTTACAATAACGAAAACGTAGAACATTATGATTACAATCCGGAAAAAGCACAGGAAATTCTGGAAGCGGCCGGATGCACCAGAAACAGCGATGGTTTCTATGAGCGGGACGGCGAAGAAATCGGTTTTGTCATCAGCGTGATGTCCGGTGAGCAGGACCGCATTGATATTGCCCAGGCAGCAGCACAGCAGCTCCGGGAAACCGGAATCAACTGTACCGTAGAAATTCCGGCACAGATGGACTGGGGCGGACAGATGGCGTGCCTGATCGGCTGGGGAAGCCCGTTCGATGCGGACGATCATACATATAAGGTTTTCGGCACGGACAAAGGGGCGAATTATTCGAGCTATTCCAATGAAAAAGTAGATGAGTATCTGTCTCTTGCCCGTCAGAGTGACGATCCGGAAGTGCGGAAAGAATATTACGGAAAATTCCAGGAAGAACTGGCAGAAGATCCGGCCTATGCATTCATCTGTTATATTGATGCAAATTATGTGGCAGATTCCGGTATTCAGGGCATTTCCAAAGACACGGTGCTGGGCCACCACGGCGTTGGTATTTTCTGGAATATTCAGGACTGGACAATGACAGAATAAATAAAAAAGCAGACGAAGGGGGTATGTTTACCCCCTTTTTGTCTGTACAGGAGAAAAACGGAATGAAGGAACGATTAAAAGTGGAACATCTTTCCGTCAGCTTTTTTACGGATGAGGGGGAAGTACAGGCGGTCCGCGATGTCAGCTTTTCCCTGAATGCAGGTGAGGTGCTCGCTGTTGTAGGCGAGTCAGGCTGCGGAAAAAGTGTGCTCTGCAAAAGCATTATGAAGCTGCTGCCGGAGAATGCAAAGATCAAAAACGGAAAAATTCTGGTCAATGGAGAAGAAATTGCAGGATACGGGGAGAGAAGAATGCGGGAACTGCGGGGAAAACTGTTCTCGATGGTTTTCCAGAATCCGATGACTTCCTTAAATCCGACGATGACAGTCGGAGCGCAGATTGCAGAGGCAGTGCGGGCGCATCAGAAAGACATGGGAAAAGAAGAAGTGGAACAGAGAGTGACAGAACTGATGCAGCTGGTGGGAATCGAGCAGGCAGAAGAGCGGAAAAAGGCATATCCGTATCACTTTTCCGGCGGAATGCGGCAGCGGGTCGTACTGGCGATTGCGCTGGCGGGCAATCCGGAAATTCTGTTTGCTGATGAGCCGACGACAGCGCTGGATGTGACGATTCAGGCACAGATTCTGGACCTGCTTCGGGAAATTCAGAAAAAACTGGGAACGGCGACGGTCTTTGTCACACATGACCTTGGCGTTGTAGCGCGGATCGCAGACCGGGTAGCGGTCATGTATGCGGGAAAAATAGTAGAGATTGGAACCGTGGATGAGATTTTCTATGATCCCCGTCATCCGTATACGTGGGGACTGCTGCGTTCCATACCGGCGTTTTCGAGGGGAAAAGAAAGCCTGCCGTCTATCCCGGGAATGCCGCCGTCTCTTCTCCATCCGCCAAAGGGCGATGCCTTTGCCAGCCGCAATGCTTATGCGCTGGAAATTGATTTTGAGGAGGAGCCGCCGATGTTCCGGGTCACAGACAGCCATTATGCGGCAACATGGCTGCTGGATGAGAGAGCACCGAAGGTTGTGCCGCCGATAGGAGGAAACACAGATGGAACATGAGATTTTGCTGGATGTGCGTCATCTGACCCATATTTTTCCACTGTCCCGGAAAACAGCAGTCAAGGCAGTCGATGATGTATCGTTTCAGATTCGAAGAGGAGAAATTTTTGGACTGGTAGGAGAATCCGGTTCCGGAAAATCTACCGCTGCACGCTGTGTGATGAATATTTATCAGCCATATGCCGGCCAGATTTATTATAAAGGGATTGATACCTGCGACAGAGGCCAGTTCCGGAAAAATAAAAAAATGCTGCAGACGACACGCCAGATGATTTTTCAGGATTCCGGTTCCAGTCTGAATCAGAAGATGAAGGTCCGCGACATTATTGAGGAGCCGATGCGCGTGCAGAAAATCCGGCCGCTGCGGGGAAGCTATGAGGAGGAAGCCAGATTCCAGATGAAATACGTGGGGCTGGATCCGGAATATCTGAAAAAATATCCGGGAGAATTGTCCGGCGGACAGCGGCAGCGCGTTGCGATTGCACGGGCACTGACGATGGAGCCGGAGCTTCTGGTGGCGGATGAACCGATTGCATCGCTGGACGCGTCGATACAGGCACAGATTGTGAATCTGTTCCGTCATCTGCAGAAGGAGCACGGTTTTTCGTTCCTGTTTATTGCGCATGATCTGGATATGGTCGAATTTCTGTGTGACAGAGTAGGTGTGATGTACCATGGAAAACTGGTGGAGACCGGCCCGGCGCGAGCCGTGTTTGAAAATCCGCTGCATCCATATACGAAAGCACTGATCGCGGCCATTCCGATTCCGGATCCGCGAAGGGAAAGAGCGAGAGCTGTACCGGATTTTTCCAATACAGAATTTTCCCGGACGGGAACACTGCGGGAAGTGGAAAAAGATCATTTTGTGCTGATGGAGGGAGGCGATGCAGGATGAAAAGCCGGAACAGAGTGCTTTACTATGGAAAAAAAGCAGCGGCATTTCTGGCAAGTGTTCTGCTGCTGTCTGTGCTCGTATTTTATATTTCAAGGCTTGCGCCGGGAGATCCGCTGGTATCATATTACGGAGACCGCGTGGAAAAAATGACGCCCGAAGAAAGAGCGTGGGCCGAAGAAAAATTGGGACTGAAGGATCCCATTTCCGTACAGTATATCCGCTGGGCAGGCAATGCGCTGCAGGGGGATTTCGGAATTTCGTACAAATATAAAATGGATGTAATGCGCGTGATCGAGGGAAGAATTGGAAATACGCTGGTGCTTGGCGGCATTGGATTTCTGCTGATTTTCACCCTCGCGCTGCTTCTTGGAATTTTCTGTGCATGGAAGGAAGATACTTGGCTGGACCGCATCATCTGTAAGGTGGGAACCATCACGGGATGTATTCCGGAATTCTGGCTGTCGCTGCTTCTGATTCTTGTTTTTTCCATGCAGCTCAAATGGCTGCCGAGTTCCGGTGCCTACTCTGTTGGAAAACAGGCAGATTTTTCTGAACGTGTCTGTCATCTGATCCTGCCGATGACGGTCGTAGTGCTGAGCCATTTGTGGTATTACGCATACATGATCCGCAATAAAATTCTGGATGAAGTGCGGGAAGAGTATGTGCTTCTGGCAAGAGCCAAGGGGCTGAAACGAAAGACGGTTCTGTTCCGGCATTGCCTGCGGAATACGATTCCGTCGTATCTTGGCATCATGGCCATTTCTGTTCCGCATGTGCTGGGGGGAACCTATATTGTAGAAACGGTTTTCTCGTATCCCGGTATCGGAACGCTGGCGTATGAGAGCGCACGGTACAAAGATTACAATCTTCTGATGCTGCTTTGCCTGATGTCCGGAATCGTTGTGATTCTGTGCAATATGGCGGCACAGATCATCAACGAGAGAATTGATCCGCGGATGCGGGAGAAAGAAGCGGCAGAAACATCGGAGGTAATGATGCTGTGACAGAAAAAACACAATTATTTCAATTTGCAGGAGAGAGGCCTGCAGAAAAAACAGAAGCAGAAAAAAAGAAAAAATGGTATCAGGACGGCCGGTGGCAGCAGAGCTTTTTCTGGGTCTTCTTGTGCTGAGCTGCCTTTTCTGTGGGCAGATCATGACGAAGGATCCCTCGTATATGGATCTGAAAAACTGTTCCGTCATGCCGTGCCGGGAATTTCTGTTTGGAACCGATACGATGGGAAGAGATATTTTCTCGATGATCTGGTACGGCGGCAGAATATCGCTGGCGATCGGTCTGCTTTCTACGCTGATTTCCACTGTGATTGCCGTTCTCTTCGGCGCAGTCAGCGGATGTGCACCGGCGTGGCTGGACGCGCTTCTGATGCGGCTGACCGAGATCTTTTTGTCGGTGCCGAATCTTCTTCTTGTCATTTTTCTTCTGGCTGCTGCGGGAAAATCCAATGTGATTACGATTTCTGCCGTGATCGGAATGACAAGCTGGACAAGCATTGCAAAGGTTGTGCGGACCGAAGTACGGCAGATCCGGAACAGTGAATACGTGATTGCGTCGCGCTGTATGGGAGGCAGTTTTTTCTATATTTTATGGCACCATCTGGCACCGAACTTTTTTTCGTCTATTATGTTTATGGTGGTTATGAACATCCGAAGTGCGATTGTAGCAGAATCCACACTGAGTTTTATGGGAATCGGTCTTCCGCTGGAGGTGATTTCCTGGGGCAGCATGCTGTCACTTTCGGAAAAAGCGTTGATGACAAAGGCATGGTGGATCATTCTGATCCCGGGTGTTTTTCTGATTGTGACGCTGCTTAGTTTTACAAGCATTGGAAATTATCTGCGGAAGCAGGCAAACAGAAAACAGAGAAATCTGTGAGCTGTTCAGAGAGGCTGCGGTCTGTGGGGAATCCCTGCAGACTGCAGCTTTTTTGTCTTGCAATCAAATACAGGGATTGCTATAGTGAAAAGCAGAAAGAGTATTTTTAATACCTAAAAAACAGCGGGAGGAGAAGGAAATGCTGAAGAGTCAGGAAATGCGGAAACTTGCACCGGAGATGGATCCGCTCCGGATTGGAACAGGATGGAAAAAAGAGGATCTTGAAAAACCGCAGATTATGGTGGAGAGTACGTACGGGGACAGCCACCCGGGAAGCGGCCACTTAAATCTGCTGGTCGAGGAAGTGCGGAAAGGCGTTGCGGAAGCGGGGGGCTTCGGGGCGCGGTATTTCTGCACCGACATCTGTGACGGCGAGAGCCAGGGAACGGACGGCATCAACTACAGTCTTGCGAGCCGCGAGATGATCGCCAATATGATCGAGATCCACGCGAATGCGACACCGTTTGACGGCGGCGTCTATCTGTCGAGCTGCGACAAGGGTATGCCGGGCAATCTGATCGGCCTTGCGCGTGTCGATATTCCGGCGGTTGTTGTGCCGGGCGGAACGATGAATGCGGGACCGGAGATGCTGACACTGGAGCAGCTTGGCATGTACAGCGCAAAATTTGAGCGCGGTGAGATCGACGAGGAGAAGCTCGACTGGGCGAAATGCAATGCCTGCCCGAGCTGCGGTGCCTGTTCGTTTATCGGAACGGCATCCACGATGCAGATCATGGCGGAGGCACTCGGCCTCGCCCTGCCTGGAAGCGCTCTGATGCCGGCGACAAGCCCGGATCTTCTGGCATATGCACAGGAGGCAGGCAGCCAGGCGGTAAAACTGGCACAGATGGAGCATATGCGGCCAAGCGATCTTGTGACGAAAGAGAGTTTTGAGAATGCGATTCTTGTCCACGCGGCAATTTCGGGAAGCACAAACTGCCTGCTGCACATCCCGGCCATTGCGCATGAGTTCGGCATCGAGATTACCGGCGACACATTCGATCGTCTGCACCGCAACGCGCGGTATCTGCTCGATGTCCGCCCGGCGGGAAGATGGCCGGCAGAGTGCTTCTATTATGCGGGCGGCGTTCCGGCGATTATGGAAGAAATCAAAGATCATCTGCATCTCGATGTGATGACAGTGACCGGAAAGACACTGGGTGAAAATCTGGCGGAGCTTCGTGAAAATGGATTTTATGAGAAGTGCAGCGGATGGCTCGCAAAATTTAATGAGCGGTATGGAACTTCGATTACAAAAGAAGATATTATCCGCCCGTATGACAAGGCGATCGGAACGGACGGCAGCATCGCTGTTCTGCGCGGAAACCTTGCGCCGGAGGGAGCCGTCATCAAGCACACGGCCTGCCCGAAAGAAATGTTCCACGCCGTCCTCCGTGCCCGACCGTTCGACAGCGAGGAGGAGTGCCTCGATGCCGTGCTGAAACATAAGGTTCAGAAAGGCGACGCCGTCTTCATCCGCTACGAAGGCCCGAAAGGCAGCGGTATGCCGGAGATGTTCTATACTTCCGAGGCAATCAGCAGCGACAAAGAGCTTGGAAAGAGCATCGCGCTTATCACCGACGGCCGTTTCTCCGGCGCCTCCACCGGCCCGGTCATCGGCCACTGCAGTCCCGAAGCTGTAGACGGCGGCCCGATCGCACTCGTCGAGGAAGGGGATTTGATTGAGATTGATGTGAAGGAACGAAAACTTAACATCATCGGAATCGCAGGAGAACGCAAGTCCATGGAAGAAATTGATGCGATCTTAAAAGAACGCCGCCGGAACTGGAAACCGCGCGAGCCGAAATACAAAAAAGGCGTACTCCGTCTTTTCAGCCTCCACGCAGCAAGCCCGATGAAAGGGGCGTATCTGGAATACTAAAAATACTTGCGTTTTTCTGGGATGGTCTTTAGAAGTTAAGGCAGAGCAAAAAATGGAGGAAGGAGCAACAGAAAAACAAGTGAAAGAAAATACCTAAAAAACAAACTGTTCCTGTATAATGTTGCATCTCTTCAGAAAATGGTCGGAAGTCCAGATTCTGTCCAGAAGAATGTGGTGCTGGAGAACAATTCGCTGTCGGCGGAGCAGATTACCGGTGTGGAAAACCGAAAGAGCAAGGCAGGCGAAGCCGTTCTTCCGGTACTGCGCAGTGTTTCGCTGTTTCTTCTCGGGCTGCTTGGCGTGCTTCTGATTCTGCTGACGCTGCTTGTGATTGCGGCGGAGGCGGCGCGGATCATCTGCCTTGGACAGGCGGCAAAGAAACAGCAGCAACCGATGCAGAACTCGCCCGCAGATTTCCGGCGGTCGAGCCAGGCGAATATACGCGTGTCTGCCATCTGATCGAGAAACATATCTACGGTGAGATTCTGCTGTCTCCTTATGAGGAACGTACGCTGAACCATTTTCTGGAAAAGCTGATGGAGCCGGTACCGGGCTGCAGCTGGAAAATGCGGCTGAAGCTGCGCTATGCGTGTCTGCGCCGTGTGAATACGAAGAAAAAGAAGAGAAAGCACAGCGCTTTCCAGCAAAAATAAGGGTTAGGAAAACAAATGAAAAGAGGGATTTTACCATGAAATTTGTAACATTTAATATTCGCTGTGATTTTGGCCAGGATGGAGCCAATAATTTTATCTACCGCAGACCGCTGATTCTGGAAAAAATCAGACAGGAAAAGCCGGATATCATCGGTTTTCAGGAGGTACTGCCGCATGTGGCTGCCTGGCTGAAGGAAAATCTGACGGAATATTACATTGCCGGATGTGGAAGAGAAAAGGATCTGACCGGTGAGGCAATGATCATTGCCTATCGGAAAGAACGTTTTCAGAGTGTGAGCCTGGAAACCTTCTGGCTGTCACCGACACCGTACGTGCCGGGATCCCGCTATCCGGTACAGAGTATGTGCCCGCGTACTGCGACGGATGTGGTATTTGAGGATATGGAGACCGGAAAAGTGTTCCGCGTCATCAACACCCATCTGGATCACGAGTGCGCCGGGGCGAGAAAGCTTGGCCTGGAGCAGATTCTCGCACATCTGAGAGCAGAGAAAGCATTTGCCGATGTGCCGGTGATTCTTAGCGGCGACTTCAATGCCGAGCCGGACAGCGAAGAGATGAAACCGCTGAGGGAAACTGCCGGTCTTGTGAATGCGACGGAAGGAATCGGCATTACCTTCCACAACTATCATCGCGATGATCCGAATGATCCGCAGTGCTCGATTGACTACATCATTCTCAAAGGGGACTGGGAACTGAAAAAGGTGGAAAAATGGACGGAGCAGAAGGACGGTGTGTGCCTTTCTGATCATTATCCGATCTGTGCGGAACTTATTTAAAATATGGATGCAAGAGGCGGCCGCCGGGAGAAAAAATCTTCTGGCGGCGTTTTTTTACGATAGTTATAGGAAAAACTTATAACAAGTCAAAGAAAAAAGGGAATATACAAACGCCGCATTTTCTGTTATGATAGGTTACGTTACAAAACCTATCAGATTAGTATAGAAAGAAAAATTACGAAATAACAGGAGATTATTCATATGGCAAGAGGAATTGACACAAAATGTATCCATTTAGAAGAAGACGAAGGACAGTGTAGCCACTACGGCGCACTCAGCTACCCGATTTATCAGACCGCAACGTATGCGCATCCGGGCGTAGGACAGAGCACCGGATTTGATTACAGCAGACTGCAGAACCCGACCAGAGAGCATTTGGAGAAGATGGTGGCTGCACTGGAAAACGGAATTGATGCGTTTGCATTAAGCTCCGGCATGGCAGCGATCTCTCTTCTGATGGAAATGTTCCGCCAGGGCGACCACATCATTGCGGATTCCGATCTGTACGGCGGAAGCATTCGTCTGTTCCACAACGTCAACGAGAAAAACGGCGTCGAGTTTTCCAGCATCGACTGCTGCCGTGATGACGTGGAGAGTTATGTGAAAGAAAATACAAAAGCAATCTACATCGAAACTCCGACGAACCCGATGATGAACGTAACCGACATCCGAAAGATGGCGGATATTGCAAAACGCCACAACCTGATTCTGATTGTGGACAACACCTTTATGTCCCCGTATTTTCAGAATCCGCTCGATCTCGGTGCGGACGTTGTGATTCACAGCGGCACGAAATACCTGAGTGGCCACAACGATACACTGGCAGGCTTTATCGTGACGAACCGCGAAGATATTCAGGAAAAACTGCGTTTCCTGATCAAGACAACAGGTGCAGGCCTTGCTCCGTTTGACTGCTGGCTGGTACTGCGCGGCATGAAGACGCTTGGCATCCGCATGGAACGCTCCCAGGAGAATGCAGAACAGATTGCCGCATGGCTGCAGCAGCAGAAAGCAGTCACAAGAGTGATTTATCCGGGACTGCCGGATCACCCGGGCCATGAGATTATGAAAAAACAGGCAAGAGGCTTCGGTGCCATGCTGACAATCCAGCTCGAGAGCAAAGAGTTTGCCCTTGCCATTCTGGAAAAGGTAAGAATGATCCGTTTCGCAGAGAGCCTCGGCGGCGTGGAGACACTCGTTACGTATCCGACGACGCAGACACATGCCGATGTGCCGAAGGAAATCCGTGAGCGGAACGGAATTACGGAGAGCACCCTTCGCTTCTCTGTTGGAATTGAAAATATCGAGGACCTGATCGGCGAGCTTGAGAAGGTTTTTGCAGAAATTGAGGAAGAGAAAAATGACGGAAAGAAATCTTGATTTTGACAGAATCATCAACCGAAAAAATACAGACTGTTTAAAATATGACTTCGCAGTAAAACGCGGTATGCCAGCCGACGTGCTGCCGCTGTGGGTGGCGGACATGGACTTTGAGACATCCTCCTACATCGAGGATGCGCTGGTAGAGCGTGCGAAAATGGGCATTTACGGCTACAGCGATGCGCAGACTCCGTATTTTGAGGCCGTTGCGGGATGGATGAAACGCCATCACAACTGGGAGCCGAAAGAAGAATGGCTGATCAAAACGCCGGGCGTTGTATTTGCACTTGCGATGGCAGTCAAAGCTTACACCGCGCCTGGGGATGCCGTGCTGATCCAGTCACCGGTTTACTATCCATTTTCGGAAGTCATTGCGGATAACGGCAGAAGAGTTGTCAGCAGCACGCTGGTGCTCGGCAATGATAACCGCTATCACATGGATGTGGCGGATTTCGAGGAGAAGCTGAAAGCTGAAAACGTGAAGCTCTTTTTCCTCTGCAATCCGCACAACCCGGTCGGAAGAGTCTGGACGAAAGAGGAGCTGACGGCGATCGGCGATCTCTGCGTGCAGTACGGCGTGACCGTTGTAAGTGATGAGATCCATGGAGATTTCATTTTTAAGGGCGAGCATCAGGTGTTTGCTGCGATCAAAAAAGAGTACGAGGACATCACGATCACCTGCACCGCGCCGAGTAAGACATTCAATCTGGCAAGTATGATGATGTCAAACATCTTTATCGCCAACCCGGAACTCCGTGCGAAATTCCGGAAACAGCTCGATGCAGCCGGAACGAGCCAGCTTGGTGTGATGGGTCTGGTGGCATGCGAGACGGCATATAATAAGGGCGAGGAGTGGTATGAGGCAATGCTTTCCTATGTGAAGGCAAATGCAGAATTTACAAGGCAGTATGTGGAGGAGCAGATTCCGGGCGTGAAGATGATCGACCTGGAGGGAACATATCTCGTATGGCTCGATTTCCGCGAGACGGGGCTTTCTGTCGACGAACTGGAAGACCTGATCATCAACAAGGCGAAGCTGTGGCTCGACAGCGGCAAGATCTTCGGAGACTGCGGTCGCGGCTTCCAGCGGATCAACATCGCCTGCCCGCGCGCAACCCTGACCGAGGCACTGGAGCGGATTCGGGATGCGATGAAAAGCAGATAAAGCCACACCGATGAGATGCGTAGCATTTTGGAAGTTGGCTCTGAACAGTGACGAAAACATGTTGAAAAGGCGCAGCTTACGGAACATCTTTTTGGGAGATATGATTTTTTTTGTGTCTCCGGTAGAGAAAGAAGAAAGCTGCGCCTCCGCATATCAAAACGAGTACTTTCACCGGAATCTGATATACCGGATACACAGAGGTATAAATGCAATGATATTCTGGCGAAGAAACTTCGCTTTCCTCAGCAGGGCTCGGGCTCCAGGAAAAAGATGCCAGAATTCGAAAATATTTTTTATCAGAAGAAAACTGGCTATAAGGAAGATAAAAATCTGGGTTTCCAGGCGTTGTGATTTTCCGTTCCAGCGTCCAGGGTTCTTCCGTGCTGTTCCGAGTCCACAATTCTGCTTTTTCTAATTCAAAAAGATACATCAGTGGATCTGTCTCCAGACGGATAAAGTCTTCTTTCGCAGTTCTTACCTGGGTTATATTTTGAAAATCGAAAACTGTCTGATATAACAAAGAACGATCTGATTTTTCCTGATAGGTGAGTACATTTGCGGCATACAGATCTTGGAAACTTTTTGTCTTTTCAGATCGTTTAAAAAAATAGAAATCGATAGGTTTGGAAGAAGTTTTTCGATACTCGTTTTCTAAACTGGATTCTATTGGCGAAGCATTTTCTGGTACGTTTTCTTTTAAAAAAGAGCACAATACCGTATCGTCATTTTCGAATGCAGTGTCTGCTTTGACTGGAACAGAAAAACAGAATAACAGGGTGAAAAATAAAAATTTGATTTTTTTCATAATGAGTTACCTCTTATTTATGGCTTTATTCAGTTGATGCCGGATTTAAAAGTTTTTTTGAATGGTTGTTCTGTACTTTTTGTTCCTGCAATTCCTAAAACATTCATAATCTGCCCGTTTTTCTACGAGTAATGGCGACTTGCTCATGATTTTACTTAAATTACTTGAAAATACCTTAAACACAATTTGCCTATCAGAGAAATTTGTGCTTCTGGATAGGCAAATTGTTACTTTGAAAGAGTAATTAGAAATTAAATGTACTTGTATGTGGTGAATGAAAGTTTAATAACTTAGGTTCATTGTTTTATATGCAGTATAGGCTGTTCCTGATGGAGAGTAGCTAATTCCACCACCGTTGTAGGAAAAAGAGATACTGTAGCCGGTTTTCTGGGGATTATATAAGTATCCCATTACAATTCTTTTATCACTGCTATTACCTGCAGTAGCGTGACAGTATGTAACACCTTTAAGCTTCATGGCATAGTCGGGTGTTCCTAGTTGACTCCCTGAAAATTCAGCACCAGATAATTGCTGATTATTTGCAGTAAGAGTTCCACCGACTTTCCAATCGTTCATAGTATTATCTTTGTACCATAATTTTCCACCATATTCATACGGTCTCATAGCAGCGCCTAATTGAAAAGAAAAACTGTCTTTTCCGCGAGGTTGTTTATTAGAAGTAAACTCGTATGTTGGATAGATATAAATGGTTGATGCATTTTTAAAAGCTGATGCAGTAAAGGAAATACCGGTTAAAGTTTCGCTACTGAGTATCGATATTTGATTTTCGATATTTGAATTAATATATTCAAAATGTTTACCTCCACTTTTTAAGTCATCCACAATGAACTGCATGACGTCATCATCCAGCTTTTCTATTTCCTTTTGTGGCATTCCGGTTTTTAATAGATATGCTTTGTTAGATAGAACAACATTATTATCTGCCTTTACATTGCAAATTACCATATTTAAGGACAGAATACAACAAATAAAAAATGCAAGACATGTTTTTAATTTTTTCATGATGAGTGGTCTCCTTTCATAAGTATTGTTGGATGGTTTTAGTTTTTTATTTATCCTTAGATAGTG
>NZ_QTVR01000028.1:0-22476 GCF_003460685.1 Blautia sp. OF03-13 | reverse complement strand
AGCTGTATGCAAGCTGGGCGTTCTTTCCACGCTCGGCTTTTTCCACGGCGTTCCATAGGGTCTGGCGGTCTGCGTATTCGGGCGGTGCATGGGACGGCAGGAGAATGTCGGAGCAGATCACGCCGCCCTTGCGGGTGTAGTCGCTGTATTCGCCGTAATACTCGCTATACAATCGCTCCCCGGCTCGGTAGGCAGCAGAAGCGATAGCGGACTGTCCTGCGCTTCGCTTAGTCTGCGTGACGCTCAGATGAAATAGTGCCATCGGCTTTCAACTCCTTTTCTCTGTTTGCTTGGCTGATGTGGGTAATCGTCATGTGACGGACGGCTCGCTGGACTTCGGACAAAGAAAAGATTTGTTCCATCAGCTCTGTCATTTCGGTGCGTGTGAGATCTTTGACCTCCGGGGCAAGGCTCTCAATCGTGCCGCCCAGATTGCAAAGGCGGTGGGTGCGTTTCTTTCTTTCGCCTTGTTCCAGAAATTTCTTTCGGTTTTCCAGACGCTCCAGCTTGTGCTGTTCCTGTGCAAGCCTTGTCTCGGCTCGTTCTTTTTCAGCTCGGAGTTGTTCAAGGGTTTTCGGTTTTGTCATTGTGCTTGACCTCCTTTTTTTGATTTTGGGAATAAAAAAAGACCGTCAACTTTTCGCAGATTGCGACCAGTCAACGGTCTGATTTTCGGTATTCGGTTTTTTCAAACTTGCTGGCGGCGAACAGCATTTCATGCTGTTTGCGGACGGCAAGTCCACAGGGGATAGCCGCTTTAGCGGCGCAAGGGGGTGTAGCCACCTTGACGGAACGAAGTGACGCAACATTCTCGGTCAGGCAGTTTTCTTCTGCTGACCGGGAATGAAGCTCCGCAGGACGCACTACTCTCGATAGAGAGTATAGAAGTGCGCCCTTTAGTTCCTAAAGGGATTTTGCTTCGCTGTTTATTGCACGCTCTCATTTTTCAAATGAAACATAAATTGTTAAATTATCAGGTATGTAGCTGATACTTAAACCTTTTTCTCCATTTGATAGGAGTGTCCCGACAGAAACATAGTTTTCTCCTTTGATTTTCTCTGACACATTCTCAACTACTGAAAAGCCCTCTTGTATCAAAAGCTCCATGTAGTTATCATAGCCTTTTTCGTCTATACCTGCAATACTGATACTGAAATTTCCGTGTTCTGTATCAAGCATAGCCCATGCAACTGTGCCAGTTGGAACGGGAAGTCCCTCAGTATATTCATTGACTGGCCATTCTCCCTCATCAAGCCTAATAATACCTTCAGATTGCGAATTGCTTGCGTCTCCTGTGTCTTTGGGTGGTGTTTTTGGGGCGGAGCAAGCAGTCAATGACAATATAAGCAAAATTGCAATTCCCGGAATAAATCTTTTCATAGTTACCTCCTATTGTTGTGGACAGCTCTGATAATCTGAATTGTGGCAAATGCAAAAGCGATTATGCCAACCAATAAAATAATTTGAGAAGCATCAAAAATAAAATCACCATTAACCTGAATGTTTGTCATTGCGTCTGCTTGCCCGATTGCTCCTTCCGGCACTTTACCAGACTTTGCAGTAGCATAAATTAAAAAAGCAACAATAGCTACCACAAGGGAAATGACACTTGAAATGATCCATTTCCGTTTCTTTGGGACGGAATTATCAATTCCAAACTGTTCTGCTGTGCTGTTAGCAAATTCTTGCGGCGTTCCAAGCCTTTCGATTACCTGTTGTTCAGTTTCTCCATGCTCCACGGCAGAATTAAATATTTCATTCAAGTCACGCACAACCTCGGTTTTTGCTTTGCGTGATAAATTTAATTCCTTTTCAACCTGCCTTATGTATTGCTCCTTCATTCTGAGACCTCCGTTTGTTGATAGGTGGCGATAAAGCTATTTACACAATCCGTATAGCTGGACCAAAACGTAATCAATTCCTGTAAAACTTCCTTTCCTTTAAGAGTAAGGGAGTAATATTTTTTTGATCCGCCATTAGCAGCCGCTGGTGCTAAACGACATTGAATTAGTTCCGCTTCTTGTAAGCGATACAGAATAGGGTAAATCGTTCCCTCTTTTGCATATCCTAAGACAGATGCACTGCTATTTAACTCTGTGATTATTTCATAGCCATAGGTCTCTTTGCGCCCGATTAAGGATAATAGTATCATTTCAAGAGAGCCTTTTTTGAATTGTTGCACATATTTGTTATCCATAATCTTCACCACACTTTAGTTCTGCTGATTAGCGTTGCTAAGTAGCAGAACTAATTATACTCATACTCGGTGCCTTAGTCAATAGACTCCTTGAAAAAGTTACAGTTTGTTCAAGCGTTTGAGCGCCCGAACATTTTTCGTCCGGGCGCTCTCAGTATCAGTCATAAATCAGCTCAAACTTCACAATCTCCTCTGCCTGTGCCTTGCAAGCGTTCATCTGCCGCACCCATTCCATTTGGTTTTCAGCTTTCAGTTGCTCTGTCACGCCGTTTTGCTCTGCCAGTGACCGCACGATCAGCTCCATGCGGCTTCGTGCCGCTTCGTCAATCTCGGCGCAATGCTCAAAGAGCTTGTCGGATAGCGCCAGCTCATTGAACAGTATCGGGCGGTGCATTTCCAGATACGCCTTGCGAAGTCTGCCGTAGTGTCTGAGGGGCTTTGTCTTGCGGATAACGATGTTCGGGATAAGATAATCGCCGTTCTGTGTGTAAGTGATATTCATGCTGTTTGTACTCCTTTCATCGGCTCTCTCTGCGGTAAGCTGCTGACAGGGACGAACACGCCCTTTGCAATGTCCTCCGCACGAATGGCGGCTTTCTTGGCTTCGATTTCTGCCTTTTTTCTCCCCTTGATTTTGTCCTCGTATCGCTTCTGCGCTCCGCTGGCTTTCCGCTTCAAGTAGTTCTGATGAAGTCTGTCCTTTCGTTCCTCACGCTTGCGGATTTCCTCTAATTCTTCCGGTGTCAGCTCCACTTCGCCAAACGCCGGGGGAACGAATCGCCCGACAAAATTGAAGTAAATCTCGACCTCCTGTGTGGTCTGTATACTGCCCTTGCGGTCACGCTCATGCACAAGGATTTTCTCGATAAACTCGTTGAGCATGGCAATGGTCAGCTTGTCGAAGTTCTCATATTTGTCAATCAGAGCGATAAAACGGTCAGCGTCCTTTTCGTGCTTCTCATAGCTCTTGACAGCCTTTTCCAGAACAGAGATTTCAGCGGTAAGCTCGGACTGTTCCTTTTCGTATTGAGCGTCCAGAGTGGCGTATCTGCTGTCGGACAGCTTGCCTAAAATGTTGTCCTCATAGATTTTGCAGAGCAGGACTTCCAGCTCGGAAACTCTCTGCTTTGCTGTGGCAAGGCGTGTGCGCTGTTTTCTGACCTCTGCCGTCTGCTGGCTGGACTGCGCTTCCTGCACCACACGGACAAACTCGGCTCGGTCATGCTTGGCATACTCGGCAATAGCTTTGAGCATTTCGGAAACAAGGGACAGTACCACATCTTCATTGATACGGTGCTGTGTCGTGCAGAGCTTTCCAACTGGGACTTTGCTGTATTGGGAACAGGTATATTGAGAAATACGCTTGCCGTTGTTGGTACGGTGGACATACATTTTACCGCCGCAATCGGCACAATAAAGCAAGCCAGTAAGTGGAGCTGCTTCGCCCCAGCCGTCCGGGTAGCGTCTGACATTCCCACGGATTTTCTGCACAAGGTCAAAGGTCTGCTGGTCAATGATAGGCTCATGGGTATTCTCGAAAATTGTCCATTCGTCCTCCGGGACATAATGGCTTTTCTTGTCCTTGAAGTGCTTTCGGGTCTTGAAGTTGATGGTATGTCCCAGATACTCACGCTTTTCAAGAATGTTGCAAATGGTGGAAGAACCCCAGCCGTACACATCTTTGAAAGTCTTGTTTTTGTTCACGCCCTCGCCGTGCTGGGCAAGGTAAGCGGACGGAATGAGGACTTTTTCTTCTTTCAGCCTGCTGGCGATCTGATACGGACCGTAGCCGTCAATCGTCATGGCAAAGATGCGCTTGACCACCTCGGCGGCTTCGGGGTCAACCAACCATTGGTCTCTTGCTTCGTTCCAAAGATAGCCGTAAATGACCGTGCCTGTGAGGTGCTTGCCGGACTTGCCTTTGGACTGGAAAGTGGAACGGATTTTACGGCTGGTATCTCTGGCGTAATACTCGTTCATAATGTTGCGGAAAGGGGTAAAATCATCATCACCTCTGGCACTGTCCACGCCGTCATTGATGGCGATAAGGCGAACGCCACGCTGACGCAGGATTTCCATAATCTGACCGACTTTCAGATAGTCACGACCCATGCGGCTCATGTCCTTGATACAAAGGTACTCCACATTCCCGGCTTCCACTTCTTTCATCATTGCCAAAAATCCGGGACGGTCAAAACAAGTACCACTAATGCCATCGTCCGTGAAATGGACAATGTTTGTAAAGCCCTGCCGTGCGGCGAAGTCCTCCAACATTGCTTTTTGATTGGATATGGAGTTGCTCTCACGCTGCTGGTCATCATCTTTGCCAAAGTCATCACGGCTCAGTCGTTCGTACAGAGCAGTGATTTTCTCGTTTTTTCTCATAACTTGCGCTCTTTTCTTCGGTTTTAGGTTGTGTGTTCTAAGAGACTTCCCAACCGCTTGATTAAGAAGTCTTTTAGAGCATACAACACCGCTGGCGAGCTTGTATTTCTTATACTGCCTCACGGCGAAGTGCTGGGGGCTACGACGTTCCAACCCGTCAAACATATAGTCCACCGCATTTTTGAAGGTTTCGTCATCCTCCCGGACTTCCATGCTGTTTATCATTTCCACCAGCGTATTCATGTTGCGTTCTTCCTCCGGCCCCTCAAAGACGATGTAGGCCACAAGGGCGCAGTACAAGAGGGTTTCAGCTTTAGTCCAGAACTCGTCGCCCTCCTTGCCGTCGCCTTTGGTGTTGGCGATCAGAGCAGTAACGAATTTCAAAACATCGCTTTCCGTCTTGATATAGGCCAGCGGATTGTAGTGCATGGATTTTGAAAAGTCGATACTGTTGAACACCCGCACCCTGTATTTCTCCCGTTGCAGAAACCGCCCGCACTGGTCGAGGGTGCCGCCCTTCGGGTCTACCACCACATACGAGGAATGGGCTTGAAGGAGCTGCGGGGTCAGCCAGAACCTTGTCTTTCCCGAGCCGGACGAGCCGATGACACAGGCGTTTAGGTTCCGGGCATTGGCGGGAATCTTCGGGCGGGTGTTCATGGTAAGGAACTCCGTCCCGGTCAGAATGACATTGTTCTGAAATTTAGGGTCTACAAACGGCTTTATATCCTCCTTTGTTCCAAAGCGGGCGGTGCCGTACTCCGCATCCCGCCGGAATTTTTTCGCCTGCCTGATCTTTGACTGTATCAGCAGATACACCCCAGCCGCACCGGCAAGGCCCACCAGCAGGTCAATACCGCCCAGCCCCGGCCAGTAGGTTTCAAAGGCTTTGGGGAAGGTATCGAGCATTCCCATGAGCTTTGTCCCGAAGTCTGTGCCGGGGGCGATCCGGTAGGCCGTCCCGATTTTGGAGAAGAACCAGAACACAAAGAGGTACGGCAGGTTTGGGAGCACATATTTTCTAATCTTGTCACTCAACGTCCGTCCTTCACCGCCTCTCTGGTCCGCTGCTTTTCCTTTGCCTGCGTCCTGATCTGCTCCGTGAATTTCCGAAGCTGGCCGAGGATGGAAGCCTTGTCCTGCTCTTTGTTCAGCACCTTTGCGCTGTACTTCTGGAAGGCCGCTGTGATGGCGTCCGCCTGATTGGCTTTGAAGAACAGCAGGTAATGGCCGGGGCTCACTTTATGGAAAGCGTAGTCCACATGGAACTCCTTCGCAATCCGGTCAAAATCCTTTGGGGCTCCCACATAGGGCATGGCGCTTTTGCCGCCATAGTGGTTCATCAGCTTTTTCACGCTCTGGCGTCCCTGCGGGGTCAGCGCTTTCCGGTGGTGCTTTTGTACCGCCCGCGCCACCTTCCCAAGCGCGGCAGCCAGCACCTTTCCCGTGAGCTTCGTTGTCCTGATCGAAAGGGCAACTGTTTTTTGGTTTACTTCTTCCTGCATAAAACCTCCTTTCCGTCGGGGTTCCCGCTATCCGGGAGGCCCCCGTACAGTCTCGGGGAACAGAAAACCTCGGGCCAATGTGGCCCGAGGCTTACCGCTCGGCATCCCTGCCGGACGGAGCTTTCTTTTCCGGCTCCGTCTGGACTTTTTCGCCCTGTTCCCGCATGGTCTGCAAGATAGAGGGCTTCTTTTGAAGCTGGGAGGCTTTTCGCCGGACAGCGGCTTGATACATTCCAAACGGTCAGCCGCCCGGATGGCGTTGTCCGTGAGCTGCCTCTGCCATGCGCCCACGCTGGGAGCCCAGCGAAAGCCGCTGCTTTTCAGCTCGGCCCGGGTGTCCGCGTCAGGCTTTCCATCAAAGAATACCTGCAAGCGGTTGTCCTCCCGGTTCATCTCCACACGGCCCCCGTCGAACTCCCAGCCGGAAAACTCCCGCTGTGCCTGTTTGGAAAGCTGTTCGATACGGGTCTTTACCCGGCGGATCTCCGCATTGTTGTTGGTAAGCTGGTAGCTTTCAAAGGGCCTCGGGTCGCTTCGCCAGCTTGACGCTATGCTTGCTTTCAGCTTTTCAATCTGATCCGGCGACAGCAGCGCACAGCCGTCCAGCTTGCCATGCTTGCGGTAATAGGCGTTGACCTCCTTCATAATGAGCTGGGAGCGTTCCAGCCCGTCCAGCTTCTTCTGGAGCTTTTCAATCGCTGCCGGGTCATCGGCGCTGATCCCGCCCATGCCGGTGCTGCGTATCTTATCCAGCAGCCCTTGAATATACCGCCATTCCTCCATGTTGCTGTCCCGGGCCCGGTTCTGTTTTTCCTTCTTTCCCACCGGGAAATTGGCAGGTCCGGCGATCATCATAGAGGGAACCCTTGCGTCAATGGCAAAGCCCTGGTTCATGTTTTCGGCCAGCTTGCGGGCGTAGGTGTCTAACAGATGGTCGATCTTCTCATGGTACATGGGGTCTACCCGGGATTTTTGCTGTTCGGCTATGGCTGCGGCCTTGTCTACCATTGCCCGGTATTCCGCCGTTGCGCTCCCTTCCTTGTAGTCGGAAAAGCTATTCATTTCCTTTGCCCGGCGGGCGGCCCCTTCATTGATAGGGTAATAGTTGATGGTATGCACCTCCTTCATGCTTCGGGCCATGCTGGCCCGAAGTCCTACCGTTCTTCATGGGAAGGCCCCGCCTTGTCCTTCTTCGGAGCGGGCGGGGCTTCTTGAAACCGTTTGAGTGCGGCGAGAATGGAGTGGACAGGCTCGGCCTTTTCAGGATAGGCAAATATCCGGTGTTCCGGCGGGATGTCCTGCGGCCCGTGGTAATACTCCTTGAAGCCTCCGGGACTACCGACACATACCCACCGGGAGCGAATACGCCGCCCTCGTTGATACGCACATCCCGTCCGTATGCTTCATAATCGAAGTAGTTCTGAATGTGCTCCGGTATGTCGATGGTTCCAAGCTCGTCGGCGTACAGACGGCCCAGCCTTCATCATCAGAAATATCCGGGTAAAAGCGGTAAAGGTCAAGGTTCTGCGTCAGGTTTATCAAATCCTTCACGCTCCGTGTGTGGTTTCCCAAGACAAGAGCGGCTTCAAAGGTTTCCAGTCCGCCCTTATCCCGTACTTCCAGCAGAGCGTGGCCCAGCTCGTTCAGCTCGTCGATGTTCTCACATTCGTAGAGATGATCGTAGAGCCCCAGCACATCGCTGTCAAAGCTGGTAAAGAACACTTCGCTGTACCGTTTCCCGTCTATCCCGATTTTGGCAAGGGCGGCCTGCAACTCCTGTGTCGTCGTGGGGAAATGTACCGTTGTCCCTACCTCGATCCCCATTAAGGGGTACAGGGCTGTATTGGTTATATAGGCTTCAAACATGGGCTTATTCCTCCTTTCCGGCCCGGTCAGCCAGCACCTCATAGATCCCGGCCATAATGTAATCGGCGCAAGGGAGGGCAATCGCATTTCCCAGCGCCTTGTAGCGTTGCAGAGGCCGGATCTCCATGCCGTCCGCCCCGTACTTTGTCCAGCCCTCCGGCAGCCCCATCAGCCGTTCACTTTCTGTTTCCGTCAGAAAACGGATACAGCCGCCCTCCGGGTCGCCCTCATACCAGAAGGCAAAGGGCGTTACATCACTGGCTAAAAGAGTGGGAAAAGGGTCAGTTGGTAATCCGAAGCTGTTTCGGAAGGCCGTTTCTTCCTGCCTTTTTGCCGCTCCCCGCATACGGAAGCACTGAAAGGGGTGGATGACTGGTATCTGCCACCCTGTTTCAAAAGAAGCTGTTCGATCTCCTTCGGCGGCGGCCCGCCCGCCCTCTCCGCAAGGCGGAGGAAGTGGGAGCATTGGACGGGGCTTAAATAGTATGTCTGCGGCACGTCTGCCTCCAAAATCCGCCACGACGAAAATCCGCTGCCTTCGTGCCAGCCTTCGGGAGCCTGCCCAATACTGGGCGTCCATGAGCCGCCAGCACACATCAGGCGTTCCCCCTCGCACCATTCCGGCATTTCCCCATCTTCCCGAAGGAGGCATTGGAACTTCGGTGTCCGAGAAGGCGGATAGGACGGCTCTAAAGTCCATCCGGTCATTTGTAGAAAACGCTCCCATGACGTTTTCCCAAACAGCGATAGCTGGATATAGGTTATCAGTAGCATCCCTCATTTCCTGTATGATACGAAACGCCTGATAGAACAGGCTTGATTTTGCCCCGGCAAGGCCGGAGCGGTTGCCGATCAGAGAAAGGTTCTGACAGGGGGAACCGAAGGTTATCACATGGACCGGCGGGATTTTCCCGCCGTCCACCTTCGTAATATCTCCCAAATGCGCCATATCGGGAAAGTGCCTTTTGGTTATGGAGATGGGCGCTTTTTCAATCTCGCTGGCCCATACCGGACGGATACCGCACCGGGA
This sequence comes from Blautia sp. OF03-13, assembly GCF_003460685.1. Taxonomy (NCBI): domain Bacteria; kingdom Bacillati; phylum Bacillota; class Clostridia; order Lachnospirales; family Lachnospiraceae; genus Blautia; species Blautia sp. OF03-13. The sequence continues at coordinate 13,493 of NZ_QTVR01000028.1, read as the reverse complement.
AGCAGCCAGAGGGAACACGCCGATCCCGTCGAAAAGGCTCCCCAGCTTAATGTCCGGCATGGCCCGGGGTGCCGTGTCCCTTCACGGCAAGCACCCCTTCCAGCGTTGTCGCCGCAATGCCCAGCCGTCCGGCAACCGCAATATCGTTTTTCACATCCTCGTCCACAACGCTGCCGCAGACGATCAGGGTATGAGAACGCCGCAGCATATCCCGGCGCATATCAATCCCGGCCTTATGTTCCTCGGGAACGCTGTCATTCAAAAACAGCGGCAGGTACAAGAGCGGGCAGATCGGGGAAAAGCCCGCCTCATAAGCAAGGCGGCAGTAGTGAGCCGCCAGCTCCATATCAACATCCGGCTCGCCGCTCCATGCGGCGGTCAGGTACGCTAAAGGTCGTTTCATTGGTTGAGCCTCCATTTCTGTTTTGGTTTAGGGAAAAGCAAGAGTTCGCCCAACCCCTCCGCCCCTTCCCCCGGGAAGGGGAACGGCTCTGGAGAATTTATATCCCCGTCGCTTGACCGGGAAAAAGCATAACCGGGAGAAATCCGTCAAGGGTGCCTCCGGCACCGCCTGCGGCGGCGCTGCCCTTGACTGATTTTCCCGGCTATGCTACGGAATAACTGGCGACGGGGAATAATTTATATCTCCAGAGCTTCGGGGCGCGGGGCAGAGCCCCGCAATCCTCGGGCCATGCTGACCCGAAGTTTTAGCTTACTTTTCCTGTTCGGTTTTCTTCTCCGGCTTTTCGTGTTCCTTCTGCTGACCCTTCCAGTCGTCCAGCAGCTTGATGATCTGGTCCTTCATTTCCCTCGGCGTAGTTTCCTTGTCGAAATACTTGCTCAGTTCCGCACCTGTCAAAATCACTTTGTCTACCTCCTTTTTGTCCTCCATCATAATGCCGTCGATCACATCCCCGTTGAGCAACTTCTTTTCGTCCAACTCACGCATACGCTTTGCCTGCGCCTGTGAAGGCGAGGACTGCTGGCTGTCAATGGCGACGGCGATATAGTTCTGGTTCTTTTTGCTGACATAGGAAAGCTCCACCGCCGTAGTAAAGCCCAGCTTTTTTTCATCCATCAACTTCATCAGGTCGGGAACCAGCTCATTGAGCCGGATATACCGCTGCACCTGTTTGACCGCCATCTTATTGCGCTCGGCCACAATCTCGTTGGAGCGTTTGCCAGCGTCCTTCGGGTCAATCTGGCCCGAAGTGCGGGAGCCCTGGTGCTTGATAGCTTCAAGCTGCATTTTCAAGGCTTTGGCCCGCTCACTGGGGAGGATTTCTTCACGCTGGTTGAGATTGTCCTCGACCATCTGCGTGATGGCTTCATCGTCCGTCAGGTTTCGGACGATACAGGGCATATCCGCATATCCGGCAAGCTCACTGGCTTTCTGGCGGCGGTGGCCGGACACGATCTCATAGCCGCCATCCTCACGGGGACGGACGATAGCGGGCTGGGTAACGCCCTTGTCCTTGACGCTGGACACCATAGCCCGCATTTCTTCATCATCCCGAACCTCAAAGGGATGGTTCTTGAAGGCGTGGAGTTCATTCAGCTTGATATAGACGATCTGCTCCTTGCCCCGGCGTGGTGCATCCTGCGGCTTTTCAGGTTCCTTCGGAGTGGGAGCGGTCTGCACCGTTGGAGCCGTTTTTTTCTCCGGCTCCTTTTTGACCGTCTTTTCCGGTTTCTGTGCGGGGGCTTTGGACTTCGGGGCTGCGGCCTTGTCCTTATCTGCTTTCGGGGGACGGCCCCGGCGCTTCGGCTGTTCCGGATCTTTGGGTTTTTCCTCTGCTTTTTTCGGAGTCTCCGGCTGCTTTTCCGGTTTCTCCACTTTTGCCGGGTCAGGCTTTTCCACGCCGGGAGTTGCCGCCCGTTCCTCGGCTTTCTTTTCCTTCATAATTTCAGCGAAGTTATAGACGGAAACCTGTGGGTTCTTTACCTCTGGTTCCGTCTTTTTTCCCGGCTCCGAGGAAACGGAAACCTTCTCCGGCTCTTTTGGGGGAGCAGGAGGCGTTTCCTTGCCCGGCCCGCTATCCGTTACCGGCTGTTCCGGCGTTTTTGTGGTTTTATCATCTGCCATAAGCATTTACCTCCTGTTTTTTGGCATGAAAAAAGGGGCTCAACTTTTCAGTCAAGCCCCCGTGGGAAGTTCCTCCTTTCTCCGCCATGATACAAAAATACCGCCCGTAGTCTCGTTTGGGCGGTACTTTGTGTAAGATTGGCAGTCCATTATTAAGTTTTTTATTATGTTCCCTTTGTACACCGTTGCAACCTTATCTGAAGATACAAAAAGATGTGAAGCAAAGTTATGAACTAATCCGATGTCACAATCTCTGTCTGGTTGTAACTGATGGAAGTGTAGTGTTGGGGCTTGGAGATATCGATCTGGAAGCTGGCATGCTGGTTATGGAAAGCAAATGTGTGTTGCTTAAAGCGTTTGGAGATGTTGATGCATTTCCTCTATGAATCAAAAGTCATGATGTGTGGATGAAATCGTTAATACCATTTATATAATTTCAGGAAGTTTTGCCGGCGTGAATCTGGAAGATATATCTGCAGGACGCTGTTTTGAAATTGAGAGAAAGCTGAAAGATTTTTCTGTTATTTCAGAAAAAATGCTGATACAAAAACTGTATGGAGTGTGCGGATTCCAAGGTCAGTATTGATAGTATAAACAGGAATAGAGTATCTGCTGTTGGAGCAGAAAAAGTTTCAAAATAAATCAAAAAATATTTGTGAAGTCTACCAATCAGAGTTTTTTAATTGTATAATACTTTTGTCGTACAGGGTCACTTTCCTTTGTAATGTTTTGGGTAAAATTCATTATACATCAGAAAGTCCTGTACGATATTTTTTTATGAAAAAGTTGTAAAGTGGTGTAAAGATTAATGATCTTTGTATTGGCACCGAAAATATATTTATTTCTCCGCGGATTTTCTTCCAGGATGGGAGAGTGCCGCGGAGAATTTTTTGCGAAGAAAGAATTGCTATAGCTTTTGTAATTCCGGGAAAACCTTTATCTAAGAAAAAAATACAATATTAACATGAATATCATGAATATAATATTGGAGGCTGTGAATATTCCCAAATACTTCCCTCTCAGATTCCTGCTTTTTTTGGCAATATATTTGAAACTTATCAGGCTTGCCATGGATGCAATCAGAGTGCCGAGACCTCCAATATTGGTTCCGACAATTAAAGACCGGTAATTATCTGTAAAGCCGGATAAAAGAAGCGCAGCGGGAACATTGCTCATAATCTGACTGGCAAGAACAGCAGTAAGTGTTTCCCTTCCTGCCATGATTCTTTCCAGAAAACTGCTGAATTGCGGAATCCTTCCAAGGTTGCCGATAAAAATAAATAATGCGATAAAGGTGGCAAGCAGGGAGTAATCCACCCTGCTTATATTTTCCCTGTTTCTTAGCAGCATATATATAAGAACCAATACAAGAGGAATCTGGTATGGAATGATACGTGCAACAGTGAGCAGGCAGATTGTAAATAAGATCAGGTAAGTGGCCAGGTATTCCATGTTAAGTTCTTTTCTGTCAGAGAATCCCAAAAGAGTTTTATCTTTTTCGGAATCGCATACGTGAGGTGCTTTGGCAGCGGCTACCTGTATCCATATCAGAAGAAGGATAAGTGCTGTGGTGGAATAGGGAAGCATCAGGGTTATTAATTCTGCCGCGGACATCCCTGCTCTGGCATATAGATAAAGGTTCTGCGGATTTCCGATTGGTGTGAGCATGCTTCCGAGATTAGCAGCGATTGTCTGCATGGCTACTATTTTAAGAAGCCAGTAATTGCCCAGTTCCTTTGGCAGTTTATGCACAATGATCAGTGCAAGAGGAACAAAAGTAATCAATGCCACATCATTGGTGATCACCATTGACAGGAAGAAACATAAGAGTACCAACAGCCTGATCACACCCACAGTTCCCGATGTTCCCATCAGCAATTTTTTGGCAAGTATATCAAAAACACCAACAGCCTTCAAACCAGCTACAATTGCCATCAAACAGAAGAGGAGCCCGAGAGTCCTGAAATCGATATAAGTAAAATAAGCCTTATCCGGTCTGACCCAGAACATAGAAAGAAGCGCCAGGATCACTGCAATTGACAAAACGGTTTCTTTCCTGAAAAAAACATATAATTTTTGTAACATAATATTTCCTTTCCGGTCTGATACGACCGCGTATAAGTATATCACAGAAACATCCAGAAAAAAAGAATATCATTTTGTATTGTGGATTGTGTTTGCGATTACCGCCTCATTCCTGTATAATAAAAATGTTATCAATGGCGACATCATTTCAAAAGTTCAGAATATGAAAAGAAAACGTTTTGGAAGAACTATACAGAAAATGTCAGGGAAAAACAATAAAAGATGACTATGGGAAAAATTCCAAGGAATTTATAGATTTTGCAAATGACATGAAAAAGAGTATGAAAATTAATGCCGCAAAATATGGATTAAGGCTTATTACCTTTGAGACGGGGCATTACGATATGTGCGGATATTTTAAGGACAACGAAACAAAAAAAGTATGCATATTTTTCATTCCATGAATGCAGGAACCACCCCATAGATTTCGACATGATGAACTCTAAGGGATTTCTCGTCCGTTCTGCAAAAGGATTGAACGATTGCACTGGAGGATACAATAACTTTACGGACTTGAAGGGATTTTTCCAACTGGTAAAGCAGATTACTTCCAGTGAAAGAGACATAATGGCGAACGATACTCCGTACAAAAACTAACATTTCATTTGTTCATATCGTATCTTTTGTATATGTCAGGCAGTCAAAGGACTGTACTTATACAAAAAGGAGATTGTAGCAGAATAAAAAACAAAAAAACAGATACGGAGGATTACCTACTTACGTTGTGTCAGTAGATACAACAGCTTTTTTAATAAACAATCCTTAGTAGTAACCCTTTCCCTTTTACTACTAATTTTACTACTAACAGGTAGTAACAACTTGCAGAGTTCTGCTCTGATTTGCCATAATCTGTAATTTCAGAGCATTTTACAATAACCCCGGAATCCCTTGCAAAATAGGGCATTCCGGGGCAAAACAAGGAGAAACAAAACAATGATAAAAATATTATTCATCTGCCACGGCAGTGTTTAAGGGACGGGGCAAAAGCCTTGATTTTATTGGGCTTCTTGGATAGAAACGTAAAATTTACACCTTATTTACACCTTTAGAAGATCGGATCGGAATAATATAATTTGCTAATCTGTGTTGATTTTTTTATGATTGAGTATAATAAAAGCAAGAACAGAAATGTTCTCGATGTAAGAGCATCATTAAAAGTTGGGCTGCAGATGGAGCAGGGTAAACTTCCATCTCATTAGATGTCTTAACTGGGCATCGAGCCTGGCAGCTTGGATAAAGCTGTAGTCCACGTGGGGGACTTAATGATTTTCACGTCGTTATGGGTATCTTAACTGGGTACCGAGGCTGACAACCAGCAGAAAACTCTTTTACAAAAGTAATTCTCAGAAGAGTGTGGTTTAATGCCACACTCTTGTTGGCATGTGAGGTATAAATGGCAACAAAGGTAGATAAGAAAAACGTAATACGACAAGGTATTACAGAGGCGGAAATCGTATATTTCCAAAATTTGGCAGGTAAAACATTTCTGTATGTTTGTGGAGATGAATATTTTGAAGTTTCTTTTCCAATAGATCACTTTCTACATTTAACAGGAGTGGAGACAAGACTTTCGACCAAGGATTTTTATAAGAATGCAAAAAAATCTATTCTTACAAATAATCAGTTCTATTTTGACGCAAGACATGTATATGCAAATGCCAAAAGGAAACTTCCGTGTTTAAAACGCTTGCCGGAATTAACGAATGAAATGGTATGTGTTCTAAAAAATATGGAAACCATGACAATTACATATAAACTCAGCGTTACAAATTTGGAATTTACTGGAAGTGTGACAAGAAAGCCAAAACGGTATACTGGGAAAAAAGATTAAGAAAAGAATAAAGAGCTGGTTTTAATTGTAAAATTTATGGGGAACTAACATCAGCTTATTGACATGAATTTAAAAATAAGTATAATAATAGTTGAGTAATTGTTCAACTATTATTATTTGGAGGTGAATATATGCCAAAAACGTCTTATATTTGTAATTGCGATGTAATTCATGAGGATATTGTGAATGATGTGAAATCCAAGATGCAGCCAAAAGATGATTATATCCAGTTGGCTTCTTTATTTAAGCTATTTGGAGATGGTACCAGAGTACAAATCTTACACGCTCTGGAACAGAGTGAGATGTGTGTATGTGATCTTGCAGTGCTACTGGGGGTAACAAAATCTGCAATTTCGCATCAGTTAAAGGCATTACGCCTTGCGAATCTGGTAAAATTCCGTAAAGAAGCACAGATAGTTTACTACTCACTGGCAGATGATCATGTGAAAGAGATTATTGACAAGGGATTTGAGCATCTTTGGCAGAAATAATATTTTTTAACATTATAGTTGAGTAATTGAACAATTAAACAAATTATAAGGAGATTATCATGAAACGCATATTTCTATTAAAAGGGTTGGACTGTCCAAATTGTTCCGCAAAAATTGAAAAAGAAGTCGGAGAGTTGGATGGAGTGCAATCCTCAGTGGTAAATCTGATGAAGCAGACGCTTACAATCAATGTTACTCAGACAGCCGCAGATACGATAGCCAGTCAGATTGAAACGATTGTTCATAGCCATGAGCCAGATGTGGAAGTTTCTGAAATTGTACAGGAATCTTATATACCGGAAAAAAAGCAGGAGGCCAATGAATCCTATAACAATGAAGATAAGAAGTTGACAGTTCGTTTAGCGACTGGTGCAGCAATCTATGCCATTGGTATGGCATTGACTGTTTTTGCGAAAGTGCCACTGCCTATCGAGTTAGCTTTTCTCATTGTTTCTTATGTTATTCTTGGTGGAGATGTTGTATGGCAGGCTGTGAGGAACATTTCAAAGGGGCGTGTATTTGATGAACATTTTTTGATGAGTGTTTCTACGATTGGGGCTTTTGTCATTGGTGAATATCCAGAAGCAGTTGCTGTTATGCTATTCTATCAGGTAGGTGAATTTTTTCAGTCATTGGCTGTTAAGCGTTCCAGAAAATCTATATCAGACTTAATGGATATACGTCCAGATTCTGCTACAGTAAGAAGAAATGGGGAATTGATTACCATATCTCCAGAAAATGTCTCCATTGGTGAGATTATTATTGTAAAGCCTGGTGAAAAAATTCCATTAGACGGTGTGGTATTGGATGGAGATTCTATGCTGGATACAAGGGCCTTAACAGGAGAATCAGTTCCGAGAAGTGTTCATAAAGGAGACGAAGCACTTTCCGGTTGTATGAATCAGACGGGTGTCTTAATGATTAAGACAACAAAAGCATTTGGTGAATCTACGGCTTCAAAGATTATTGATCTTGTGGAAAATGCGTCAAGCCGAAAAGCACCAACAGAAAATTTTATTACTACATTTGCACGTTATTATACACCTGTGGTTGTAATCTTAGCAGCTTTTCTGGCGATTCTGCCACCGATCATTCTTGGCGGAGGCTGGACAGAGTGGATTCGCAGAGGATTTGTTTTCCTTGTGGTATCTTGTCCATGTGCATTGGTTATTTCAATCCCGCTGACTTTCTTCGGCGGCATTGGTGCAGCATCTAAACGAGGTGTTCTTGTAAAAGGAAGCAATTATTTAGAGGCACTTAATAATGTCAGCGTTATTGTGTTCGATAAAACCGGAACACTTACAAAAGGTGTTTTCAATGTGACGGATATTTTGCCTGCAAATGGATTTTCAAAAGAACAGGTTCTGGAGTATGCGGCAGAGGCAGAGAGTTTTTCTAACCATCCTATTGCAAAATCCATTCTTGCTGCTTATGGAAAAGAAATTGATCAGTCAGTGATTTCTGATTATAAGGAAATTTCAGGATATGGAATCAGTGTAATGGCAGGGGAAAAGAAAGTTTTTGCTGGCAATACGAAACTTATGGATACAGAATGTATAGAGTACACAACCTGTGAAAACGCAGGTACAAAAGTTTATTTGGCTGTAGATGGTCAATATGCAGGATGTATTTTGATAACAGATGAAGTGAAGCCGGACAGTAAAAAAGCAATTTCTGACCTGAAACATATCGGCGTGGAAAAAACAGTCATGCTTACCGGTGATGATGAAAAAATTGGGAAGTCCGTTGCAGAAGAATTGCAGTTGGATGAATATTATGCACAGCTGCTTCCTGACCAAAAAGTGGAAAAGGTTGAGCTTTTAGATAGTAAAAAGAGACCGGGAAGCAAATTGGCTTTTGTTGGTGATGGTATCAATGACGCTCCTGTCCTTGCCCGTGCAGATGTTGGTATTGCAATGGGTGGGCTTGGTTCGGATGCGGCCATTGAAGCAGCAGATGTAGTTCTGATGACAGATGAACCGTCTAAGCTGGTGGACGCGATTGAAGTAGCAAAAGCGACAAAACAGATTGTCATGCAGAATATAGTGATTGCTCTTGGGATTAAGAGTGTGTTCCTGATTCTTGGCGCTCTTGGTATTGCGGGAATGTGGGAAGCTGTATTTGGTGATGTAGGCGTTACCATAATTGCCGTCTTGAACGCAATGAGGATTTTAAAAAAATAAGAAACGAGGTGGCAATGTGAAACGGAAATTGATTCTGTTAGCAGTTACAATTGTTTTTCTTGCAGGTTTCGGTGCACTTTTGCACTCACCGCCTTCTATGATTGATGCAGTCACAGGAGCAACACCGAAGTCAAAAAAGGCGGCTCAAGCCGCCGCACAGTTGGAAGGCTCTTATGTTCTCGGTATTAATATGATGTCAGATGGTCTCGACAACGAGAACACCCGGAATAAATTAAAAGAATTGGCACTGGACGATTCGGAAACAAATGAAACAGATCTCATGAAAACGGACATTAGTTTTCGGTTATATGTATCTGAGACGGATTATCCGCTTGTCAGTTATGCTAAGAAACTCTGTGACAGGTTGAAACAGGCCGGTTTTTTCGTAGATCTGAAAGAGTACAGTAACACAATGATGCTATCAAGAGTGGTAAGTGGAAAGTATGATGTATTTCTGGCATCGGATGATTTTATTGACGTTACAACGTTATCACAGATGGACTATATGATCATGGACAGCGAAGAAATGAGGTGAGCGGGAATTTATGAGAAAATGGAATACGATTTTGTCTGTTTTAATGCTTCTCATTTTTATGATTCATGGAATCATGGGAAGCTTTATGCTGAACGGAGTTGGAAGTAGTGCAGGGAAACTTCTTGCATGGATTGGTGTTGGTATTCTTGTTGTGCATACGGTGATTGGTGTCATCCTGACAGTTCAGAGTTTACAGACAGCGAAGCAATCCGGAAAAATGTATCTGAAACAGAACGCCATATTCTGGGCGAGACGAGCCAGTGGGCTGGCAATACTGATCCTGCTGTTCTTCCATATTGGCTTGTTTGGAAAGGTGCAGAATGGGACATATATTTTGTTCCCTTTTACAACGGTAAAGATGGTAACTCAGCTTTTGTTCGTGGCGGCAATCTTTGTTCATATTTTTATCAATATCCGCCCATTGCTCGTATCGCTGGGAATCATCAGTTATAAAGAACGAAGGGGTGATATTTATTTGATTCTTTCGGTGCTCCTTCTGTTTATAGCGGGCGCAGTTATTTTCTATTATATTGGGTGGCAATATCTATGAGTAAGACAATTATTATTATAGGTGCTGGACTGGCAGGACTTTCAGCGGCTTTGCAGGCAGCGGAAAATGGATGCAATGTAAAACTGGTTTCCTCCCTTCCGTCAGAGCGGGCACAGTCTGTTATGGCGGAGGGCGGTATCAACGCAGCTTTGAATACAAAAGATGAAAACGACAGTCCCGAAGAACATTTTACAGATACAATAAAGGCAGCATGTGGTCTGGCAGATCCAAATGCAGTTTGGGGAATGACACAGGCAGCACCGGAGCTGGTGCACTGGCTGCTAAAACTTGGAGTTAAATTTAACATGAGTGGCTATGATGATGTGGATCTGCGAAATTTTGGCGGGCAGAAAAAGAAACGGACTGCTTTTGCACAGAGCGATACCGGGAAGCAGATCATGACAGCTATGATAGACGCTGTTCGCAGGAAAGAAGCATCTGGTATGGTAGAACGGTTCAGCCATCATTCTTTCCTAACACTTCGTCTGTGTGGCAATATTTGTTGTGGCTGCGTAATCAGGGATGAATACAGTCAGGAGACTGTGGAATTACCGGGGGATGCGGTTATTGTTGCCACCGGTGGTATGCACGGATTGTTTGGAAATACAACGGGTTCGCTGAGCAATACAGGAGAAGTCACCGCAGAATTGTTCCGGCTTGGTGTTCCTCTGGCAAATGGCGAGATGATCCAGTATCATCCGACAACTGTGAAATGTGGTGGAAAACGCATGCTCATCAGCGAGGCGGCCAGAGGGGAAGGTGGCAGGTTGTTTGCCATGAAAGATGGAAAACAATGGTATTTCATGGAGGAAAAATACCCGGAGCTTGGAAATCTGATGCCACGAGATATTACCGCCAGAGAGATATGGAAGGTCAGCCATGAATCAGAGGTATTTCTTGACATGACGGAAATATCGGAGGAGATTATTTCAAATAAGCTATCTGGTCTGGCAGACGATTGTATGACCTATTTGCATAAAGATATACGAAAGGAACCGGTGTCTGTTTTACCGGGAATTCACTATTTTATGGGAGGTATTCTGGTGGATGAGCAGCACAGAACGCCGATTCAGAATCTTTACGCTGCCGGAGAATGCTGTGCCCAATATCATGGTACCAACCGTCTTGGTGGAAATTCTCTGTTAGGAGCGTTATACGGAGGACGTGTTGCGGCAAAATCAGCATGCGAACAGGCAGATGTAGTAGATCTATCTTGTGCGACACAGATAGATTTTCCACCAGCGTCTCAAATTTCAGAAATAAAGCAATTAAACAAAGTGATGCAGGAGACTATGGGCGTTGTCAGAAATGAGAATACGTTGTTAAATGGGATTCAAACGGTACAAGCGCTGACAGGAAATCTTCCATTGCTTGGCATGGCAGTTCTAAAGAGTGCTCTTGCAAGAAAAGAAAGCCGTGGTGCACACTGGCGGGAGGATTATCCGAAGAGCAATGACAATGATTACCTTAAAACAACGGTAGCCAGATTTGATGGAAAGCAGATACAGATTTCCTTTGTACCTGTTCCAGAAAGGCGGTGATTCACTTGGTATATAAAATAAAAATCAGGCGGCAGGAGAGTCAGAAATCAGATAGTTATTGGCAGGAATTTGAGTTTGACGGAAGCAAAAACAGCTCTGTTGCCACTGTTCTAAAGGAATTGAACAGTAGAACTCCTTTGAAAGATAACTCAGGAACTATAGTTACTCCCATCAGCTGGGAATGTAGCTGTATGGTGCGAAAATGTGGGGCTTGCGCCATGCTGATTAACGAACGTCCGAGGCTGGCATGCTCTACATTTCTACATATGTTAAAAGGTTCTACAATCACCTTGGAACCTTTAAGCAAATTTCCGCTTGTAAGAGATTTGATCGTTGACCGGTCAAATCTGTTTGAAAATTTGAAAAAACTGAACCTTTGGCTTGAAAGTGAAGCTTATATGAGTTCGTGGACACATGAACCGAGATACCAGTCGGCACGCTGTCTGATGTGTGGCTGCTGCCTTGAAGTGTGTCCTAACTTCTCTGCAAATGGGACTTTCGCAGGCGCTGTTGCTGCAGTCAACGCATTTCGGATTCTGAATGAAGAACAGGAAAGCACTCATTTGAATGAGATTTCTGCTGAATATAAGAAGAAATATTTTGAGGGATGCGGGAAGTCGTTATCTTGTCATGATATTTGTCCGATTGGTCTGCCTGTGGAAGAACTGCTTGTAAGGTCGAATGCAGCGGCTGTTTGGGGCAAATAAAATGGATGATAAAAGCTATAATGAATGTATGAAGAGAATCAAAAACTTGATTCTCTTTTTTAAAATACATACATTGACAAATATCTATGTATATATTATATTGAGCATAGACAATGATCAATGTGAGGTGTCAATATGAATGCAATGGATGTGGCTTTGATATGCAAGGCTTTGGGTGATGCGAACCGGCTGGAAATTGTACAGATGCTGTCGGATGGAGAAAAGTGCGGGTGTAAACTTTTGGAAAGATTTGAAATTACCCAGCCAACTTTATCCCATCATATGAAGATATTGGTAGGATGCGGCCTTGTGAATGATCGTAAGGAAGGAAAATGGCATCACTATTCTTTGAATTGTGAGACATTGATGAATTACAAACACTTTATAGAATCCCTTACTTGCCTTGGATGCGGTGACGGGGATTGTTGTAAATAATTTAAGGAGAGCAGATATCATGAAAAAAGAATCAAATTCAGGAATTAGTTTTTTCCAGCGTTACCTGACTGTAACCTGCCAAACATCAATCTGGGGCAGTTGCAGATAATTCTCGCAGCAGCGGGCTTACTTTCTGTATTAGCAACGGTTGGGATTGTATTCTGCAAATATTGTTCTCATCGTATCAAATCTCATTATCGTTAAATCAATCATTTGTTGCAAAAATCAGAAGCATTTCAATCAGTTCACCATGTCACTTTTATTTTGTGTTATACTGTTTTATAGGATTTTCTTGCCCTTGTATTTACCCTTATCAGAGTTCGTAAACACTGGCGGGACAATATAACACAAGGGAAACAATAAGGGAAAGTTCACCAGTGATAAATTCAGTGTTTTCAAGGTTTTGCGGAGAATTTAATAACAAAATATAACAGTTATTAAATCTCTTAAAACAGGTGAAATCTCAATCGGAAGTTGTAGAGGAGGAAACAAAATGCTAACCGTTAAACCAACAGCAGAAATGCTTGCAGAGTGGAAACGAATTTTTGAAGCACACCATGCAGCGATGAAGCCAAACCGAAAAACAGGAACAGAAGTAGACCAATATTTCAGAAATAAATATGCCCATCAAGTATTTAACGATGCAGCTTTTCAAGAAATAGTTGCACTCAATATCACAGAGAATGCATTCTCTCGCAACAAATTGCCCAAAAGTGTGCTTCCTAATATAAAAAGCTATAAGACAGGCAATGCTCTTGTCGGCATTGATTTAAGCACAGGAGAATTTCATATTGAAAGCGAAAATATCGAGGAAGTAATGCCACTGCACGATGATTTGTTTGTCTACCGTGGATTAGATGAGGAAGATTTGAAAAACATCTTTTGGGTTGCGGAGTATGTAAAACTCATGCAAAACTAAATTCCAGTTTTTGAAACTGAGAAATCGGTATTTGAGGAGGCGAATGTAATGAAAAGTACGGACAAAATAATAGACTATTTGAAAAAGACTTATCAACCGGAATCGATAATTGTCTATGGTTCTTTTGCTG
>NZ_QTVR01000027.1:0-22576 GCF_003460685.1 Blautia sp. OF03-13 | reverse complement strand
AGACTGCGAAAACGAACTGTCAAAACTAAAATAGAGTAAAACGCTTGCATCTATCATTTTGGTGCAAGCGTAATTCATGAGTAACGTAGCAATATTTTGCGCTTACTTTATAGGTATTCAGATCATATCTGGATAAAGCAGGAATTCACTATGCTTATCTACCACCGTACAGTCCAGACCTGAACCCAATAGAGAAAATGTGGTCAAAAATGAAAGCGATTCTTAGAAAACAAAAAGTACGTGTCGCTTCTGAGCTGCCTGAAGCTGTAAAAAAAGCTCTGGAAATGATAAGGCATACGGATTGTGAGGGGTGGTTCCATGCGTGTGGATATATGCACTAATTTATGGAAATGCTATAGTCGTAAAAAAATTATATATAAGAATAAGTGGTATTGAATATATAAAAGAAACTGTGTTATAATATATTGACATTATAGAGGAAAGGAAAAGTGACAATGGATAATTCTACTAGAAGAATGATTAATTCATTAGCGGAAGATGTATTGAGTGCGTACAATATATCTGTACCAATTGGAAATATTGATGAAATTGTTGAAAAGCTAGGTGGTACTATCCAGAAGGAAGCTTTTTTTTCTGATGGTGCCGTTGAGAAAGAAGGAAATGGATTTAAAATTATTGTATCTCCTTTTCAAGATGAAAAAAGAGAACGTTTTACAATAGCACATGAATTAGGCCATCTTTTTCTTCACATGGGTTATCGAACCAATAATGAATTGTGGGAAAAACAGGAGAATAATATTTATCATCGAATTGGAAATTCAGAAAAGGAATATCAAGCAAATGAGTTTGCGGCAGCTTTTTTAATGCCGGCGACAGAATATCTTGCTGTATTAAACAAAGTGGCAGAGGGAAATATGGTTGATACATCTAAAATAGCAGAATATTTTAACGTATCGATAGAAGCGGCAGCGAATAGAGGAAAATTTTTGGGGTATTTAAGATGGTAGATCAAACTCAGAGATTAAGCAGATATAGAGAATTAATACAGGAACTGAATGAAACGAAAAAAATGGAAATAGCTCGACGAACAGTTGAGCTATTCTTTTCGTTTGATATCGTAAATTCATCGTTGTATAAAACAATCAACTACACAGGATGGTATAATGTGATTATTTCTTTATTTAAAGAAATACAAGCAAGCGTAATGAAACTTATGCCAGGTGCAGAGATGTGGAGAGTTTTAGGGGATGAAATAGTTTTCATAATCCCGATAAAAGAAAACAAGGATTTTTTCGTATATACAGATAAAATATTTGAGATCCTTAATATTTTTGTACTTAAGTTAAAAAATGGTCAATTTTTTGATGAATTGGAAATCGATAATGATAAGAAGCTTTTAATGAAAATGCAAAATGTTATTTCGCTAAAAGCAGCTGCATGGATTGCAATTGTGGGTGAAAATGTACAACAAATAGAACGATATGATAATTTGCTGGAAAGATACAAATTAAGAGAAGGGTATGGGCTTATTGAATTTCTGGGAAATGACATTGATGCTGGATTCAGAATAAAAAAAGAGACTGAAAATAGAAGAATGGTTATAAGTTTTGAACTTGCGTACATCTTAGCAAAGGATACAGACTATTTGAAAAATATACATATCATTACATACAAAACTTTGAGAGGAATTTGGCAGAATAGATTATATCCTATTATTTGGTATCACGATCCCAAATATGCTGAAACATACAGTTTGAGGACAGTTTTTTTATGATGAGACAGAAGAAAATGAATTAACAAAAGAGTATTTTTCTAACAGAAGAAAATGAATTAACAAAAGAGTATTTTTCTAACAGAGAAAATTCAGTATTAAAAAAAGAGATGTATTATAATGTTTATAATGCATTAAATAAAATTTTGTCTGATCAGAATTTGATACATAAATTTGTAAAAATGGATAAAATTATAGAAGATTCACCGACAACACAAACGGCAAAAGGAAATTTGTTAGAACCCAAATTTTTCTTGAGACTTCATTGTGTGGCAGTATGCTATGATAAATCTACGAAGAAAATATTAATAATGAAACGATCAAGTAAAAGAGAAAAATACCCAGATAAGTGGGAATTTGGGTGTGCAAAAGCGGTTTTAGAAAGATCCTTAAATGAACAGATTGAGCAGGAATATTATAATGATTTCGGGGTTAAGATAAAAGTTGTTTGTGATGAAGAAAGAGAAGATAAGCAGCCGATACCGTTGGCATTGTATGAAGTGGAAAGTGAACAAGGAAAAGATAAGGGAGTCATTTCATTAGCTGAAGTAGTCGAAACGTATAAGAAAAGCGATTTTAAAGAAAATGAAAAACATTCCGAAGTGCGCTGGATTTCGAGAGAAGAAGTTGATACCTTTAAGGAAGACACTGTTAAAGATTTTAAAAACACATTAAAGCTGGCATTTGCAAAAATGGAGGAGATGTATGGAAATACAGATGAATGATAATTCTATAGTAGAGATGTTGGAAACAATATTTTCGAATGTTAATAGTTGGTTAAATTTTGCAGAAGCAAAAAACGCTGCATTGATGGCGTTTAATATAGCAATGTTAGCAGTAACATGGGGGAGTACAGAGAATGCTGGTAAGAACATATTATTTTATGGTGTGAATCTTGCAATAGTAATATCAACAATCATAGCTTTAAAATCGTTTAAGCCTGATAAGGGAAAATGTAAAGAAGAAACAGGCGTTATAAAAGAAAATGATAATTTGCTTTTTTATGAAGACATTGCAAAGTATTCGAAAGAAAGTTATTTAATAGCTCTATACAAAAAGTATCAAGATACAGTGAAAACGGAAGATGAACTTTTAAAAAGAGAAATAGATTATGCGGATGAAATAACATACAATGCTAAAATTATTGTTCAAAAATATAAGTGTTTTAAGAATGCACGGTATGTGGATTTTATAGGATTGGTGGGAATTGCTGTATTAATTCTGGCAGCCTAAAATGTGTAAAATTTCAATGGATAGTTTTTCATCGTTTACTTAAAAACAGGCTGAGCAATAGACGAATGTAAAACAAAGGAGTTGATATTGTGCCGTCATTAGCTTCATTTCAATTAACACCGCCTCAGGATGCGAGAGAGTTTGAACAATTGATGAGGGATTACTGTAATTGCATATATCCAGGAATGGCATGCTTATTTGCACGACCTGGGCAGAAACAGTATGGCGTTGATGTTGTTAGTACAGGCTCCAATGGGGTGGTGGCAATTCAGTGTAAGAATTATCAAGATATGTCTGTTTCAATTTCGATGATAGATCAGTGGATTCAGGGCGCAGAGGAGTTTAAACCGGAGATTTCTCATTTCATAATTGCGATTGGCGCTAAGACGGATGGAGAGATTCAAAAGTATGTGCTCGAAAAAAATCAATATCGGCAAAGCCATAATTTGTTTTCTGTTGAAGTAGTCTACTGGGAGGAGATCAGTGCATTTTTGAAGTCTGATGCACGAATACTGCAACGTTATTATCCGTTTATCAATACGGATGGAATCCAAGATCAATTTGATATTGCTTATAGCAGTTTAGACATAATTCGGCATGATTTTGTAGAGTTGATATTGAGGTATAAAATTCTGGATTTTTTGTTGGAAGATCCTTTTGTAGGTATAAAAACAGAATATCTTATATTGTCAGACAAATTTGATATAGCTTTAAAAGATCTGCTTCAGCGGACTGTGTTTTTGCAAGAAACTGAATTATATCAGAAAATAATCGCATTCTGTGGAAAATGGAATAAATATAATGGCTATATAGGGCTTAAAGTACAACCGAGCAATAATGGGCAATATGTCAGAATGAATCAAGTGCTGATGGAGGATTATGAAGAAATAGAAGCTATTGTTCAAAGAATGAAAAGTGAAATCTGCGAAATTTACGAATCAATAAGTCAATAAATGTAATGAAAAAAGGAAGATTTTTGACAAAATCTGTGATATACTAAAATACAGGTGTTTCAATCTATGATTGAAAAACGATGTTCCCTGGAGAGGGACAGAAATTAATACTACAATGATAAAGTAAGGAACAAAGAAAAGACATGTCACACAAAACTCTATTTTTACAGCAGTCCTACATCGACTGCACAAACCAGTACACCGCGCTTCTGGAAGCGCCGAATCTGCCGTTATGGGATTATGTAATTCTCACAGCATCCAATGAGGAGCAGGCTGCATCGTACCGTACACAGATTCAGTATCGTCTGGAGCACCATATGATTCCAGAGTCGACACACTATGCAGTTCTTCCGGATCCAGACGGAAAACGAGTAGGCAGCGGCGGCGCCACATTGAATGTTCTGCGCTACGTTCATGAAAATGCAGGCTCATTCGAGAATCAGCGGATTCTGGTAATCCATTCCGGCGGCGACAGCAAGCGGGTGCCGCAGTATTCTGCCTGCGGAAAGTTATTTTCACCGGTGCCACGTGTTCTGCCGAATGGAAAACGTTCTACTCTGTTTGATGAATTTATGATTTCCATGAGTGGTGTGGCCGCACGGATGAATGCTGGTATGTTGGTGTGTTCCGGCGATGTGCTGCTGCTGTTCAATCCGCTGCAGATTGATTTTTATGGCAAAGGTGCAGCGGCGCTTTCGATTAAAGAGCCGGCGGAGATCGGAAAAAATCACGGTGTTTACCGGGTTGACAGCGAAGGAAATGTAGGTGGTTTCCTGCACAAAAAAACAGTGGAGCAGCTGCAGAAACTGGGAGCTTCGGATGATCAGGGAAATGTAGATATCGATACAGGAGCGGTAATCTTCAACAGTGAGATGCTGCAGGCGCTGTACCAGCTGGTGGATACGAAAGAAAAATTTGCAGCTTATGTGAATGAGAGTACCCGGCTTTCCTTTTATGCTGATTTTCTCTACCCTCTGGCATCAGACTCTACGCTGGAGCAGTATTATAAAGAAACACCGGAAGGTGATTTTACGCCGGAACTGGAACAGTGCAGAACGGAGTTGTGGAGTGTATTGCATCCGTATCAGATGAAACTGATTCGAATGTCACCGGCTGCATTTATCCACTTTGGTACGACAAAAGAACTGCGTGAGCTTATGACAGAGCGGATGGATGAATTCTATTATCTGGGATGGACATCGAACATCAACACGAATCGGGAGGAAGCGGATTTTGCAGCTTCGAACAGTTACGTCAGCCCGAATGCAGAGATTGGAAAGGGAAGCTACCTGGAAGACTGTATGATTCGCAATAAGTCACAGATAGGTGAAGAGTGTGTGATTTCCGGCGTGACATTAGATGGTCAGACAATTCCTGCGCATACTGTTCTGCATGGACTGAAACAGCAGAATGGAAAATTTGTTGTCCGCATGTACGGTGTTTCTGACAATCCGAAGGAAGCATTGCTGTTTGGAAAAACATTGCCGATGCCGCTCTGGGAAGCTGCGATTTATCCAGTATGCGATTCAATGGAAGAGGCAGTGCATCAGACACTGGAAGCCTGGAGAGAAGGTTTTCCGATTCGGGAAGATGCGATTTCACTGAAAGACAGCTTTAACCAAGCAGATCTTTCTGCACTGCTGCCGTGGCAGGAGAAGGTATCGGATAAAGTAGAACTGGAAGAAATTCTGGAGGCAATTGATCGAAAGGAAAATTTAACCAGACTGGTTGAGCAGATGCGGGATGGTATCTCAGAGCGGGTGAAAGGTGAACTGCTGAAAGAAGCACAGAGATTAAGCGAGACAGAGCTTGATCAGTTCAGCAGAAAGATCAGAATTTATTATGTTCTGTCCTGTTTTGATGAAAAGTATATGGACTCCTGCTTTGCGACCATCAGCAGCGGTATTCTTGCCGGAGCTGTAAAAGGTCTTTGCTATGATGCCGATGCGAAAATGGGAAAAGATCAGGTTATCGTAAATCTTCCGGTCCGTGTGAACTGGGGAGGCGGCTGGAGTGATACACCGCCGTACTGTATGGAACATGGCGGAACCGTACTGAATGCGGCTGTGATGCTGGACGGAAACTGCCCGATCGAAGTTGTGGTTAAGAAAGTCGACGAACCGGTGATTGTTCTCGCAAGTGCGGACAGTGGTGCCGAGCAGACCTTTACCGATATTTCCAGTTTACAGGATTCCAGCAATCCATACGATCCGTTTGCCCTGCACAAAGCGGCACTGATTGCCTGCGGCGTGATTCCATATAAGGATCCGATTTCCGTGCAGGAAATCACGGAAAATCTGGGAAGCGGCCTGTATCTTTCCACGCAGGTCATCAATATCCCGCGCGGTTCCGGCCTTGGAACATCTTCGATTCTGGCGGGTGCCTGTGTAAAAGCGCTGTATGAGATGCTGGGAAAAGAGGTAACAGACGAAGAGCTGTATGACCGTGTTCTTTGCATGGAACAGATTATGTCTACCGGCGGCGGATGGCAGGATCAGGTCGGAGGTCTGGCACCGGGAATCAAGATGGTTTCGAGTGAACCGGCAATTCGACAGAGAATTACGTGTGTGCCGTGCAAAATCAGTGAAAAGACAAGAAAAGAACTCGACGAGCGTTTCTGCCTGATCTATTCCGGACAGCGCAGACTGGCAAGAAATCTGCTGCGGGATGTCGTTGGACGATATGTCGGAGGAATCGAGGATGCGGTGGATGTCTTATATGCGATTCAGCAGACGGCGGTTCTGATGCGGTTTGAACTGGAAAAAGGCAATATCGATGGATTTGCAGAGCTTTTGAATCAGCACTGGGAATTATCCAAGAAACTGGATGCGAGTTGCACGAATACGTGTATTGATATGATCTTCCATTCCGTAGAAGACCTGATTGACGGAAAGATGATTTGCGGTGCCGGCGGAGGCGGTTTCCTTCAGGTTGTGCTGAAAAAGGGCGTAACACAGGAAGATGTGCGGAAACGGCTGCGTGAAGTTTTCCAAGACAGCGGTGTAGATGTATGGAGCTGTTCACTGGCGTAGGAGGAGGAAAAGAATGTTAAAAGGAATATCACCGTTATTATCACCGGAACTGTTAAAGGTGCTGGATGAAATGGGACATGGAGATGAGATTGTATTTGCCGATGCGAATTTTCCAACGGTCAGTACAGGAAAACGAATTGTACGTGCAGACGGAATCGGTGCAGTGGAGCTGCTGGATGCTGTTTTGCAGCTGTTCCCGCTGGATCAGTACGATGAGGATCATTTTGTACTGATGGAAGTGGTGCCGGGAGATCCGGTTCAGACGCCGATCTGGGATGAGTATAAAGCGGTTCTGAATCGATACGAACCGGAAGCAAAAGTACATACGATGGAACGCTTTGCCTACTATGAGCGTGCAAAAGAAGCCTATTGTGTTGTGGCAACGGGTGAGACGGCACAGTATGCCAATATGATTCTGAAAAAAGGTGTGGTAAGATAGGAATGGAATATTTTGCTTCGTCGTCCCATTCGGTGTCGTCGCAGCGTATTTTATATACACCGTCGGAATTTGCCAGAACTTCACTTCTGTATTTACAGGAAACAGGTTCGCTCCATGCACTGGCGGCGCATACGTCTCATCGAGAGCATCTGGCTTCGTATCTGTTCTTTTCGGTAACATCGGGGTCAGGAGAGCTGAATTACAATGGGAAAACGTATGCACTGCATTCCGGAGACTGTGTTTTCATCGACTGCAGAAAACCGTATTCCCATGCGACATCGGCAGATCTGTGGACCTTGCAGTGGTGTCATTTTTACGGTCATACCATGCCTGATATTTACAAAAAGTATCAGGAGCGCGGCGGACAGCCGGTTTTTCATCCCAAGGAAATGGAAGAATTGGTAGAAGTTATGACAGACCTGTATTCTGCGGCAGGATCGGACAGTTATGTGCGGGATATGAAAATTAATGAGATTTTAAACCGCCTGCTTTGGATTCTGATGAAGAATTCCTGGCATCCGGAACAGGGACGCGCTGCGCATGCCAGAAAACGGATGAGCATGGAAAAGGTGAAAAGTTATCTGGATGAAAATTATAAGGAACATATTACACTGGAACTGCTGTCACAGAAATTTTATATTAATAAATATTATCTGACGAAGATATTTAAAGAAACATATGGTGTGACAATTATTTCTTATCTGGAAACGAGACGGATTACGCAGGCGAAAAATCTGCTTCGATTTACTGATATGACGGTGGATGAAATCAGTGCCGCAATCGGAATGAATGATGCAAATTATCTGGCGCGCCGTTTTCGAAAAATAGAAGGAATGAGTCCGGGAGAATACCGGAAAAAATGGTAAAACAGAAAACCGCAAATCATTTTCAGCAGATCGGGCAGAAAATGGTTTGCGGTTTTTCATTACAATTTAGAAAAGGGACGGCAGATCGTATTTATGTTTATCGTGTACATTGATGTCTTTTCCGAATTGGACTTCAATGATCTGCAGTTCCGTATCAGCAAAAATGGTGTGTTTGCTGCCTGCATTCATCTGCAGGGTGTCACCGGCGTGAACATTGTAAATAACGCCGTCGATCACGGCACGTCCTGTGCCGGAAATAACGTTCCAGACTTCGTTCCGGAAATCATGACTGTGGTAGTTCATCTGATGACCCGGATTTAAAGTTACTTTAATCGTAAGACTTTCTTTTTCGATATCCAGAATGCGGAAACTGCCCCAGGATTTTTCTGCAAACATAACGCGGTGATCCAGGGTATTGACAAAGGGCTTGATGTAACTGGACTGCTCTTTATCGGAAACCAAGATGCCGTCCGGACTTGCGGAAACTACAATATCTTTCAGCCCCATACAGAGTACGGGAAGATTCAGCTCGTTGACTACGTGCACATTTCTGCAGGTTTCGTTAAACAGTGCTTCGCCGACATTGTGGCTGTCCATGGCCTCAGTCAGAGTATTCCAAGTTCCAAGGTCTTTCCACATGCCGGAGAAACGCATCACTTCGATACGGTCCTCGTGTTCTACCACTGCGTAATCAAAACTGATTTTGTCTAACGTTTCATATTTGCTGAAAAGATCTTCGTAGTTTTCAAAATCAATTAATGCATGAGCGCGATCCAGAACATAACCAAGACGGAAAGCAAAAACACCGCCGTTCCAAAGAGCACCCTGGGAAATATACTGTTCTGCAATTTCTTTGGTCGGTTTCTCTTTGAACATCGACACCGTGCTGACAGGAGCCGGGGTGTCTGGAATAATGTATCCGTATTTTTCGCTTGGATAGGTCGGTTCAATACCCATCAGAACCAGGTTGGCATTGCTGGAAGCAGCCTGGGCACCGAGGTCTTTTAAGGCATCAAAATAATCAATTTCCACATAAGGGTCAACCGGGCAGACAACGACAGGTTCGTCCTCGGAAATTCCCTTTACATCCTTCAGATAGGCTGCGGCAAGCGCAATGGCCGGGAATGTATCACGGCGGCAAGGCTCAACGCTGATGCCGACATCTTCCCCTAACTGATTGTGGATGGCGGAAACCTGTGATTTTGAGGTCGCGATGGTTACCGTTGCATCCTTGTCGATCGTACGGATCTGACGGTAAACGCGCTGTACCATGGATTCCAGTTCACCATCTGCCGTATGGAAAATTTTGATAAACTGCTTGGAACGGATATCATTGGAAAGCGGCCACAGGCGCTGGCCGGAGCCGCCGGATAATAAAACGATATTCATAAAGTTTCTCCGTTATCTTTCTGCACGCATCGGGTTGTTCAGGAAATCCTCGTAGGAGAGACGGATGCCGTCTTCCAGCTCGGTTTTGTAGGTCCAGCCAAGAGCGGTTGCTTTGGATACGTCGAGCAGTTTTCTTGGAGTACCATTTGGCTTTGTGCTGTCCCAATTGATTTTTCCATTATAACCGATTACTTTTGCAACAAGCTCTGTCAGCTCTTTGATGGTCAGTTCTTTTCCGGTTCCGGCGTTTACGGTCTCATTTCCGGAATAGTTGTTCATCAGGAAGACACAGAGATTTGCAAGGTCATCGACATACAGGAACTCACGCAGCGGAGAGCCGTCGCCCCAGCAGGTAACTTCCGGCAGATTGTTAACCTTTGCTTCATGGAAGCGGCGGATCAGTGCAGGAAGTACGTGGCTGTGGGTTGGATGATAGTTATCGTTTGGTCCGTAAAGATTGGTCGGCATAACGGAAATATAATCAGTTCCGTACTGACGGTTCAGAAACTCACAGTATTTTAAGCCGGAGATTTTTGCAAGTGCATAAGCCTCGTTTGTTTTTTCCAGTTCAGAAGTCAGCAGACAGCTTTCCTTCATCGGCTGCGGTGCCATACGCGGGTAAATGCAGGAGGATCCAAGAAATTCCAGTTTTTTACAGCCGTTTTTCCACGCAGAGTGGATGACATTCATTTCCAGTGTCATGTTATCGTACATGAAATCTGCCAGTGCTTCCTGGTTTGCAACGATGCCGCCTACTTTTGCAGCAGCGAGGAAGACATATTCCGGTTTTTCCTCTGCGAAAAATGCCTCGACAGCATCCTGACGGCAGAGATCCAGTTCTTTGTGGGTACGGGTAATGATATTTTCATAACCCTGGCGTTTCAGTTCTCTTACAATTGCGGAACCAACCATTCCACGGTGTCCGGCTACATAAATTTTTGCATTTTTTTCCATCATGATATTTGCATCTCCTAAATTAAAGTGCGGCGTTCATGGCTTTTTCCTGTTTTGCAAGCTGACGGTCATGCTTTGCCATAATTTCTACTAATTCAGCATACGTTGTTTTCTGCGGATTCCATCCAAGAACGGTTTTGGCCTTGGTCGGATCGCCCCAGAGGTTATCAACGTCGGTCGGACGGAACCATTCCGGATTGACACATACCAGCATTTTGCCGGTTTCTGCATCGTAGCCTTTTTCTTCCAGACCGGTGCCTTCCCAGCGGATGGTAATGCCGTTTGCAGCGAATGCTTTTTCGGTGAAATCACGTACGGTATGCTGCTCGCCGGTTGCGATGACGAAATCTTCCGGTGTTTCATGCTGCATAATCATCCACATGCACTCCACATAATCTTTTGCATAACCCCAGTCACGCAGAGAGTCCATGTTTCCAAGTTCCAGATGATCCTGAATACCTTCTGCGATTCTTCCGGCAGCCAGTGTGATTTTACGGGTAACAAAGTTCTCGCCGCGGCGCTCGGACTCGTGGTTGAACAGAATGCCGTTGACAGCAAACATACCATATGCTTCGCGATACTCTTTTACAATCCAGAAGCCATACTGCTTTGCAACCGCATACGGGCTGTATGGATGGAACGGGGTTGTCTCGCGCTGCGGAACCTCTTCTACTTTTCCATACAGTTCAGAAGTAGATGCCTGGTAAACTTTTGCCTTTTTGGTAAGGCCAAGAATGCGGCATGCTTCCAGAATACGAAGAACACCAAGAGCATCCACATCGCCGGAATACTCCGGAACATCAAAAGAAACCTGTACATGAGACTGCGCAGCCAGATTGTAAATTTCATCCGGCTGGACAATATTGATAATACGAATCAGCGATGACGAATCAGAAAGGTCACCGTCATGCAGTGTGATTTTATCCATAATGTGCTCGATACGAGCCGTATTTGCAAGCGAAGCGCGACGGGTGATACCATGAACCTCATAACCTTTTTCTAACAGAAACTCCGCAAGATAAGAGCCGTCCTGACCAGTGATACCGGTGATAAGTGCTTTTTTCATTCGAAAATCCTCTCTATTCAATAATGTGTAGTGTGGAGAAAAATCTCCGTATTAGTTGCTTGTGTATGTAGTTTAACGGAAGATGGGGAGAAATGTGAGAGGATATTTTGGGGGTTGATAGCATTATATTGGTTTATTCGGTCAGAAGTGGTTTGATTTCCTTTTCTGAGGCACTAGTTCATGGATAAGTCAAATTTGGAAAAATGGTGGGAAAAGATAAGCACAGAACTTGACACATAAGAACAGGAATGATAAACGAAGATTGAACAAAATCGCTGCGCGATGGCCTGCCAAGGCTGTGGCGCAGTTTTATTTTTATTAAAAAAGCAGTGGAATTACTTTCCATAATCCGTTATTGTTAAGTTACCACACGAAACAACTGAACTAAGAAAGCTCCACTGCCTATGATAAGAATAACATTTTCCAGTCTCTTCCGCAACCGGAATTATGACGCTAACGCACCTCCGAATAGGTAGATGTAATTATTAACACTTACGTATAGACATCCGGAAAAAGCTTGCGATCCGGGAGCGTCTGGGAGGTATTTGACAAAACACTGTGGGAGAAGTAGACTATGAGAAAACAATCTGGTCAAGTTCATAGCAGGGAATCTTCTGCGACTCTCCAACTGACAGTAAGTTTACTCTATCAAGAAGATAGGATCAACTTGCCATTTGAGTTCCCAGATGGTAAAATCAAAATACACTGGGATATAATATCCTTTGCCTGTTAGTATAGCTTCGGAAAGGAGCGTTGAAGAATGGCAGCGACGTTAAAACTTCCGGTTGGTATCGAAGATTTTAAGAAAATTCGCCGGCAGGGTTTTTACTATATTGATAAGACAAGACTAATTGAACAGCTTCTTGACAGATGGGGAAAGGTAAATCTTTTTATAAGGCCCCGCCGTTTTGGTAAGACCGTTCTATCGTTTACGTTTGAGAAAAGATAGCAAATTTGACACTGCCCTTACAAATGAGGAGGATGTTCTATGGAACTAGAAAAAATATACCAAGCGATTATAACTGGTAGAGCAATGCTGATTACTGGTTCAGGTGCTCATATGACAGCATTGGGGATGAATGGGGAAAAATTTCCGTCAGGTGTTGCATTAGCGGAAAGACTTTATAAATCTGCTGGAATTGTGAACCCGGAAAATCCATATGATTTGCAGGATGCAGCAGACAGTTATTTGGAAACAAAAAGCTCGGATGAATTAATTGCAGAGTTAAAGAAGGTACTGTATGTCTCGAAAGTACAGAAAGAACATGAAATATTATATGGACAAGACTGGCAGAGAGTTTACACTACCAATTATGATGAGGTGCCGATTTTAGCATCCAAGGATATGGAAGAACCGCTTTATGCGGTTACCCTTTCTGATGATGTCAAGTTGGAAAAAAGTAAGAAAAAACAATGTGTTTATATTAATGGATATATAGGAAATTTGAGTGAGCGAACACTTCAATCGGAATTCCGTTTGTCAGGTCGAAGCTATGCTTCTGAAAGCTTGAACCAGAACGCATGGGGCGCTATTTTTTCGGATGATTTGACAACGGTTGAATGTGTAGTTATTGTGGGACTTTCCTTAGATTATGATTTGGATCTGAAAAGATTAATTTATGCACAGAATGTGCACGAGAAAATAGTATTTATTGAAGATAGTAAAATTTCAGAAGATAAGAAACGAAAGTTAAAGAGATATGGAACGGTTTATGCGATAACAATGGAAGAATTCACGAAAGGATTAGATAAATATAAAAGTGATCATCCAATGCCTGTCAAAATGACAGATTTTCATATTTATCAATGCTTTGAGGTGGCCAGGGAAAAAAATACCATAGAGAAAGCTACTTCTCTCGAAGTTCATAATTTTTTTATGACCGGTCAGAGTGTAGATAGCTTATGGCATACCGATAGAGGAATCTATGATAATTTAATTTTTCGAAAGCAACTAAAAGAAGTAAAAGAGGATTTGAAAAATAATTGTAGAGTTATCTATGTACATGCTAATTTGGGAAATGGAAAAACGATTTTCGCAGAATGTTTGAAGCATCTGTTTGAAGACGAAGGGTATCAAATTTTTACTTTAAAAACAGTTTATATGAAAAGCTTACCAACGGACGTTCAGCATATTGTCGAAAGCCCAGGAAAAAAGTTGGTTATTATAGAAAATTATTATAATTACATTAATGTATTGGAGAAATTTTCTTTTTATTCCCTGGAAGACGTTCAGTTTATTTTGACAGCACGTACGGTTCTGTATGATACTCGGATTCGGGAAGCAAATGAAATATTAAAAGTGGGGGAAGGTGAGAGTAAAGTCATTGACTTAAATAAACTGAATGAAAAAGAATTAAACGTCATGAGCAATATTTTGCGAAATAATGGCTTATGGGGAAATTTGAGTAATCTTTCCAGATCGGAAAAGAAGAAAAGATTAAAAGACAGAAAATGGGGAAATTCAGAGTTTCAGAGTATTCTTGTAGATGTTGTGAATTCTACGGATATGAAGAATAAAATAGAAACAATCGTTTCAGGTATAAAATCAGTTTCTGTGTCATATTATGAAGTCCTTATTTTAGCATTACTGGTAAAAATCATGAGCTTAAATATAGATGCACAGGATATTGGTAAAATTATCGGAGTTAACGCGGCGTTTGATCCGCGTTTTACACAAGATGAAAATGTACAGGAGATTTTAGATTTTTCGAAGGAAGCAACAGATTTTCGCATTAAATCGGCTGTTACAGCGAATTTGATCCTGAAAGAATTGGACTGTAATGATGTGATTATAAAAGTATTGGAATTGACGGCAGAATACGCGAATCGATATCGAACGATTAATCGTTATGAGAACATTTTAAAAAATATTATATCGTATTCGCATGTAAATACATTCCTTTTAAAATCGGGTCAAAAGGAAAAGTTTTTGGTGAATTATTATGATAGCCTGAAAGAGTTGGAGTATTATAGGGAAAATACATTTTTTTGGCTTCAGTATGCGATTGCTTGTGCGAATATCGGAAAGTATGATCTGGCACAACGTTTTCTGGAAGCTGCATATAGTTTCTTTCACGATTCTGAATATACAGTTCCATTTCAGGTAGATACACAGCAGGCAAGACTTTATTTATTGCGTATTGAAAATGAAAAAAACGTGGATGTGGCAGATTACTTTGAAAAAGCCCATCTTCTGTTGATGAAACCGGCAGTTTCTCTGAAAGACAATGAGGAAAAACAAATTCAGTTATTGAGGAAATATGTAGCTCCAGCAGTATTAAAAAAATTGCCGTCGGATTTTAAGGACAGATATCGGAGATATTGCGGAGAAGCATACAACAAAGTGCATGAATTTTTGAAGAAGAACAGTTCTGTACAGGTGATAAAAAATTATCAGAGAATGGAAAAACAGTTATTGAAAGCTTCTCTTGTGAAATAAGAATTATCTGAGGTCTGGAACGTCGTCGAAATAGGATTGCGTGAGGAAAAAGCGATGCGCAGAGCTTCGGAACGGATTTTCGGAGTAGTATTTGAGAGAGAAAATATGCTTTCGGTAAGTGTTAGAAAATACGAGGAGAGGAACATTATGAAAACAACATTATGAAAACAACATTACTTATCATGGCCGCCGGAATCGGCAGCCGTTTCGGAACAGGAATCAAGCAGTTGGAGCCGGTAGATGCTTCGAATCGTATCATCATGGACTACTCAATCCATGATGCAATCGAGGCCGGTTTCAACCATGTAGTTTTTATTATCCGCAAGGATATCGAGAAGGAGTTCAAAGAGGTGATCGGTGATCGCATCGCCGCGATCTGCGCCGATCATCAGGTAACGGTAGACTACGCGTTCCAGGATAGTAACGACATCCCGGGCACTCTGCCGGAAGGCCGTACAAAGCCGTGGGGAACCGGTCAGGCCGTGCTTGCAGCAAAGAATATTCTTAGCACACCGTTCATCGTGATCAATGCCGATGACTACTATGGCAAGGAAGGTTTCCGTGCCGTCCATGAGTATCTGGTAAATGGCGGCAAGTCCTGTATGGCTGGCTTTGTGCTGAAAAACACGCTGTCCGATAACGGCGGCGTAACCCGTGGTATCTGCAAAATGGATGAGCAGAACAATCTGACCGAGGTTGTGGAAACCAAGAATATTGTAAAGACCGCAAACGGAGCGGAGGCAGATGGCGTGGCTGTCGATGTGAATTCGCTGGTTTCTATGAATATGTGGGGTCTGACTCCTGATTTCCTTGCCACATTGGAAGACGGCTTCCGGGAGTTCTTTGAGAAAGAGGTACCGGGCAATCCTCTGAAGGCAGAGTTTCTGATCCCGATCTTCATTGGTGAGCAGCTGGAGCAGGGAAAGATGTCTGTGAAGGTTCTGAAAACCAATGATACCTGGTACGGTATGACCTACCATGAGGATGTCGCAGCAGTAAAGGACAGCTTCAAAAAGATGCTGGAAAACGGCGTGTACAAGGCAGATCTCTTCTGTGATCTGTAAACCATGATGCAGGGAACCATGGAGTTGCTCGGAAAAATCATCACAAATATTTTGACGGCTTTGTATGAACCATTTGGATTTTCGCTTCTGCTTTCTTTTATGACTATGTTTTTTACCTGTATGCGTATGAACCGGGCGAAGCGGGCAAAGGCTGGAAGAGCGCTCTGGTGACATGGTACGAGAGGTTCAAAGAAAGAGTGTTCTTTCGAAAATTGTTTCTATTGGTATTCGTGACATCGATGATCCTGTTCCGAACGCTGTTGAATCGAAATTTGTGGTTGAATCCGCTGTCCAATGTTTTGGACGGATGGGGCATCTGGAAGACAGTGAATGGCGAGCAGGTGTTGACAACAGAGGGCATCGAGAACGTCATTATGATGGTGCCGTTCACCGGTGTGCTTATGTGGACATTCGAAGAAAAGACAGGAAACGGCTGGAGAAAGATACTGTGGCATAGCGGAAAGACAGCGTTGATCTTTTCGGTAAGTATTGAGACGCTGCAATTACTGCTTCGCCTGGGTACGTTTCAGCTGTCAGACATCTTCTATAATACAGTTGGTGGAGTGATTGGCGGATTGATGTACTACGGAATCAGGAAGGTAAGAAAGCGTCTGTAGAAGAGTATTGTTTTGTGGTAGGAAAAAAATAAATGCCGTGTGTGGAACACAAGGCTCTCCCCGGAGCTGAGGCACACACGGTATATTTTGAGAGCTGATATATAGTTTATAACGGAAATAAAATGAGATAGAAGAAATGGAGTGTGACAAAAAATGAACTTATCTAAAATACATCATATTGCAATCATCGTATCCGACCATGAAGCCGCAAAGGATTTCTATGTGAACAAGTTGGGATTCTCTGTCATCAGAGAAAACTATCGCCCGGAGCGCAAGGACTGGAAGCTGGATCTTCGTGTCAATGAACACACGGAGCTGGAGATTTTTGCTGAGGAAAACCCGCCGAAGCGTGTGAACCGCCCGGAGGCATGTGGTTTGCGTCACCTTGCCTTTTGCGTGGAGAGTGTGGAGCAGACAGTGAAAGAACTGGCAGAGGTGGGAATTAAATGTGAGCCGATTCGTGTTGATGATTATACCGGCAAGAAGATGACCTTCTTCCATGACCCGGATGGACTGCCGTTGGAGCTGCATGAGTAAAGAGGTGGACAAAATGATATTTCGTAAGGCAGAAAAAAAAGCTTTCAATGAGCTGGTGCTGTGAGTTATGGGAGAGAAAAGAGCATATAACGCCAGAAAGCCTGGCGGCGGTCGAAAGAAGTTGAAGCCTGAGTATGATGCCGGGGAGAATCTGAAAGAACAGATGGATGCTGCTGTGGCGCTTTATGAGGAGGATTGCTCCCTCCAATCCATCGCAGATGCTCTGGCTCTAAACCCCATCAAAGTAAGAAAGCTGCTTATCACGGCTGGTGTGTATGAATCGGAAGTGGCGGAGAAGGTACAGGATACCTTTGAGGAGTATCGAGAAACACAGAACTATAAAGAAGCCATCCTCTCAACCGCAAATACTCTTCAACTCTCCAAAGCCTCCGTCACCTCATACCTGCCATATCAGAAAGGCGTGTACTTCCCGAGTACAGCAGATAAAGAGAAAATCAGTGTTGGAGCAGAGCGGCAGCGGAGATACAGAGCGATAAGAAAACTGAGATCAGAGCCGACAGAGGAGCACCTGTGGGAGACGGTCTTGCTTTATTGTGGTGTGCAATTTAAAACCTATTCCGGCTTACCCTTTACCTATGAAATACGAAAGGGCAGAAGCGGCGAATATACAAAGGAATTGTGGATCGACCGCCGAGGGAAGAGCAAAAGCCTGGCGTGGAGTTCTGTGCTGCTGGCACTGGGGAATATCAAAAAGGTAGGAGAAGTAGTTGAACGACCAAAGGCTCTGAGTGACATCCGGGGTGTGACTTACATCTATGGGATGTTCTATCGCTTCGGACTGATCGATATGCCGAAAGAAGTGAAGGAGAAGAAAAATGATCGAGGCAATAAAAAACAGAAGAAGCGTCAGAAAATATAAGAACGAACCCAGTAGGGGAAAACACAGTTGCCGGGAAAGCAGAAAAGACCAAGGAAAAGGAAGTGGAAAGTAAGCGCCAAATAATAATGCGGTTAGATACAAGATTACTCCAGCCCTTTACGAGTTGGAGTAATTCACTATAATTCACATGCGATTTTTGATAGATTGGAGTTTTTCACTCCAAGGTGCCAGTTCCGCCAGCTGTTCATCGGTCATATTTTTATTCGGTCGGTTCTCCAGCAGAAATTTAAGATATCCGTAGATGTTCAGCCATGTGCTTTGGCCATCTCAACCATTGTGTAGACTACTGCGCTGGCATTCGCTCCGTCCACGGAACTGCTGAACAGCCAGTTTTTTCGCCCCACTGCGAACGGACGGATCGCATTCTCACTGAGATTATTGGTAAAGCTGCACCGCCCGTCTTCCAGATAGGTTTCCGCTATATCACGCCTGTTGAGAACATAATTCACGGCTTTATCCAGCCGGGTATTCCGGACGGGCTTTTGCTGGTCAAGCCACGACCAGAAAGCCTCCAGAACAGGTTTTTCCTTCTCGAGACGCAGTTGTTTCCGCTTTTCATAATTACCGGGATACTTTTTGTTAATGGAGTCTTCCATGGCAAACAACCGATTGCAGTACTGGACTCCCTGTACTGCAGGCTGGCTGTAGTCATACTGCTTCCCTTTTGGAACAGCGTCGATAAAGTATCGGCGGATATGTGCCCAACAGGAGCAGCGCCTGATCCCAGGCAGACTGTTATAACCCTGATAGCCGTCCGTTTCCAGATATCCGCTGTAGCCTTCCAGAAACTCCTTTGCATGGCTGCCGCTCCTGGTCGGGGAATAGCCATACAGGATGATCTCCGCAAGTCCGTCCTCACCGCTTCGGAACAGCCACATGAATGACTGGGTCTGTGCCCTGCGTCCTTCCTCTTTCAATACCTGGACCCGCGTCTCATCTGCCATCGCAAAACTACGTTTCAGCAGCTCCCGATGAAAGTAATCGTACATTGGCTGAAAATAGTTCTTTGAACAGTAGATGATCCAGTTTGCAAGGGTCGTCCGGCTGATCTGCACCCCATACTGCTTCCGGTCCTTTTCCTGCCGGTAAAGTGGAAGCCCGTTGGCATACTTCTGGTACATAGTCCATGCAGCTGCAGATGCTGATGCAGGTCCTTTTCCAAGCAGAGTCGGCGGAACCTGAGACTTTACGATCACAGGCTTTTCTGTATCGCCGAGTCCTTCCTTACAGGAGGGGCATCCATAGCTCTGGCTGTAGTATTCGATCACTTTACAGGTGGCAGGAATGAATTCCAGTTCCCGGCGGACATATTCCTCGCCGATCAAGACCATCTGCGTACCACATACCGGACAGATCTGATCCTCTTCCGGAAGTGGGACCACTACTTTTTCAACTTTCAGGCCTTTGAAGAGTTCCTCATGTGCTGCCTTCTTTTTACGGGTATGCTCCCGGATTACCGTTTCGCCTTCCAACAGGGATGGATCCTGTTCCACTTCTGCTTCATCGAAGAGATTCTGCTGTCCCGGAATATCATCAGATCTTCTCTCGCTGGAGGGACCAAAGAGTTTTTTTGTCAGATAATCTACCTGTTCCTGAAGAGCTTTCTCATGACTGGTTTTTTCGTCAATAATAAGACGGAGAGCTTTGATCAGTTCCGTCTGCTCCGCTATCATTGTTTTCCGTTGTGATACGGTATCTTTCAGCTCTCGAAGCTGGGTATCTTTTGCACTGGAAGCCATCGTTTCTCTCCTCGGATTTGATTCCTTTATTATACCAGAAATGGGATTTTTACTAAAGGAAAACAACGCCTGAAAAATGCCGGATTTACAAGGGATTTCCGGATTTTTCTATGCAGGATTTCTGCCAGGATCCACGAGCTTTTTATTCTGCTTTGAGGGCTTTTGGCTGGTCAATATCAATCCCGGACATCAGCCAGTCAAACTCCCGCCAGGAAAGATTCCGGACCTCTGACTGCTTTCTGGGCCATTGATAACCGCCGCGGACAGACAATCGCTTATAGATCAGAACGAAGCCATCCGGTTCGCGGAACAAGGCTTTGATCCTGTCTCGTCTTCTTCCGCAGAAAAGGAAGAGAGCACTGGACGACGGATCCATCTTAAGCTGGTCTTCGATAACGGTGCAGAGTCCGTCAATAGATTTCCTCCTATCCGTGTAGCCACAGACAATGTAGATCTTCTCAAGTCCGGAAACATCGCCTAACATGAAAACTCCTGAAGCATGCGAAAAGTCCTGGTGAGCAGAACAGGATCCGCATCATTGCTGATGCGGACTGTGATATCCTTCATAGAAACTTCAATCGTATGTGGATTGTCAAGGTTCGAATTTAGCATCTGCGATGCGGTATGCTGTTCCGGAATGTGATCCGGAACAATGTCAATGGGAACCACGTCCTGTTTCGGGCGTGGAACCTCAAGATGACCATAATTCGCCGCTGGGATCTGATCCGCTGCTGTTTTCCGACAACGGCTGACCCAGTTGTAAAAGGTGCTTACTGCAATGTCGTTTTCACGACACCAGTCAGCATCTGTCATGCCGCTCTGACGGCATTCATTGATAAGTCTGATCTGTTCCACCATCGGAACGCGGGTCTTGCGAGTACCTGCCATAACCTATCCTCCATAATTGTAGTGAAATAATCTAAGTATCTATCAGCTGCAATTATAGGGGAAATCTAAGGATTTGAAAATCCGCAGGAATACTTGGCGCTTACGAAAATACAAAAGTTCAGGTTGCAACTGAAAATGATAAAATATTGAGAGTGTGTTATGGAGATTATATGCAACTTCCAAAGAAAGAGGATAGAGGAGCTCACCATAATACCCAGATATATTATGATTCGGATCGGGATTATAAAACGGCTCTAAAATCTGGAATACCGCAACGTTTTTTTGAGGGGGAATATGAACTGGGAAATTTTAAAATTAATAAACAGGTTACATTATTAAGGCAGATTTCTTGTACTTATTGGAACATAGATTGGATTGAAACATATAGAGACGCAGACATGAGATCACAGGTTCGAATCCTGCTGTTCTAACTCTCTATTGAATGAAGAAATATCTATCATATATTTTTACAAAACGTTTTATAGAAATATGGGACGTTTTGTAGTATGATATAAAGAAAAGTATGTAGGAGGAAGCATATAAAGATGAAAGAAGTGTCTAAAAGTCCGCTTGAAGTTTCAAGGGATAAAATAAAAAGAACGTTATTAAATACCATGAAGACGGACTGTATGGAAACATATGTGCACATCGAAGAGTCTAGATATCGTCCTGATGGTCCTTTTCAGAGAGATTATGCAAGAATAATGTATTCTTCTTCTTTTAGACGTTTACAGGGGAAAATGCAGCTTCTTGGAATAAGAAATGATCAATTTTTTAGAAATAGGTTGACACATAGCTTGGAAGTTGCGCAGATCGCCAGATCTATCGCAGGGACTATACAATATGATGCTGGTGAAAGTTATATAGTTGAGGCAGGTGCTTTAGCTCATGATTTAGGAAACCCGCCATTTGGACATGCGGGAGAGAGATATCTTAATGAAATGTTTCAAGATATAGGAGGGTTTGAAGGCAATGCACAGACATTGAGAATTCTTACTAATATTGAAAAAAAACGTCCAGAATTTAGAGGCTTGAACTTAACATATAGAAGTATGTTAAGTGTTGTAAAATATTTTAATAAGTTTAATGCTGAAAAATTTAAAAATGATAAAAAGAGTCAGAAATTTATTTATGATGAAGATTATGACTTACTTAAGAAGTTCGTTGATGAAAATGCAATTAAAGTAAGAACGTTAGACGTCCAAATTGTGGATATTGCAGATGAAATCGCATATGCAGCGCATGATTTAGAGGATGGATTAAGAGTAAAAGCATTTACAATTGATGAAATATTGCATGATTATAAAGCAAAATATGGAGAGACTGAATCATATTCTGTTTTTGAAGAAAATGTTAATGAGGCGCGAAAGAAAGCTGGATATGGTACTAATAAGATTGATTCAACACAATATTCTAAATTGTTTAGACAAGAATTAGCTTCAAGATTAATTAACTTGGCGTTAAATGATATTGACTTGGTTCCTGTTACAGATGACATGAGAAATAAAACTAATACAATGCAGACTGAGGAATTAGGATTTAGTAAATATGAAGAATTGATTCATGGATTGAAGGATATTGTGTTTAGATGTATTAATCACAATGATGATGTATATCATTATGAACAGCAAGGAAGAAAGGTAATTAAATTTTTGAAAGAATTATATTCAGAAGAAAGAATGTATTTACCTCCAGAATATAGAGCAAAAGAAATTATGGAGCAATAT
>NZ_QTVR01000026.1:0-31267 GCF_003460685.1 Blautia sp. OF03-13 | reverse complement strand
TTACTGCGTCACAGATTTTCGTCGTACCCCGGTACGCCTTCAAATCTGTTCCTTGCAATTCGCGCTCTGCAGCACTGCCTTTTTTGCATTATTTTCGGGTCTTGCTATAGATGGAAGTGCAGGAGAGTTAATCCACCCGTTCGTTCCCCCAGAAAAACAATGCCACGGTTCCCGGCCCTGTGTGGCTGCCGATGGTGGTTCCGATGTTGTTGATCTCGACTTTTCCGTTCAGATTGGGAAAGCGTTCCTCGATAAGATCCGCAACGGCCCGCGCATCGTCGTAGCAGGCGGACTGGGAAATGTAGCATTTGCCGGAGTAGGAGAGGCCGCCCTCGGCGTTTTCTTCCATCTGGTCGACGATTTTTTTGATGACTTTTTTCTTCGTACGGATTTTAAACCGCGGAATCAGACGGCCTCGTTGTCCATGTTGAGCAGCGGGCAGATGCCGAGGAGTCCGCCGATTGCGCCGGAGGCTTTGGAGATGCGGCCGCCGCGCACGTAGAAGGTGAGGTCCGTGGAGAAGAACCAGTGATGGACTTTGAGGCGGTTTTTCATCGCGAAATCGTAAACCTCTTCCAGCGGTTTTCCTTCATCGCGCAGGTCGGCAAGGCGGTCCATCAGAAGACCGTAGCCGGAGGAAGCGCCGAGGGAATCCACGATGAGGATTTTCCGTTCCGGGTAGCGCTCTTCAAGGTCGGCTTTGGCGATCATCGCGGAATTCAGTACACCGGAAATGCCGGAGGAGAGGCAGACGTGGAGAATGTCTTTGCCGTCCTGCAGGAATGTTTCAAAATAGGCTTCAAATTCATCGGCATTCACCTGGGATGTTTTCGTGGAAGCGCCGGCGGCCATGGCGGCATAGAACTGATCGAACGGCATGGATTTGCGAGATCATCCGCGTACTCGGTGTCATTTAATTTGTAATGGAAACAGATGTATGAGATTTCCCGTTTGGAGAAATGTTCTTCGGTAAGGTCTGCCGTAGAGCAGCAGCTGATGACATAGGAACTCATAAAATAATCCCTCCTCGTAAAAATGAAAGTAAGAACTCTGGTTTCTGTGCCTATTGTAGCATCTCGAATGGGAAAAGGCAACTGCGGAACGTGATTATATCCGTAATGAAAGGGAAAGCGAAATGGTGTCAAGCCTTGTATTTGCGGTGCGGCCTGTGGTAGAATAGAACTATGAGAATACGAAAATACGAAGGAGGTTTTTGCATATGCAGAATTATTCAGGAGAAGAAGGGCTGCAGTATCATCTGCAGATCCGAAAAGGCGATGTGGGACGGTATGTGATTCTGCCGGGAGATCCCAAACGGTGTAAAAAAATTGCAGCTTACTTTGAGAACCCGGTGCTCGTCGCAGACAGCCGGGAATTTGTGACTTATACGGGTGCTTTGGACGGTGTAAAGGTTTCCGTTACATCTACCGGCATCGGCGGTCCGTCGGCTTCCATCGCGATGGAAGAGCTGATCCAGTGCGGCGCCGATACGTTTATCCGCGTCGGAACATGCGGCGGTATGGCACTCGATGTAGAGGGCGGCGATATCGTGGTGGCAACGGGAGCGATCCGTGCGGAGGGAACGTCAAAGGAATACGCACCGATCGAGTTCCCGGCAGTCGCAGACCTTACCGTGACGAATGCGCTGGTGCAGGCGGCAAAGAATCTTGGGAAAAAATGGCATGCGGGCGTGGTACAGTGCAAGGATTCCTTCTACGGCCAGCACGACCCGGAGCAGATGCCGGTCGGCGATGAGCTGCTGAAAAAATGGGATGCGTGGATGAAACTTGGATGCAAAGCGTCAGAGATGGAATCGGCGGCACTCTTTATCGTGGCAAGTGCCCGCGGCGTCCGTGCCGGATCGGATTTTCTTGTGATGGGAAATCAGGAGAGAGTGAAACGCGGCATGGAGAACCACATTACGCACGATACGGAAGGTGCGATTCAGGTAGCCATCGAGGCACTGCGGATTCTGATCCGGGAAGATCAGAAATAAGAAAGAAAAAATAAGGGGATACTGGAAAGGGGATGCTGGATATGAAACAGGAAATCAGTACAGAAATAAAACAGGAGCTGGTAAAACAGGCTCTGGCAGCGCGGAAATTTGCGTATGTGCCGTATTCGAAATTCCGCGTAGGCGCGGCGGTTCTGGCAAAGAATGGAGCGATTTATACCGGTTGCAACATTGAAAATGCGGCGTATACACCGACAAACTGCGCGGAGCGCACCGCGGTCTTCAAAGCCGTATCCGAGGGCATAACGGAATTTGACGCGATCGCCGTCTGCGGCGGCCCGGGAGAGGCAGAGCCGGAGGATTTCTGCACACCGTGCGGTGTCTGCCGTCAGGTGCTGCGGGAATTCGTTGATCCGAACAAATTTCTCGTCCTTCTCTGCAAGGGCGACGGTTCCTGGAAAGAAATGACACTCGAGGAGCTGCTGCCAATGGGATTCGGAAAAGAAAATTTATAAACAGAAGCCGGAAAAGAAAAAATCCAGGGCAGGTACGGAAAGTACCGTATGCCCTGGATTTTTTATGTCCAAGATATAAAAATTATTTACTGAAATTTCGGCTCACAGGTCAGATCGCATCCCAGACGCTGGAACATTTTGCGGTCCACATCGGAGAGCATAACGCTGGAGTGCACCTGGCAGCCCTTTAACTGCGGCAGGCAGGAGAGTGCTTTCTGTGCATCCTCGCTCTGTGCAGCAGTAGCAGACAGCGCAATCAGAACCTCGTCGGTATGAAGACGCGGGTTCTTGCTTCCGAGGTACTTGGTTTTCAGGGTCTGGATCGGAGCGATGGATTCCGGTGAGAGAACATGTACGTCATGGTCGATGCCGGAGAGCTCTTTTAATGCATTCAGCAGAAGCGCCGCGCTCGATCCGAGCAGATCGCCGGTCTTTCCGGTGATGACGCGTCCGTCCGGCAGTTCCATGGCAGCAGCCGGTGCGCCGGTCGCCTCGGCACGGACAAGAGCCGGGGAAACGGTGGTACGGTCTGCGGCAACGATGTTTTCCTGTTTCATCAGAAGCTCGATTTTGTAAGCCTCAGTCTCGGAGCGGGAGCCGTCTGCGATACCGTCCACAGCAGTGTAGTAGCGGCGGATGATCTCCTGACGGGAAGCCTCACGGCATGCCTCATCATCAATGATACAGTTTCCGGCCATGTTGACGCCCATGTCAGTCGGGGATTTGTACGGGCTCTCGCCGAAGATCTGCTGGAAGATCGCACGCAGAACCGGGAAAATCTCGACATCACGGTTGTAGTTGACGGTTGTCACGCCGTATGCCTCGAGGTGGAACGGGTCGATCATGTTGACATCGTTCAGATCGGCGGTAGCAGCCTCGTAAGCCAGGTTGACCGGGTGCTTCAGCGGCAGATTCCAGATCGGGAAGGTCTCGTATTTTGCATAGCCGGCGTTTACACCGCGTTTGTGCTCATGGTAGAGCTGGGAAAGGCAGGTTGCCATCTTTCCGCTTCCCGGTCCCGGCGCGGTAACGACAACGAGCGGACGGGTTGTCTCGATGTACTCGTTCTTTCCGTATCCCTCATCGCTCACGATCAGCGGCACATTATGCGGGTAGCCCGGAATCGTGTAGTGAATGTAAACCGGGATGCCGAGCTTCTGCAGTCTCTTCTTGAAAGCGTCTGCACTGTGCTGTCCGGAATACTGCGTGATGACAACACTGCCGACATAGAGGCCGCGTCCGCGGAACTCATCAATCAGGCGGAGCACGTCGCTGTCATAGGTGATGCCGAGGTCGCCGCGGATTTTGTTTTTCTCAATATCGGCTGCGGAAATCGCCATTACGATCTCAGCCTGGTCGGAGAGCTGCATCAGCATGCGCAGTTTGGCGTCCGGTGCAAAGCCGGAAGAACGCGGGATGCGTGGAAATCGTCGAACAGCTTTCCGCCGAATTCCAGATACAGCTTGTTGTCAAACTGGTTGATGCGGTCGCGGATGTGCTCGGACTGCATTTTCAGGTATTTTTCATTGTCAAATCCAATTTTCATGGTATTTTTCTCCCTTTTTTCCATGGTATTTGTTTGAAAGAAACGGATCATTCCTGCAGGGATGATGCAAAGTTTTCCCCATTGGGTTCTGAAGAGTTACAAACAACTGATTTTATTTTACTATAGAGAAAAGTCACGTGCAAGAAAAAAATGCGGCAGGAATAGAAGCGATTCAGAAAAAGCACTCCTTCGCGCAAGCATGATTCGCGATTTTTCCGGAATTTCGCATGGATCTGAATCGTTACAAAAAAAATCTCCCCAAAAGGAGAGAGGCCGGGACTTGGTTGAAGCCCCGGCGGTATGAAAAAGAAATCTATCTATTAGAAAGGTTGGCGTTGGAGACGTGCTTCCAGAAATGCTTTGCCGTCTCCGGTTTATTTATAGAGAAACAATGGAGGTTGTTTTTTACTTCCTTTGTTGTTGATAAGATTAGTATACGGGAAAATTGTGACCAGAATGTGTACACGGGATAAAGCTTTTCTGAAGAGAACATGAAAACAAAAGGAAGAAAATCTGACGGAATTGTAAAGAAGTAGTCAAAAAGGATTCATGCACCGTGGAAAAGGCGCATAAAATGCAGGAGAAGAAAAAGAGCATTTCCGGCAGGAAAACCGATAAGACCGGAAAACCGGCTATCTGGCAGCTGCGGGGAAGAGGTTTCTATGCCGGAAATGAAAAGGAAGAGAAAAATTTGCAGAGCGTGATTCTGGATATGGTCAACCGTTTTGGCTATCTTGGTATTCTGATTCTGATTGCGGTGGAAAATGTATTTCCACCGATTCCCTCCGAGGTGATTCTGACCTTTGGCGGTTTTCTGACAACGTGTACTCGGCTGCACCCGGCGGGGGTTGTGCTGGCATCTACGGCGGGCTCACTGCTTGGCGCGCTGGTGCTGTACGGAGCCGGAACCCTCGTCAGCCCGGAAGGGCTTGCCGAGCTGCTCGAGAGCCGGCCGATGAAGCTTCTGGGGTTTCGGGCAGAGGATGCCTGGAAGACCATTGCCTGGTTTCAGAAAAAGGGGCAGCGGGCTGTGCTGCTCGGCCGATGCATTCCGATTATCCGAAGTCTCATCTCGGTTCCGGCCGGCATGGCGGGGATGAAGATGCCGGGATTTCTGCTATATACCATAGTCGGGAGTACGGTCTGGAATCTTCTTCTGGTTGGCATCGGTGCAGCGGTCGGCGCTGCATGGGAGCAGGTGGCAGAATATGTGAAGCTATATGCGGATGTGGTTTTCCTTATTTTAATGGTGGGAACCGTATGCTTTCCGGCATTCCATTTATATAGGAAGAAACACCGTCAAAAATAATAGGATGCATGAAATCATGCATGATATGCAAAAAATATGCTTGCAATTTAGCAATAAGTGTGCTAAGATTCATCTCAACAAATAAAAGGGAGTAGCGAAACGCCGCGGGATCTGAAATAAAAACATCCCGTGCGGGTTTGAAACCGTCAGCCGATGTTGAGAAACATCCGTATCAAATGAGAACGCAAGACTTTTATTGTGGCAGATGTCATGATAGGAGTCTTTTTTTATCCTTCGACTCCTGAATACCAAACATGAACTGCCATCCGTTGCCAGCGAAAGAAGCGTGGCGGAGAGAGAGGAATGTATGAGCAGCCAAAGAGTAAAAAAAGAATTGTACGAAACTGCAATGACAGGAGAAAAGGCACTGACCAGCCTGATGTATGTACAGATGACACTGTATGCAGCAAAAAGCCAGAAAACGTATGCCAGGGTGCGAAGCGAGGGGCGTGCAAGGATGCGCCACACGGGGCTTCATATGAATCAGTATTTAAGAGCGGCAGGAAAGGATCTGGAAAGCTTTCGAAACCGTCTGAAAGAGACACATCTGCCGGAAGAGCTTCAGTCAAAGGCAGAAACATTTCTGGTCCAGACGGTACATGCGCTGGATGTGACGGAGAAAAAACAGATGTACCGCAGGGAACTGATCGGGATGGAAGAGAAAGTAAAGGAAACAGCAGAACAGATCGAGGAGCTGCTGAAAAGCATGCGGGAGCTTGGAGTATAAGTCACCGTCTGGCAGGCTCTGCGTGACCCGTAACGTGTAGTATCCGCAGGGGAGTCGGCGAAGGGGAATGCGCATGGTGGACTTTTCAAAAACAAAATGTTAAGATAAAACATATGGTAATGATTCAGAGCCATGCGAAATAGAAGAGAAGATGCAGGAAAGAAAAGGAGTAAGAAACGTGGCAGAAGAAATTGCAATGAAGGTGATCGCCCGAATCCACACGGATTTCCCGGAAAAATTCGGGATTCCGAGGCAGAGCGGACTGATCGAAGAACTAAAGAGTACGATCGTTTTTGAACCGGAGTTCCGCGATGCAAATGCACTGAGGGGGCTGGAAGAATATTCCCATCTCTGGTTGATCTGGGAGTTTTCGGAAGCCGTGCGGGATACCTGGTCTCCGATGGTGCGGCCGCCGCGGCTTGGCGGAAATAAGCGTGTCGGCGTATTTGCTACGCGTTCGCCGTTCCGTCCGAATCCGATCGGTCTTTCTTCGGTAAAGCTGGAATATGTGGAGCAGCATCCGTCGCTTGGTCCGGTATTGCACCTTACGGGAGCAGATCTGATGGACGGCACACCGATTCTGGATATCAAACCGTATCTGCCGCATGTAGACAGTCACGTGGAGGCACTTGGCAGCTTTACGGAAAAGACGAAAGAATACTTTATTCCGGTTGAGATTCCGGACGAGCTGCTGGAAAAGGTTCCGGCAGACCACCGTGCGGCGCTGAAAAAAGTGCTGGAGCAGGATCCGCGTCCATCGTATCAGAACAGCGAAGAACGCGTCTACGGACTTTCCTTTGCGGGAATGGAAATCAAATTCCAGGTAAAGGACGAGGTACTGCATGTTGTGGGAGTAGAAATGTGAGGAAGAAATAAAGATCGGGAGAAAAGACCGAAAGCAAGGATCGAAAGCAAAGATCAAAAGCGAAGATCAAAAGCAAAGATCAAAAGCAAGGATTAAAAGCAAAGATCGAGAGAAGAGACCAAAAGCAAGGATTAAGAGAAAAGATAGGAAGAAAAAATGGAACGAAATGTAGAGATAGATAAAATTTCAGATGGAAAACGATACGGAGCTAATGATCTTGTAAAAGTGGGCTGCGACGACTGCCGCGGATGCTCCGCCTGCTGTCATGGGATGGGAGATTCGATTGTACTCGACCCGATGGATGTCTACCGCCTGGAGAAAAAGCTGGGAAAGACGATGGAAGAGATTTTGCTGGCTGGGAACGTGGCGCTTCGTGTCGTGGACGGTGTTATTCTGCCACATCTGAAGATGACAGAGCAGTCAGACCGGTGCAGCTTTTTAAATGAAGAAGGCCGCTGCAGCATCCACGATGCACGCCCGGGCTTCTGTCGGATGTTTCCGCTGGGTCGGCTGTATGAGGATGGAACATTTTCTTATTTCCTTCAGGTGAACGAATGTCCGAAGGAGAACAAGACAAAGGTCAAGGTCCGCCGCTGGCTCGATACGCCGGAGCTTGGGAAATACGAAGCCTTTACGACAAAATGGCATTATTATCTGAAGGAAAAACAGAATGCGGCGCGCGAAAGCGAGGACGATGCATTCCGGCAGCAGATCAGCATGAACATTCTGAAGCTGTTTTATCTGCTTCCGTATGACGGAAATACAGATTTTTATACACAGTTTGCAGCTCGAATGGAGCTTGCAGCAGACAAGCATTAAGCAAAAACATATATTAACAGGAGAGGCTGTCGCACGAAGCGAAAACACTACAAAATCTATATTTTGTGGAAATTTTTCTTCGTGCGGCAGCCCTCCTGTTTTTTTATATCGTTTCGTAGGAAAACTTTCCTGCTCCGGCGTAGACCAGGAAGGCTTCCCGGGTCTCACGCCTTCGCCGGCGGCTGCAGAAAATGATCTGCCCATTTTTCAGCAGAACTTCGCCAGTTACCTGTACAAGGGAAACGTGGGCAAAGTTGATCAGCAGACCTTTTCCGCCGTGGAAAAAACGATCACTTGGTGTAAGGCAGACCGTCAGGTCGGCAAATGTGCAGCGGGTTGTAAAATCTCCCTGAATGGTGTGGAGAATCAGTCGGTGCTGGCAGGCTTCAACGTAAATCAGGTCGTCGAGCGCCAGCCGGTATTTTTGGGAAACACCCTGTGAGATAATGACTGGAATTTCGAGCAGAACAGAATCGTTCGGATCGAGTGGGAATATTAATTTGGAATACAAGAAAAACACCTCCGGGAAAGTATACCGTTTGCGTCGAAGTGCAGCCGTTCAAGTCGAAGCGGTTGTCCAGCGCAAAGAAACATGATAGGGTACAAAATAAAAGCAGGAGGAGAGCATTACAGCAAACATCATAAAAATACAAAGTGTAGTTTAACACAGTGACAGAATCTCATTCAAGCCGAATTGACGGACTTCTGTTAAAATCGTTCGACAGAAAGTGACACCGTATGGCAGAAAGGGGCGAAAAAAGTAAAAAAAGGAACGATAGACAGAAAAAGCAGAAGAAAAAAACAGGAAAATCAAAAGAAAATCGAAAGAAAAGGAGGCAGAGAAGATTGACGATGCGAGATTGATTTGGTATAATATTCCAAAAATAATTATTACATATAACATTACCATAAAAGAATAAATATCATATGGAGAGAAATATGAACAGAGAAGTAGAAACAATCAGAGAAAAAGTACATACAACAGCAGATGCAGCATTATTTT
This sequence comes from Blautia sp. OF03-13, assembly GCF_003460685.1. Lineage (NCBI taxonomy): Bacteria > Bacillati > Bacillota > Clostridia > Lachnospirales > Lachnospiraceae > Blautia > Blautia sp. OF03-13. The sequence continues at coordinate 22,529 of NZ_QTVR01000026.1, read as the reverse complement.
TATGCTTTCAGGAAGTGAAGGGAAGCCATTCCAAAGGAGTGATCCGGCTGCCGCTGCTTCATTATGACATTCCGTTTGAGGGATACGGAGAAATGCTGCTTCGGATGAACCGCATTTATGACCTGCTCGGCATGCCGGATGCAGGAAGCTGTATGCGGAGCCTTTCAGAAGGGGAAAAAGAAGAGTGGGAATTTACAGATGAAATGAAGAACAATCAGGATACAACGCTTCCAGCCGGAACCGAGCGTATGGTCAGTATTCAGATTCAGTTCCGACAGCACTGTAGTCTGCAGGGATTTCTGATCTGCGGAAAACAGAAAGCAGGTTTTCGTTCAGCACTTGAAATGCTGTATTTACTGGAAGATTGTCTGCAGGAACAGGATAACTGAATACGGGAGAAAAACGCAACAGAATGAGAGTGGGAGCTATGAAGGAAGAAAAAAAGATCAGAAAGAAAATAAAAATTGAGGATTTGTTGCCAAGAGATCCCATCCGGGTGGATCTCGATGCAATCCTGGGCTATGTGAAGGGAAAAACAATCCTGGTAACAGGCGGAGGCGGTTCGATCGGAAGTGAGATCTGCCGCCAGCTGGCCGGACACGACGTCGGGCATCTGATCATTTTTGACATCTACGAAAACAATGCGTACCAGATTCAGAAATCTCTGGAATGGGAGTTCCCAGATCTCAATTTGACAGTACTGATTGGTTCTGTGCGGGATGAGCGGAGGCTGGAATCAATTTTTTCGAAGTACTGGCCGGACATCGTCTTTCACGCAGCAGCCCACAAGCATGTGCCGCTGATGGAGGACAGCCCGAATGAAGCGATTAAAAACAATGTTATTGGAACCTTAAAAACGGCGCGCACAGCAAGCCATTATCAGGTAAAGAAGTTTATCCTGATATCAACAGACAAGGCAGTCAACCCGACCAACATCATGGGAGCGAGCAAGCGGCTCTGTGAGATGGTGATTCAGCTGATCGGAAGACACAGCACGACAGAGTTTGCGGCAGTGCGCTTTGGAAATGTACTGGGAAGCAACGGAAGTGTCATTCCGCTGTTCCGCCGTCAGATCGAACACGGCGGTCCGGTGACGGTTACGCATCCGGATATCATTCGATATTTTATGACGATTCCGGAGGCAGTCAGCCTTGTACTTGAGGCAGGCGCCTATGCGAAAAACGGTCAGATCTTTGTCCTGAATATGGGAGATCCGGTCAGAATCGCAGACCTGGCCAAAAATATGATCCGCCTTTCCGGATATGAGCCGGAAAAAGAAATCAAGATCAAATACATTGGCCTGCGACCCGGCGAAAAGCTGTATGAGGAACTTCTGATGAATGAAGAGGGCATGCAGACCACAGAAAACAGCCGGATTTTTATCGGCAGACAGATTGCATTTGACGAGAAGGTATTCCGGGAGCAGATAAAGGAACTCGCGAAGGAAGCGGAAAACGAATGTCCGGACATCTGTTATCTGGTAAAGAAAATGGTACCGGAATACCAGTACGAAGGAGAAAAACAGGGATGACGGACCTTCATGTACATATTCTGCCGGGAGTGGACGACGGATCCCCGAATTTGTCCACCTCCCTTGAAATGGCAGAAATGGCGGCACAAAGCGGGGTGCGTATCCTCGCGGTGACGCCGCATGCAAACCAGACGGGAATCGAAGGCGTGGAGGACGGATACGTCAACTACGAATCGGAACAGTTAGAAGAGCAATTTTACCGTCTGGAGAGGGAAATCAACAGAGAACACATTCCCATCAGCCTGGTGCGCGGCATGGAAATCATGAGCATCGGACCGCTGGAGAAAAAAATCAGAGAGAGAAAGCTGATACCGCTCCATGAGAGCCGCTATTATCTGATCGAGGTGCCGTTTGATATGGCGCCGGACGGAATCAGAAAGCGGCTGCTGGAATTTCCGGCGATGGGAAAAATCCCGGTGCTGGCGCATCCGGAGCGGTATTTCTGCGTGCAGGATACACCGGAGCTTCTATACGAATTCCGGGAAATGGGCGCGGTTTTGCAGATCAACAAAGGAAGCGTGTTTGGAAGATTTGGAGAAGAGGCTGAGCGGACAGCAAGGTTTCTACTGGAAAACCGCCTTGCGGGCTGTGTGGCAAGCGATGCCCACGGAGCCGATTACCGGACCACGGACATGCGGCCAGTCCGGCAGTTTCTGGAGGAGCGGTATGGAGAAGCGTATGCACAGCTTTTAGTGAAAGTGAATCCGAGAAGAATCCTGGAGGACCGTCAGATTTTCTATGAACCGTCCCCGGAACGAAAACGGAAAAGACGCTGGTTCCTCTAAAAACAGGAAGAATGGCGTTACAGAAACGAAAGGAGCATCTTTGATATGCACAAAACGAGAGCGGCAGTTCTCATTCTGTTTCTGGCTTCCACACTTGCCTTTGGCGGGTGTCTGGTGCGGCAGCAGACGGGAAAAGACGGAAAAGGGCCGGAAATTACGATGGACAACAGTGAGATTTCTGCCAGCATCCATGCAGAGGAGTCAGAACTTCTGGCCGGAGTAACTGCTTACGATAAAAAAGACGGCGATGTGACGAGTTCTCTTGCTGTGGAACATATTTCGAATTTTGTGGAAAAAGGGCGGCGGAAAATCAGTATCGTCGCCTTTGATTCCGATAACCACGTTACGCATGCGGAGCGGGAACTGGTGTATAACGATTACACCTCACCGGTCTTTTCCCTGGATCGCCCGCTGCGGTTCAGCCTGAATGCAGATGATCTGACAGAGGGACTTTCCGCGGAGGACTGCCTGGACGGAACGATTACCGACCGCATCCGGATTTCTTACGAGGATGAGATCAGCAGTACACCGGGACTGTACCACGTGACATATTCGGTTGCAAACCGCGCCGGAGATGTGACAAGTCTTCCGGTGACAGTAGAACTCTACGATCCGGCAGAGGAGAACGGAAGGCCGCAGATTACCCTGAGCGATTACCTGATTCATCTGGATCTGCAGCAGCCATTTGATCCGCAGGCATATCTGGAAAGCGTGAGTGTGGATCAGATGCTGTATGAAAAGAGAGAAGACGGTGCGCTTCATGCAGCTTCGTATGAAGAAGAGCTTCTGGGAGAAAATCAGTTTTCCATTGACAATCCGGTCGATACCGGCAGTGCGGGTGTTTATGAAGTGACATACACTGCGACAGCGGAGGATGGGCAGACAAGCTCCGTCCGCCTGATCGTCTGTGTAAACGAATAGGGGGGATCCAGATGGGAGAATACGACAGAACAGGAAACGGGCAGAGCAGCAAAACAGACTGGGATCTCCGAAGTATCCTGTGCGACATTGCAAAAAACTGGTGGGTCATCCTTCTGATTGCCTGTTCGGCGGCAATGATAACCTATACTGTGATGGCGACCGTACACAAAGACCGGTATACGGTAAAAACCACATTTGCCGTTATGGGACGCGGGGTGGATGCCAATGCGGCATCGAGCCTGTCGGCCACATATGAGATGGCACAGAAATTTGAAGCAATTCTGGAAAATACGATTTTGAAGAAAAAAGTGATGGAGGAGCTCAGCCTGTCCTCGTTTCCGGCAAAAATGAATGCTTCCATTGTGCCGGAATCCAATCTGATGGAGCTGTCTGTGACCGCAGATTCGCCGGAAATGGCATTTCGGATCTTAAAGTCGGTACTGAACAATTATACGAGCATTTCCGACTATATTATTCCGAATGTAGTGTTGGAGACACTGCAGCAGCCGCAGGTTTCCGGTGTGCCATCGAACCAGATTCCGACCAAAAAGTATGCCGCGACCGCATTTCTTGCGGCAGCCCTTGCTATGGCGGCACTCATCGGACTCTTTTCCTTTCTGCGGGATACCGTCAAAAATGAGGCAGAATTCACCCGCAAAATCGATGCGGACCTGCTGGGCGTTGTGTATCACGAAAAGAAGAAGAAAAACAGCTCCATGCTGATTACCAATCCGGCGCGGAGCTTTCTGTATGTGGAATCCTTAAAGCGTATTGCATCGCGTGTGCGGGGGCGTCTGGACCGAAAAGGCGGAAAAGTGCTGCTGGTGACCAGTGTGGCGGAAAATGAAGGAAAATCGACCCTTGCGGCAAATCTGGCGCTTGCTCTTGCAGAAGAGCAGAACCGTGTACTGCTTTTGGACTGCGATTTCCGACAGCCGGCGTTACATAAAATCTTTGAGATTCCGGAAAAAGACGGAAAGGATTTCGGAAAGGTTGTCCTCGGAAAAGAGTCGGCATCCGGCGTTTTTGAGAAACACAAGGATACCAACGTATATACCGGAATCTGCCGTAATCGTCTGGAAGAGCCGTCGCTTGCAATCGGCGGTGAGATTTTCCACCGGATTCTGGAGACATGCCGGACCAATATGGACTACATTATTCTGGATACGCCGCCGATGGGAATGACGGCGGATGCAGAAGAGCTTGCAGAGTATGCCGATGCGGCAGTTCTTTCCGTGCGGCAGGACGGCGTACTGACGAGGGATATCAACGATGCGATTGATGCATTGAACCAGAAAGAGGAAAAAGTGATCGGCTGTGTATTTGGAAATGTTTACCCGGGATTCGGTGAGCGGATCGGCAACAGCTACGGTTATGGATATGGATACGGCACCTACAGCAGGGCAGAACGATAAGAGGGAGCAAAGAGCATGAGCAGAGAAACGTATGAAACCTATTCGGCGGAACCGGAGAAAATCGATCTGATCGCCTTTCTGGCAGAATATTTCCAGGCATTCCGAAAATTCTTTTTGGGCGTGCTGATTCTTGTGATCCTCATGGGAGGCGGCTCCTTTCTGACGGCAAAGCTGCGGTATCAGCCCATGTATGAGGCATACACCTCATTTGTGGTCGGATCAAACCGCGCGGTCGGCTATTCCTATTATGACAATGTGACGGCGCAGCAGCTTGGAAAAACCTTTCCTTATATCGTAACAAGCGGTGTATTAAAGGATGTTGTAGCACGGGATCTTCAGGTGGGAGCAGTGACATCCCAAATTGAGGCGAGCGTGATGGAAAACACCAACCTGTTCACAATTCGCGTAAAAGATTCTTCACCGGATACGGCATATCGCGTACTTCAGTCCGTCATTACCAATTATCCGGAGGTAGCAGAGTACATAATCGGTGCGACAACGCTGACGGTGGTAGACGACAGCGGCGTACCGGTATCCCCGATCAACAGCCAGGATGCGGTACATGCCGGAATGATCGGAGCAGCGGCGGGACTTGCCGTTGCACTGCTTTTGGTCTTCATCTATGTGAGAACAAGAAAAACAATTCGCCAGGCAGATGACGTGAAAAAGCTGACGAACGCAGCGTTCCTTGGAAATCTGCCGGAGGCGAAAATCAAGAAACGAAGCAACGTAAAAGAACAGACCATCACGATCTGTAACCCCAAAGTGCCGGATTCCTTCAAAGAAGCAATGCAGCTCATCCGGACAAGAACAGAGGACGGGCTTGGAAAAGCCGACTGTCCGGTTTTGCTTGTGACAAGCTCTGTGCCGGGAGAGGGAAAGACGACCGTTGCCGTGAATCTCGCAGAGGCATTCGCAAAGAAGAAGTACCGCGTAGTGCTGCTGGACGGAGATCTGCGAAATCCGTCGGTATTGAAGTGTATTGGACTTTCCGAGCGGAAGGGACGTGGAATCATAGGAGTGCTGAAAGGACAGATCAGCCTGGATGAGGCACTTACCGATTATCGGGATCTGTCGCTGAAAATTCTGCCGGGTGTCGGAAGTACACAAAATCCGGCCGGCCTGCTGCGTTCCGCGCGGATGAAAACGCTGATCGAAGAATTGAAAGAGGATGCGGATCTTCTGATTATTGATACGCCGCCGTGCGGAGTACTGTCGGATGCATCCCTTTTGGGCGGAATCGCAGATTCTGCAGTTCTTGTCGTACACCAGGGAACTACCAAGGACCGTGAAGTACAGCGGGCACTGGAATTCTTCGAGGATTCGCAAATTCCGGTCTGCGGCTATGTACTGAACGGCGTGCCGGAGGGTGCGACAGGCTACGGATACAGCACCTATGGCGGTTATGGCTACGGAAAATATGGTTATGGTTACGGAAAGTACGGCTATGGAAAAGAAAAAGAAGGCCGGAAAAGTAACCAGTCGGTGAAAGAATAGGGGGAAGAAAACATGAGGGAATCTGGAATTTATCAAATGTATCTGAAAAATCTGCTGGACCGGCTGCTTGCATTGGTTGGAACGGCAGCACTGTCGTGGCTGCTGATTTTGCTTGGCATAGCGATCCATCTCGATTCGCCGGGACCGATTTTCTTCCGGCAGAAGCGGGCAGGAAAGAACGGCACGTATTTTTACATATATAAATTCCGCACGATGCGTATCGATACCCCACATGATATGCCGACCCATATGCTGAATAATCCCGATCTTTTCATCACAAGAGTCGGACGGTTTCTCCGGAAAACATCCCTCGATGAGCTGCCACAGCTCTTTAATATCCTGAAGGGCGATATGGCGCTGGTTGGCCCGCGTCCGGCACTCTGGAATCAGTATGACCTCCTTACGGAGCGTGAGCAGTACGGCGCAAACAGCGTCCGTCCGGGTCTTACCGGATGGGCACAGATCCATGGACGCGATGAGCTGCCGATCCGGCAAAAAGCTGAACTGGATGGATATTATGTGCACCATATCCAGCTCAAAATGGATCTGGAATGTCTCTGGAGAACAGCAGGAGCCGTACTGCGGCAGGATGGAATTCACGAAGGAAGACTGGAAAAACAGCAGATGAAGGGTGCAAAAGAGGTTGTGAAGGTTGGAAAATAGAAGAAGACAAAAAAATAGCAAAGATAGCAAAAGATAGGAAGAAACGGGCAGGATGTTTTTGGGGATGAAAGCATGCTGCCCCGTTTTGCACAGAAGCTGGAAAATAATGAGAAAAGTAATTGCATATTGATTGAAAGATGATATAATTTATAAATAAAAATAATGAAATTAGTAATGAAATAATGCGAATTATTACACCGAAACAGGAAAGAAAAATGAAAAAACGAATTCTAATTGTAACCAATCATTCGTATATGTTCTGGCAGTTTCGCAAAGAATTGGTGGAAGCATTGCAGAAAGAGCATGAAGTGATTCTTGCCATGCCATTTGTCGGACATGAAGAAGATTTTCGGAAAATGGGAATCGAGTGTATTCCCATATCTATGAACCGACGTGGTGTGAATCCCTTTGCTGAGGCAAAGCTATTGTGGGATTATAAGCGGCTTCTGCAAAAAATCAGCCGGACTTTGTGCTTACATATTCCATTAAATCAAATATCTATATGGGTCTGCTCTGCAGTTGCAAAAAGATTCCCTATTATGCCAACGTACAGGGACTTGGAACTGCATTCCAAAAACCAGTACTGGCCGGATTTGTTACGGTACTGTATCGAATGGCTTTCCGCAAAGTAAAATATGTCTTTTTTGAAAATAAAGAAAACGCACGCGAATTCAGTGAAAGAAACATCATATTGGAAGATCGTCAGGTTGTCCTTCCCGGTGCGGGAATTAACCTGGAAAAATACAAAATGGAACCTTACCCGAACCATAGATGTGTCCATTTTCTGTATCTCGGACGCATCATGAAAGAAAAAGGAATAGAAGAACTCTTTTACGCCGTTCGGCGGCTGAAAGAAGAAAACGAAGACTTTGTCCTTGATCTGGCCGGATTCTTTGAAGATATCTACAAAAAGCAGGTAGAAGAACTGGAACAGCTTGGAATCGCCCATTTTTACGGCTTTCAGTCAGACCCGCGCCCATTTTATACAGAAGCAGACTGTGTTGTTCTTCCCAGCTACCATGAAGGCATGAGCAACGTCCTTTTGGAAGCGGCAGCAACCGGCCGCCCCGTTATCACAAGCAATATCCCGGGCTGCCGGGAAAGCGTAGAAAATGGCAAAAGCGGTCTGCTGGTCGAAGCAAAAAACAAAGAGATGCTGTATCAGGCAATGAAAAAGATGCTGCATTGCAGTAGAGAAGAACGGGAAAAAATGGGAAAAGCAGGAAGAGAGAAAATGAAAAGAGAGTTTCGGAAAGAAGCCGTGGTAGAGAGAACGGTGAGGAGCCTGGAGTAAAAACAGGCAAAGACAAATCGAACCGGAAACTTATGAGGAAATGGGAGTTGTAGAAAAAGCTAAATGGATGATAGAGAGCAGCTTATAAATACAGGTTCTTTGGGGAGGAGTAGTGCGAGGGATTGGACGTGTGCATATAGGCTGTTTTATATTTGAAGATTGAGGACTTGGGAAAGAGTGAGGGGATTGGATTATAAAAGGGAACTGGAGAGAATGACATGACATTGACGAATTATTGGTGGTTGCTGATTTGGATTTTCATTGGAGGAGGAGTGTTAGCGCTTTTTATTCCAAAGCAGCAGGAACTGGTAAATGGGAGAAAAGTAGAACGATGGACGATGCCGACAGCATTGATCTTGATTGCACCATATATTTTATGGGCGGGATTTCGGTCGAATGCGTTTGGAGATACCGGGTCATATCAGAAAGCATTTCGGGAATGTGCATCTTCGTTTGGCGAGATTGGAAATTATCTTTCAAGTGTCACAAAAGATAAAGGTTTTTATCTGCTGATGGCGTTGGAAAAGAGTATTTTTGGTGACTCTTGTAGGCTTTTTTTTATATTACTTGCCGCGTTTCAGATGTTGATTATTATGTGGATGTTTAGAAAATATTCAGAAGATTACTGGTTCAGTATTTTCCTGTTTGTTGCATCTACAGATTATATATCCTGGACGTTTAATGGCATCCGGCAGTTCACAGCAGTTGTTATTGCTTATGCTGCCACGCCGTTCATTTTAAAGAAAAAATACATTCCCAGCATTCTTCTTATTTTGCTGGCATCTACGATGCATCAGTCGGTACTTTTGATGATTCCGATTATTTTTATCATACAGGGAAAGGCCTGGAATAAGAAAACAGTAGTTTGTATTTTAGCGTGTTTGACTGCGTTGCTGTTTGTAGACCAGTTTACAAATATCATGGATTCTATGTTGGCAGAAACACAGTATCAAAATGTGGTAAGTGATTATAAGTCTTGGAACGATGATGGAACCAATCCGCTTCGTGTTCTGGTATATTCGATTCCGATGATTTTATCTCTGATAGGACTGAAATATGTTCAGACGGAAAATGATCCGATGATTAATACCGCTGTTGGTGCAAGTGCTATTGTATGCGGATTATACGTAATTTCGATGGTGACATCGGGTATCTTCCTGGGTAGATTACCTATATATATAAGCTTGTGGTCGCAGTGTATTTTATTACCATGGGAAATCAAACATATGTTTACAGAAAAATCAGCACGTCTTGTCAAAATAATTGCAATATGTTGCTACTGTGTATTTTTCTATTTTCAGATGCACTTTACATGGGGGATTCTATAAGAAAGGCAAGGTAGATGATTAGAGTTTTACAAGTAGTTACCTATATGGGGCGTGGTGGTCTTGAAACTATGCTGATGAATTATTATCGCCATATAGATCGAAATAAGGTGCAGTTTGATTTTTTAGTACATCGCGACTTTGAAGCTGATTATGACAAAGAAATTTTGTCTATGGGTGGAAAAATTTATCGTGTTTCTCGTCTTATTCCATGGAGCAGAGGGTATCGTGAGGAGCTGAAGCGTTTCTTTCGGGCACATCCGGAATATAAGATTGTTCATGTTCATCAGGATTGTCTTAGTTCTGTGGCGCTGCAGTGCGCGAAGGAGTGTGGTGTTCCGGTACGTATTGCACATAGTCACAACAGCAATCAGGATAGAAATCTGAAATATATCATTAAGCGATATTATATGAAACAAATTACACAGTTTGCAACGGATTGTTTTGCATGTGGGAAGAATGCCGGAGATTGGATGTTTGCCGGACATCAGTATCAAATCTTGTACAATGCAATAAATGCATTCGCGTATACTTATTCCTGTGCGAAGGCAGTTGCGATGCGCGAGAGGCTCCATGTGGAACAGAATCTGGTGATTGGTCATATAGGGCGATTTGACGCGCAAAAGAATCATACATTTCTGCTGGATATTTTCAGTGAATGTGTGAAACTTGTGCCGAATGCGAAATTACTTCTTGTGGGGGATGGAGAAGGAAGAAATCATATACAAGACAAAGTAAAAAAGCTGGGACTAGAAGATAAAGTGATTTTTACAGGTGTTTGTAACGATGTGGCAGACTTGCTTAGTGCAATGGATGTATTTGTTTTTCCATCGTTGTATGAAGGCGTTCCGGTTACTATGATTGAAGCTCAAGCTTCCGGTTTGCCGTGTGTGATATCTGACGGTGTTCCGAAGGAGTGCATTATTACATCTGGTTTAGTAACAACGATGAAACTAACAGACATGCCGTGTGGTTGGGCCAAACATATCATAGAAAGATCGCAAACCAAGAGAGAAAATCATTTGAATGAAATTCAAGCTGCCGGATATGATATCGTAACGGCTGCCAAAGAACTGGAAAATTTTTATCTGACAAAATATGGAGAATAATCGCAATGGCTTTTTTGACTGTTTTCACACCGGCTTATAATCGTGCACATACCTTACCACGCACTTATGAAAGCTTATGTCAGCAGGACTGCAAGGATTTTATCTGGCTAATCGTCGATGATGGATCGACAGATGAAACAGCTGATTTGGTTAAGGGATGGCAAAAAGAAAAAAACGGATTTGAAATTCAATATATTTATAAAGAAAATGGAGGAATGCATACTGCGCATAACAAAGCTTACGAGAATATTCATACAGAATTGAATGTTTGTATTGATTCAGATGATAAGATGGCGCCAGGATCCGTTGGCAAAATCCAATGGGCATGGGAAAAGGTCAGAGAAAAGGACTATGCCGGATTGATTGCACTGGATGCTGACTTTTCCGGAACTATTATTGGAAAAGGATTTCCGGATGGAATGAAGGATACGACTTTAGGAGGGTATTATGCGGCAGGAGGTTCAGGGGATAAAAAGCTGATTTACCGTACGGATGTGATCAACAGCGTTCCTCCTTATCCGGTTTTTCCCGGAGAAAAGTATGTAGGGCTGGTTTATAAATATACATTGGTAGATCAGAAGTATAAGTTGTTTGTTTTGAATGAAGTAGTGTGTGAAGTTGAGTATCAGGAGGATGGGTCGACAAGTACTATGTGGAAGCAATACTTGAAGAATCCACAAGGCTTCGCTTTCTTGAGAAAAATTGCTATGAAGTATCCTATTAGCAAAAAAAGATTGATTAGGGATTGCATTCATTATTGTTCTAGCAGCCAAATTGCAGGAAACAAAAAATATATTCAGGAATCCCCTAGGAAAATGCTTACGTTATTTTGTACGCCTTTAGGGTGGGAATTAACCAAGATAATTAAGAAAAAAGTAAAAGAAATGAGTTGACAGAAATAATGGCATATATTTTTGAAGATTACACATTTTATGAGTATTTAAAATGGCTGATGAATTATATGAAGTTAGATAAAAGAGTTTTGTATGGAAAGGAGTGCGGTACACTTTGTCCTCACTCGTTTGTCGTAGTCCGCTACGTTTTCTCATTCGGATAAAATCATCTATAAACTGGGATCTGTAGCTTACGATAAGCCTTTTTCAAACACGCACCAGTGCAAGGATTATAATATGCAAAAAACATTAATGTGGGAGGATTTATATGATTCCAAAAAGAATTCACTACTGTTGGTTTGGAAAAAAAGCATTGCCGGATAAAGCTAAAAAGTGTATTTCGAGTTGGAAAAAGTTTTGCCCGGATTATGAAATTGTTGAGTGGAATGAGGATAATTTTGATATATATCAAAATCCATATACTATATATACATATAAAAATAATAAATATGCCTTTTTGAGTGACTATGCGCGTTTGCAAATTGTTCTTCAGGAGGGTGGTTTGTATTTTGACGTGGATGTAGAAGTTGTAAAATCATTAGATGAGTTGTTGTCTCATGAAGCTTTTTTCGGGTTTGAGACATCGGATTACGTGAATACAGGTATTGGCTTTGGTGCCGTAGCAGGAAATCAAATAGTTGAGAATATGCTGAGAGAATACGATGTTTTACTTGACGGCGAGCATGGTACTATAGGATGTCCTATGTTGAATACTTCTGCTTTGGTTAAAAGAGGGTTGGTGCAAGATGGATCAAAGCAGATTATTGATGATGCTGTGATATATCCGGCTCAATGTTTTAATCCTTATGATGATCCAACAGGATGTCTAAATATGACAGATGAAACGTATTCTATACATTGGTTTGCTAAGAGTTGGATGGATAAGAAAACAGTTATGAGAAGTAGGTTACTGAAGCCAATTCATCGTATGTTTGGGACGGAAATCTTCAGAAAGGGAAAATAGGTAAATGAAACCATACTTTAGAGTAACATGGAATATGATTAAATTTAATTTGAAAAGAATTTTTAGGTGTAATAATTTGAACATAAGCGGATTGCTTATGTTTGGATATAATACGAAAATATCTGTATGTAAATCGAGCCATGTAACGCTAGGGAGAAATATAGTAAGTGATGGAAGATGTGTTATGATTGTAGATCAGGACGCTAAGATTGAAATTGGTGATAGATGTTATTTTAATGAAGGAATGATGATTAGTGCCAAAGAAAGTGTTGTAATAGGGGCGGGATGTCAGTTTGGACCAAATGTGAAAATTTTTGACAACAATCATTGCTTTAACAAAGAACAGGGCGTACTAGAAAAACATAGTTCATCAGGAATAAATATAGGAAAAAATTGTTGGATTGCTGCTAATGTAACGATATTAAAAGGAACATCGATAGGAGACAACTGTGTGATAGGTACAGGATGTGTGGTGAAAGGGCTTATTCCTTCTTCTTCTATCGTTACACAAGAGAGTAAACTGAAAATTGCACAGATTGAAGATAGAAAGTTATGAAGAAGAAAATTTTATTCCTTATGCCCTCAATGTTCATTGGAGGTGCGGAGAGAAGTCTTCTAGGCTTACTCAATACAATTGATTATGAAAAATATGATGTGAGTTTGTTTTTATATAGACATGAGGGAGAGTTCTTTTCTTGTGTACCATCAAAAGTACATTTGCTTACGTCTATTCCAGAATATGGAACTTTTGATATCCCAATTAAAGACTTGTTTATGGATGGTAGGATTCGATTTGGTATGGCTCGTTTGTGGTCAAAAATCTCGATGCGGCTACATTGTATGAAAACACATGAGGAGATGGGAGTTTGGATGGAAATGCAGTATATTTCCAAATCACTTTTAACATTATTGCCTCAAATACCAGGAAGATATGATGTTGGAATTTCTTTTTTAGGGATACCAGATGTCTTATTAGAGAAAGTGGATGCAAAGAAAAAAATTGCTTGGAATCATACTGATTATTCGATTCTGAATCCTGATAGAAAAAGGGATCAGGATATATATACAAGGATTGATTATATAGTGAGTGTGTCTTCGCCTTGTACGGAACAGTTTGTGAAAATGTATCCGGAATTTAGAGATAAGGCAGTTACAATTGAAAATATACTCAGTACGGATCTTCTTGAAATCCAAGCGAAAGAGTTAATTACAGACATGCCTCGAAACGGACATGAAAAAATATTACTTTCTGTTGGTCGTTATTCAGAAGCAAAAAATTTTGATAACATTCCGGATATATGTAAGAGGATACGTGAACTAGGAGTGGATATCATATGGTACATTATTGGGTATGGAGGCGAAGAGTCTTTAATTCGAGAACGAATCGCGGAAGCAGATATGGAAAATTATGTTATTTTGCTGGGAAAGAAAGACAATCCTTATCCATATATCCGAAAATGTGATTTATATGTGCAACCATCAAGATACGAGGGAAAGGCAGTGACCGTCCGCGAGGCACAGGCATTACACAAGCCCGTTGTGATTACAAAATTTGCTACGTCGTCAAGCCAACTTGAGGATGGGAAGGATGGAGTTATCGTCCCGATGAAAAATGAGAAATGTGCTGAGAAAATCGTGATGCTTTTACAAAATGAGACGATTATGTTCCGTATATCAGATAATACATATAAAAAGGATTATTCGAATGTGCAGGAACTAAATAAATTTTATAGATTGATTGAAAACTGACATTTTTGGAGGTTGTATGTTGATTAGCGTAATTATTCCGGTATACAATTCGGAAAAATTTTTGAATAGATGCGTAGATTCTGTTTTGAAGCAAAGCTATAAAGAACTGGATATTATTTTAATAGATGATGGATCTTCGGATAAGAGCGGAGAAATGTGTGATCAATATGCACAAATGGATAAACGAGTCAGAGTTATTCACCAAAAGAATAGGGGAGTTTCAGCAGCAAGAAATAGTGGTCTTGATGTGGCTATTGGAGATTATTGTACATTTGTAGATAGCGATGACTATATTGAATCAGAGATGTATCAGTCCATGATAGATATTGCAGAACAGTATAATTGTGATGTGATTATGTGTGATTGTGTAAAGGAGTTTGGAACAAGAACAGAAGCATACACACATGATATTCGACAAGGGTATTATGATAGAGAACAACTTGAAAAGGAATATTTTCCGCATCTGCTGATTATGCCGAATGTAGAATATCCGCCAACAATTTCAAACTGGCTTTGCCTTTACCGACGAAACCAGAAGCAGAAATCGGAATTTAAAAAAAGAAATAATAATTTGCATTATGAGGAAGGGATCCGCTTTTCAGAGGATTTGTTGTTTGGCGCAGAACTTCTTTACCATGCAGATTCATTTTATTATATGAAAAACCAGTATCTTTATCATTATTGTATGAATGTACAATCGGCTACGCATACTTTTGCAGTTGATAAATGGAAAGATTATGTTGCACTACATAACCGGATAGAAGAAAAGTTTTCATGTTGTATGAACTATGACTTTTCAAAACAGATTGATTTGACATTATTATTTTTTGTATATAATGCCGTCGGTGATATTATTTCCACGACGGAGTTAAATGATAGCGAAAAAATGCAGAAGTGCAAAGTGGTTTTAAGGACGGATAAAGTTCAGCGTATGTTTTCAAGACTACAAATAAGGAAATTGCCTATTCCTTTGAAACTTAAAGTGCTGACATGGATGTATAAATATAGAATTGGATTAAAAATTTTGATTTTGCAGGTGAAATTAAAATGAAGAGAACAATACTATTTATAAATGGGCATTTAGAGGCTGGTGGTTGTGAGCGCTCTTTGACGGATGTTTTGAAAAATATTAATTATGATAAATATGAAGTCGATTTATTACTTTTAGAACGTAGGGGAGATTATTTAGAAGAAATTCCCCAAGAGGTTAATATTAAATTATATTCTTTGGATAATGCTTTCGGAAGTTTGATACCGTGTCTAAAGCAGGCAATAAAGCGGCGCGATTGGTTTTCTTTTTCCTTTCGTATAGAATATATGCTTGGAAAAAAGGTAAATCGTTTTTTTTTAGGTAAGGTAAAAAGACTGTTTGGAGACCTAAGAGACCGCTATGATGTAATTATTGCTTATCGTCCAGGAATATGCACGGAACTTGCAGCATTTACATTTAAAGGGAAGAAAAAAATAACTTGGTGGCATCATGGTATTATGAACTTTTCTGGCATCGCTTTGGAGGAATTACACAGATCGTATCAGAAAATGGATTGTGTGGTTGCTGTTTCTGAGAGCAGTATGGCATTACTGACTGAAAACTTTCCAGATATGAAAGAAAAATTCATAGTGATTCCGAATATGATTGTTTCACATGAATTATCTCTAAAAGCTAAAATGTATGAGGCTGTTGAATTTCAGAATACCGTTTTTAAGATTGTTACAGTAGGAAGGCTGTCTGCTGAAAAAAATATGAGATTATGCCCAGAGGTTGCGGCTGCTCTTAAAAATAAAGGGATTAATTTTAAATGGGTCTTAATAGGGGATGGGGAGGAGAAAAGACATATTTCAAATATGATTGCTAAATATAATCTGGGGGAAAATGTGATTATGCTTGGAACAAATAAAAACCCATATCCATATATTGCAACCGCAGATGTTATGATTCATCCTTCGTTGGTAGAATCACAGGGAATAACGATTTTGGAAAGCATGGTATTAGAAACACCTGTTATTGCAGTAAACTCTGCCGGACCAAGAGAATTTATTATATCAGGTATAAATGGATATTTAGTCGTACCGGAGGTTGATAAGATAGTAAAATTAATAGAAAAAATCTATAAGGATCCAGAACTTAGAGAAAAAATGGTGGAAAATGCCAGAGAGACTGTTCGACGATTTGAACCACAATATATTATAAAGCAAATAGAAGAAATTTTGGAGACGTAGAGATAAAAGAATTTGTAACTATAGCTGTTTGTGATGATAAGTACTACAGATGGGTGCAAATATACTGGAATCATATAAGTAAAACACAGGAAAGCAGTTCCTGGGAAAGATATAAATATGGAAACATCTCAGTAGAAAATAGAAGATATAAAGCTTGATAAAAAGTAAACCGTATTTAAAATAACAGTTTGGAAACAATGGTATAACATTTATGCTTTGTGAAAAAGGCTTTTTCTCGTATTAAAAGCGGCCTGTTGCATAGAGTTCATAAGAGGATGGATTAAAATGAGATTACGCTATATTGATTATACTAAAGGACTTGCGATTATTTTAATGCTTTTTGGACATACAATGACAAAGATTAATTTTGTTCATATATGGATTTATTCGTTTCATATGCCAGTATTTTTTGTCATTGGTGGTATTTTGATGTATAGAAAAGAAACACGGAGAGAATTTGGAGATTTCGTTAGAAGCAATATAATTCGCAGACTTCGGACAACAGCTGTGCCATATTATGTTTTCGGAAGTATGCTTGCAGTGTTTTATACATTATTAAATATTATTGGAGATGAACCGATTTCATTTTTTGAAAAAATGTTTAACTTACTTGCTCTTAAAGGTATTGATTCGCTTTGGTTTTTACCTACATACATTTTAGCGGAAATCATTATGGAATTGATTGGAAACCAGAGAACATATGGAAAGAAATTGCATTTTACCATGATATTATGCAGTTTTTTAATAGTGACATTTTTATCAGATTATATGAGCATCTGGTATTTGGATATACTTTATAAAGTACTGTTGGGTATTTGTTTTATTGGGATTGGACTTTTATGTTCAAGGTTTGCAATTGTAGAGAAAACACCTATTTGTGTAGATTGTGTTTTGTTGATCATTGGATTATTATTGGCGCAAAAAAATGGATCTGTTGAAATGGCAGCAGGTAATATTGGTAACTCGGTAATATATTTTTTGTGTGCCACGGCAACATCAATTGCTATTATGAGTTTGATGAAAAAGGTGGAATATAAGAAAATAAAGCTTTACAAAGTTTTGGAAGTATATGGAAAAAACAGTATCGTGATAGTATGTACAAATAACTTGCTGATTGAAATAATCAGATTGTTTGATTATAAAGTCACTGGAAATTTCTTGGCTTCGACAGGTATGGTTGGATGCGTAATATTTACAATTATTTTAATGGTGATTGAATGGTATTGCATTAAACTTGCAAACGGGACATTTGCTCCGATATTTGGTCGTATTAAGCAGGGTGTACAATGATTTGGAGGTGATCCTATGAAAATAGTTTTATATGGAAATGGGGGAAGTGGAAATCATGGGTGTGAAGCAATTGTACGAGGTACGTTTGAACTACTTCAAGAGTCGTTTTTGATTGCTTCTGAGGCTGTCGAGGAGGATAAAAAATATGGCCTGGAGAAATTGGGGGATATATATGAAGCTAAAACAAGCAAAGTGAATATGGTACAGCTTGCGAAGGCATATGTAAAACTTAAGCTGACAGGCAATTATACGGATATGGATGGAGTACCTTACTTGAACTTCATTGATAATGTTAGGGGAAAGGCAGATCTTGCGTTATCTGTGGGCGGCGATAACTATTGTTATTCAAATCAGTCATTTTATGCTTTTTTGAATCAAGCCTATCAAAAAAAAGGAATAAAAACCGTTTTATGGGGATGCTCTATTGAACCGGACATTATAAAAAACGAACAGGTTTCAAGAGACTTAAAGTCTTATGAAATGGTTGTGGCAAGAGAGAGTATTACGTATAATGCAGTAAAAGAGGTTTGTAGTAAAGTGTTTTTAGCTCCAGATCCAGCCTTTTTTATGCAAGATCAAAAATGTGAATTAGATGAACGGTTTAAGGATAGCAATGTAGTTGGGATCAATATTAGTCCTATGATTATATCTAATGAGACGAATGTCGGAGTTACATATGAAAATTATAAAAAAATGATCAACTATATATTACAGAATACAGATATGAAGGTTGCGCTTATTCCGCATGTTGTATGGAGTCAGAACAATGACCGAGTAGTACTTCAAAAGTTATATAAAGATTTTGAAGAAAATCCGAGATTAATTTTGGTGGCGGATCATAAAGCGCCAGAATTAAAATACATAATTTCTAAATGTAGATTATTTATTGGAGCAAGAACACATGCAACAATAGCAGCATATTCTTCAAGAATTCCAACACTTGTTGTAGGTTATTCAGTAAAAGCACGAGGAATAGCAATGGATTTGTTTGGAACATACAAAAATTATGTGATTCCAGTTCAATCATTGGAACAAAGCGGACAGCTTATAGAAGCATTTAAATGGCTGGAAATGAATGAAGAAAGAATCAGAATACATTTGGAGCAAGTTATTCCAGAATATATTAAAACCGGGCGGGAGATAAAAAATGCCTTGAAAAAGATATGATTGACAGTAGGAGCGTAAATAAGGTAAAAAAAGAAAATTGTTGTGGATGCCATGCATGCTATAATGTTTGTCCGAAGTTTGCAATCAATATGGTTGCTGATAAAGAAGGTTTTTTATATCCGAATGTATCTGTGGAAAAATGTGTTAATTGTGGAATGTGTTTAAATATATGCCCTAGTGTAACAAAGCTACCATTGAATTCCGGGGATAAAGCATATGCTTGTTATGCGAGAAATTGTGAGGAACGTTTGAGCAGTAGCTCAGGTGGATTTTTTTCAGTTTTAGCTAGAAAATTTTTAAATGAAGAAGGAATTATATTTGGTGCTTCTTTTAATGAAAAAATGGAAGTGGAGCATCTTGGGATTTCGAAAACAGAGGAGTTGCATAAATTAAAAGGTACCAAGTATGTGCAAAGTAAAATTGGAACAAATTATAAAGATGTAAAGAGAGAATTATTGAAAGGAAAAAAAGTTCTGTTTTCTGGGACTCCGTGTCAAGTGGCTGGATTGGAAGCGTTTTTAGGTGAAAAGTATGACAATTTGTTGAGTATTGATTTGATATGTCACGGTGTACCATCACCTAGTGTGTGGAAACGATATTTAAATGAACGTTTTGGTGAAGATAATGTAAACGCTATGCAATTTAGAAATAAAAGAGAGGGAATATCGAATGTTAAGCTGGATTATATGCTGAAAAGTGGAGAAATAGTCCAGGAATCGTATAATGAGAGTCCTTATATAAAAGGGTTTATTGAAAATTTTTATACTAGGCCATCATGCTTCAGATGCAACTTTAAGGGAATTAAAAGGTACAGTGATATTACAATCGGGGACTTTTGGAGTGCCAAGGAATTTCATCCAGAAATAGATGATTCATATGGGGTTTCAGGGATTATTGTCCATACAGCAAAGGGCGAGAGGTGGCTGGAAACTGTTAAAGATCAGTTGATTTTATATGATGCTCAGGCAAGTGAAATTGCTGTATGGAATGAGTGTTTGCTAGAGTCTGTTAAAGAGAATCCATATAGGCAGCTTTTTTTTGAAAAATGGACACAGTTTACTATAGAAGATATGATTTCTGAATTAGCTAGAAAGAAAACTAAAGTGAAAGATGGCAACGACAAGAAGAAAAAATTCCGGGACTGGTTTACAGAGAGGATACAGAGATGGTTAGCTTAATTGTTCCATGCTACAATGGAGAAAAATTTATTGCTCGGTGTATAGAGAGTATTCTAAATCAAACAGACCATAATATTGAATTAATTCTGGTTAATGATGGATCAATGGACAGCACATCAGATATAATCAATGGATATCGTGTGGAATTAGAAAATACGCTTGCAAAATTTATATATTTGGAACAAGAAAATCAAGGAGTAGGTGCAGCTTGTAATAACGCATTTAAACGAGCTACAGGTGAGTATTTAACACTTTTGGATTCTGACGATATTTTGCTTCCGGAATCTGTTTCTGAAATGCGCAAATGGCTTGATGAACATCCAGAGCATGGCTTTGTGAGAACAAATGGGTATTATGTTACAGAAGAAACCCTGGATTCTTGCGAGCGGTATTTGGAAGTCAATGATTATATGAAGACGAAAGAAAATATATTTGATGAAATTTTTGAGGGAATAACATATGTATGGCCAGGAACATATATGATTAGGATGGATGTGTTGAAGTCTCTATATCCTGATCGAGAAATATATCCGTCAAGATACGGACAGAATTTGCAATTTTTGATGATGGCTGCATATGTTAGTAGAGCAGGATTTATTGATTGTCCACTGATGAAATATACTCTAAGAAGAGAGTCTCTATCGCATTTTTCATCTGGAGATGTATTGAAAAAGGAACTAAAAGCTATGGAAGGATACAAAGATATTCGGGTTCATTTGGTTGAACATTTCATAGACATAGATAAACAAAAAGAATGGAACAATAGAATAGAAAAGCTTTATGCAAGTGTGTTCTTAAACCTTGTGGTAAAATATGCAGATAAAAATTTTGCCAAGGAGTGTTATGCTAAAATAAAAAAATGTCTGGTAGAACTACTGTAGATTTGAATTTACGTATTACATATTATAAGCTGATGAGTCCTTTACGATATTACGGCCTGAGAGTACTTCGTAAGGTAGGCATTGTAAGATAACGGTTGGTGTTTCGTTGAGAGGTTTATTCGTAATCTTATCTTTGGAATATATAATACTTTGGATGATAAATTTAAACAGTAAATCATTACTGAAACTAAGTGATTGAAGGCAGGATATGAATAATAGAA
This sequence comes from Blautia sp. OF03-13, assembly GCF_003460685.1. NCBI lineage: Bacteria > Bacillati > Bacillota > Clostridia > Lachnospirales > Lachnospiraceae > Blautia > Blautia sp. OF03-13. The sequence continues at coordinate 1,426 of NZ_QTVR01000026.1, read as the reverse complement.
CAAGAAGTGAATATTCCATAATTAATATAGTTACTGGTTTTGGAGGATATTTTATTAATACTGTAGTGGGATATATCTGTAGAATGGTATTTGTAAGATGCTTATCGGCAGAGTATCTTGGTATAAATGGGCTGTTTAGCAATATTCTTTCTATGCTGTCATTGGCAGAACTCGGTATTGGAGGTGCAATAGGTTTTGCACTGTATAAGCCATTAGCAGAAGATAACAAGGAAAAAATTACAACATTAATGCAGTTTTATGGGAAAGCATACAAGATCATTGGAATTGTTGTAGCGATCTTCGGTTTAGTGATGATGCCATTTTTGGGTATAATCATAACCGAACAACCTAATATTGCAGAAAATTTGTATGTCATTTATCTGATTTATCTGTTTAACACTGCGAGTACTTACTTTTTTAGTTATAGAAGTGCATTGTTAACTGCTGCACAACGGAACTACATTGTTTTGGGGGTGAATTATGCAGTTACTATACTTCAAAGCTTGATTCAAATACCGATCTTGATATTTAATCATAATTATATGTTATATTTGTTGATACAGACAATAGGAGTATTTTGTAATAATGTAGTTGTTTCATGGTGGGCTAAGAAAGAATTTCCTTATATAACTAAAAAAAATGTGCAATCACTATCAACATATGAAAAAAAAGAGTTATTTGTCAATATTAAAGCATTAACGCTTAATAAGCTCAGTACAAGTCTTGTGAACAATACAGATAATATTGTATTGACATATTTCAGCGGTTTGGTGTCTGTTGGAGTAACATCTAATTATGTTATGTTGGTGAGCACACTTAGCTCTCTGACATCACAGTTGTTTAATAGCTTAACGGCTAGTGTGGGAAATTTAAATGCAATTGAAAATGAGAAGAAAAAGTATAGGTTTTTCAAAGTATTAAATCTTTCTAATTTCTGGATTTTTGGATGGGGAGCTATCGGAATCATTTTTGTTTCCGGAGATATTGTAAAATTGTGCTTTGGTGAGAAATATATCTTAGACATGTCAATTCCGTTCATCCTTGCTTTGAATTTTTATATTGTAGGGATGCAGAATGCGGTGTATACGTATAAAAACACCATGGGACTTTTTCGCTATGGACAATATATTTTGCTGATTACGGCGTCAATTAATTTAGTATTAGATATTATTTTGGGAAAAACAATGGGAATATTCGGAATATATCTAGCGTCTGCAATCGCTAGGCTGTTGACAAATATTTGGTATGAACCTTATGCTGTTTTTAAGTATGGTTTGAAGGTAAGCTCGTTTCATTATTTAAAAAAATATATAGGATATGCTATTGTTTTATGTGTTACGGGTGGTATTTGTTGTTTTTTTATGCAATTTATGCCAGTTTTATATAGTGGTAAATGTTTTTGCTAAAATTTGCTATTTGCAGTATT
>NZ_QTVR01000025.1:0-43504 GCF_003460685.1 Blautia sp. OF03-13 | reverse complement strand
AATTGTAAACATATCTTTCTCCATAAAAGTATTTTACCATATCCATAATAATATATCAAACATTTGTTCTGTTTTATATTAAAAAAATTGCGCGTCTAACTCATCACTACTACAATATATTTATGGGTAATCCCCTTACTTCCAGTAAGGATTTATCCATCTCATTACTTAAACTGTTAGAATGTAGGATGCAATGGTATATCGACTTCATCACTTGGACCTCGCGTCCGTACTTTAGACTGATAACCGGCTCCTCATTCACAGTGTTCGTTTTATGCAGGTTGAACCACATTAGGTGCATTCGTGTCACACACAGTAGTTTGAACAGGTAATGAGTAAAACTGGTATTTATCCATTGTAATATTTTTTAAGGAGTGATAAATTTATGAACGCAGTAGGTATCGATGTTTCAAAAGGTAAAAGTATGGTTACAATTCTGAGACCATTTGGGGAGATTGTATCCTCTCCTTTTGAGATTAAGCACACATCCAGTGATATCCATTCACTTATTAAACTTATTCATTCTATCGAAGGTGAATCCCGGGTTGTAATGGAACATACCGGCCGCTACTACGAAGCACTTGCTCACCAGCTTTCAGCAGCAGATCTCTTTGTCAGTGCTGTTAATCCCAAGTTGGTCAAAGATTTTAATAACGATTCTCTTCGCAAAATCAAGTCCGACAAAGCTGATTCTGTCAAGATTGCCCGCTACGCTCTTGACAAATGGCAAAGTCTTGAACCGTATAGTATTACAGATGAATTACGCGCTCAGCTAAAGGTCATGAATCGTCAGTTTCATTTCTATGTGAAACAAAAAACGGCTATGAAAAATAATCTTATTGGCCTCATTGACCAGACCTATCCAAATGCAAATACTTATTTCAATAGTCCCACCCGCAGTGATGGTTCCCAGAAATGGGTTGATTTTGTCTCTACATACTGGCATGTAGATTGCATTCGTAAAATGTCTCTAAACGCTTTTGTTGAACATTATCAGAACTGGTGCAAGCGCAAAAAATATGCCTTCAATAAATCAAAAGCGGAAGAAATTTACACCAAAACAAAGGAACTTGTTCCAGTATTTCCTAAGAATGAAATAACCAAACATATCATCAGACAAGCTGTCGATCAGCTCAACAGTACTTCCGTTACTGTCGAAACAATACGCACTCTCATCAACGAGACTGCCTCAAAGCTTCCTGAATACTCAATTGTCATGCAGTTTAAAGGGATTGGTCCATCTCTCGGTCCACAGCTTATGGCTGAGATCGGTGATGTAACCAGATTCACGCATAAAGGAGCCCTTACTGCATTCGCCGGAGTTGATCCTGGGGTAAACGAATCTGGTTCCTATGCCCAAAAAAGCGTCCCAACATCCAAACGTGGATCTTCAAATTTAAGAAAGACTCTTTTTCAAGTAATGGATGTTCTTATCAAAACCATGCCTCAGGATGATCCTGTATATCAATTCATGGACAGAAAACGCACCCAGGGTAAGCCTTACTATGTTTATATGACTGCAGGTGCTAATAAATTTCTCAGAATATACTATGGACGAGTGAAAGAATATCTTTCTGTTCTTCCTGATCCAAGCTAATTCAAAACTTTTACTTTCAGACCAGCACTGGTTGTGGTGGCCTTATTTTAATGCCTAATTTTTAACCTGTAAAGTTTTTTAACTTTCTTCAATTTTAGTATTGACTTTTTATTTGCAGGCTAAAGTAACGAGAATGCGACGCACAGTTTTCAAAGCGATAGCTTTTCTGCCGTAATCCAAGATAAGAGCAATAGGCTGCTTCTGCAATACTTTCTTTTCGGTGATACAACCGTAGCATTCCCTCTTTTTCTTTCAGCGATTGACACTCCCCACAGCTAAAGCCTTAACTTGACCCATATTTATACAAGATAATTTCGATAAGCAAGCAATGAATATAGTACATCCAGTCCTTGCCAGATAGAACGTACTCCGGGCATACCATCGCTCGGTGCACCTTTCGTCCATCCAAGAACTCCCAGATCATAAATTGCTTCTTTAAGTGAATACGATTCAGGAATTTCCTTGCTTTTTCTTGCGCAACAACATAATACTTTCCATTCCTCTTCAACAAATACGATCCCACTTGAAATTTCCGGACATATTTTCCCATGATAAGTCAGATTTAATATCTGCATTGCAATGACAGAATATAATAACGTTAGAAAGCTTAATCTCCCATATTCCCTTGCCTGGTTCTTTTCTATTTTGCACCCACTCTTTAATATAAAATGAAACCGTTCTATCTTCCATCTGTGTGCATAACACTGTACCAGCTTTTCTATTTCTTTTTCGCTCTTTACCGTTACCGTTGTCAGCAGAAACCATTCTGTCCCCTTTTTCCCGGATTCATGCACATAGATCGCTGTCAGCTCCAGCTTTTCCCGTAAATGCTTTTCCTTTCTCCTTTGAGGACGGTAGATTGTAACCTTTTTGCAATGGTAATCCATTTTTATATTTCTTGATGGGATATGCTCTTTGGGATTCCGGCTCATCCGGGCAACCATGCTTCCTGCCACTGGGGAACTACGTAATTCATGAAAGATCTTTTTCCCATCATCTACCATACGATTTTGTACGATCCGGATCAGAAAATTTGCTTTCAGATCCGCTGCTTCTGAGAAAAATTCATAGAAATCACCTTCCCGGTCACATACTGTTAATATTGGGATATCCGCTGGCATTCTCAGCAGTGTCTCACACATGCTGTCCAGCCATCGGAAATTTTCTTTTTCCTCTATTGGTCTGGAACGTTTTTGCTCTTTTGTCTGGGAATCGTCCTTCGGCTTTTCCCGTGTATTTGTCTCCTGGTAGATAATACCCAAAGGGATCCCCTGGTCTGTCACGGCGATGCAAGAATGGACCAGCATTCCCCTTTGCTTCGTACTGCAATAGTATCCCATTCCCTGGATCGCTTTCCGGTCTCCAAATCCAACAGCGGTAGTATCCTGAACAGCTAAGATCCACTCTGCATCTGCACATTTTATTTTTTCTACAGTTGCTCTGGATATGCTGTCAAGTAATTCATCTTTGGATATCTCGCTATTACTAAAGAAACGGTATGCCGCTTTGGCAGAACTTCTGGAGCCGGTAGCTGCCCAAGTAGATTTTCCGGGCGATGCTGCAAAAGCGTCTATGATCTTGAAGAAACGTGACTTCAAACGCTGGTCAGTAAAATTTATGTCCACAAAATCTTCTTGCCAGTTCTTGTATTCCGCCGTCATTTGGATCTCCCCTTTTTCTTTAGTATAACATGGGAACATATAAATATCTATGATTACTTATGGGGCAAGTTAAGAGCTAAAGCAAGGAGTTTTACGACGCATTGGATAAAAAACGGGTATCCGTATAAGCAGTTTCAACCACTTATTTCGGATACCCGTATATATTGTTCGTTATTATTTCAGCGAAGAGGCAAAGGAAACCATGTAGGAAAAGATTAACCGGATGCTGGTTACAGAAGCAAGCCGACAGGAAATGTAGCTGAGCGAAGTGACTTGACTGAGTAAATTGAAATGGAAATATGTCTGATAGTGTGATATGATTTGAATGGCAAAAGATATTTTAAGAAACAGACATGCTAGCGTTAAGTTTGCTAAGGAGAATAATATGGAATGGTTCGGAATTGTAGCATTGTTGCTGTTACTTTGTTATTCGGCGTATCCGGGAAAAGTAAAGCGTTTAGAAACGAAAGTAAAACGATTGGAGAAAAAGCAGAGAGGAGTGGCATATATGTCAAAGCTGATTAATGATCTTGTAGGAAAACAATGTATTATCAGATCAGAGTTCATTTTTAGTTTTGCAGGAAAAACTGAATTATCCTGCAAGATCATAGACGCAGATGATGAATGGATAAAAATTTGTTATACAGAGAAAAAAGATAAGCAGGTAGTTAAGCTGATGCGAATTGAAAATATTGAATCAATAGAAGAACAGTAAGTTCTATTTTAGAAATTCAGAGGAGTAAAGAGCATGGATTATAATTTACAAAAAAATCAAAATGCAGAACAGACGTATCATTCTATTCGTAATTCTATTGTGTCTGCACAACATCGCTTAAGCACAGCGGTAAATTCCAGTTTTTGAAACTGAGAAATCGGAAGTTGTGGAGGTAGAAAAACATGTATAGAATATATAGTGCACTTATCGAAATTGTTGCGGCAGCTGTTTTTATAATTCCTATTTGGTGCATATATAACAAGTTATGTTTTCATAGCTGGAAACGAACTATTATTTATATGGTATTTGGGTTTTATTTTACTGCAGTCTTAGCACTTGTAGGCTTTCCTAATATAGCATCTCTGAAAATTGATTTTGCAGTGAACGTTATCCCGTTTTTGGATATGGTTTCGGATTTCATTAATGCTTGTTTGAATATACTTTTATTTGTTCCATTTGGTTTCTTTTTGCCGATATTGTGGGATAAATTTAGAAACATTAAAAATATTGCCTTAATGGGATTTATAGTTACAAGTTTAATTGAAATCACAAAGTAATTTTTGATTATCTTTTCAAAAGTTCTTATATGCCGGTATAGCCTATTGTTACAGGCTTTTCCGGCATTTTTTGTTATGGAAGATACTCTCAAATCTTCTTATATCCCCGTATGTTTTGATGTTCAAAAGTAGTATGTGGAGTAGTAAATTCTCCGTTTACTACTTATGCAATTAGCCGCTTCATTTCTGTTATCGACGTTTCGGAAGTCGTATGCGCGTAATAGTTCAGCGTCATATTGATGTTGGAATGTCCCATGATGTACTGCAATGCTTTGGGGTTCATTCCCGCATTTGCTAACGTGGTGCAGAATGTGTGGCGTAAGGTGTGCGGTGTCATTACTTTTGGCAATGCTACCTTTTGCGTTTTGTTGTATTTCCTCACAAGTCCTCGGAACATACTTTCATAGTTGACCGCCACTTTTGGCAAGCCGTTCCGGTTAAGGAACAGAAATTTTGTGTAGCCCTCTAAAATAATAGGCTGTGCATATTTCCGTTTGTTCAGCACCCGCTGAAATGCTTCCAACACTTTTTCACTCATAGGAATAACCCGGTTGCCGCTTTTCGTCTTAGGTGTTTCCACATAGTAGCCCACGTCTGCAATTTTCAAAAGTTGGTGGTCTACATTGATAAGCTGTTTGTCTAAGTCAATGTCAGCTTCCGTCAGTCCGCAGAGTTCCGAAATGCGAAGCCCTGTCCCTAACAGTATGATAATCTCGTCGTAGTATTTCTGATAGACTTTATCATGCTGCACAAAGGACAGAAAAGCCGCTTCCTGCGTAGGGGATAGAGGTTCCTTTGGTTCCGTATCATCTTCAAGGACGGTGTTCAACTGGAAGTCAAATGGATTTTTACGAATACAATCGTCCTGTATGGCTGTGTAAAAGGCAGCCTTTAAGGAACGCTTGTGGTTGTTAATAGTCTTGAAGCCGTAACCTTTTTCTTTCATGCGTAACGCCCATTCCTTTGCGTCGGAGAGCTTCACATTTTCAATCCGACAGGCTCCAAGTTTATCCTCCTGCAAAATCCGCATGAGCTGTTTTCGCCCCTGCTTTGTACCATGCCGCACATTTGCCCGGTGGCGTATCTGCTTTGCGTAGAGTTGGCAGACCGTCATTTTCTTTCCGATATGGTCGATACCGTCGTCAAGGTCTTTTTGGATTTCTTTCTCTTTTTCCCTCAACGCTATATCGTCGCGCTTTCCTGCCGGGGTTTTGTCCGTAGGCACTAACTTCCAAGAATAAACAAACTGCGGTTTCCCAAAGGTATCTATATATTTGTAGGCATATCTTCCGTCTTTTCTCTGGCTCTCTCCGGTTCGGAGAATACGATTTTTATTATCCCGTCTTTTTTCCGACATCGTTATGCTCCTTTCCATAATGGAAAGAGCCTTGATATGCTTGACTACATTGTACCACATTCAAGGCTCGATTTCACTATCAGATTGCGTCCACCGTATCAATCATTTTTTCAAACTGCTTACGCTTAATCTGAATACGGTTTCCGTTCATCATTACCCAGTCCGGGACGGGATTTTCTTCTGCCAGTTTCCGCAGCTTGCTTTCTCCGATACGGAAATATTTTGCTGCTTCTTCTATGGTAAGCGTGTACTTTTCCCAAATCGGCACGTCGTTATTGTTCAATTTGTCGTCCCCCTTTCTTAACGGGTCAAAAATCAATCTGTGACATAGGCTTTAATCGGACGGCTATTAGCGTAACCTCATGGGAGTTGCACCCCTCCGGCGGTCTGCCGAAGCCCTACCCATTGCCTGCGACGCTTCTAACGCTCGGACTATGGCTGTAAGGAAGTATCATTATATATTCTGTGCGTTATCGCCCGCAGGGTGCTATCCCTACTTTACGGTGTGGTATTTCTCGCTCGCTTTTCGGTTAAGAAAAAGGTCATGGCGTACCCACCGCATGGCTCGGCACAAAAGGAACGTATCCGATTTGCCTTATGCTGCGTCGCCGTTCTCTTGCGTCGCTTTCTTTGTCAAGGTTCAAAATGGCTGTGCTGCCGCGTCAGCAGCGGAACGGAAAAGGGGGAGTAAAGACGTTCCACCGCCGATTGCGGTTATTTTTCTGTTCTAAAATTGAGGACAGCCATCATCAGTTTGGCTTGCAGCCGTTCCCGAATGTCGTTGTCTATACCAAAATAAACATTTCCACGCTCGTCATATAACTTTCGCATGGATAAACGGGCTATATAACCGCTGAAATGCTGCAAGACCATTTTCATAGCGTCCGGGTCGCCCTTTGTCGCTGCCACAATGACAGGATAAGGAACAAGGGCATTTTCAGGGTAGCCGGGTTGATTACCATTCGTCCCATTCATCAGCATTTTCCTCCAAATATTTTCTTAATTGTTCAAAAGAGCTTGTCCGTCTGTACTGTATTGTACTTCTCGGTGTATTGAGCAACTCTGCAATTTCTGTATCGCTCATTCCCTCGAAATAATACAGCAATATGGCTTTGCGCTTTTCTTCCGGCAAAGTACGGATTGCTTCAAGAAGCAACTTCGGCGTGATTTTCTTTCCGGCTTTTTCAAAGACGGTTTCAGCAGTTTCCCGTTTGAAATATTCATCAAAGGTATGTAGCTGTCGCGCTTCATCTAAGGTCATGTCGGAAAAGGTTACTTCCTTTGCCTTATGTGTACGAAGCTCTCTATGAGCGTCGCACGCTTCATTGTGCAATACCGCATTGCAATACTTCTGAAAAGAACATTGCTTATAAAACTCCCTGCTATTAGGTTCCACATTCTCACCTCCTTTCTCGTTGAAAGTTGGTGGTGCTTCCCCCTTTTCGCGGGGTAATACGGAGCTTTGAAAAAATGCCAAATATTTTCGGAAATTTTTTCAAAAATTTTTTTAAGCATACAAAATGCGCCCGTCCGCAAAAAAACGCGGACAGGCGCATAGGAATAATAAAAAGTATTTAGATGATTTAATAGTTCATATCTAAGGGTAGGAATATCCCCGGTGGCGGTCGGGCTTTTTTTGATAAATCAAAGAATGTAAGAATTTGTTGTTGTGGTTTATAACTCATGGCGGCTACCTCCTAAAGCCGCCATGTCTACATGGTTAAGGGTCGTCGTACAGACAAAAAGAAACGGCGGCTCTGAAAATCAAAGCCGCCGAAATAGAATAGGCGCGTGAAAATATGGCTGCTCTGCGACGGCTTTTTTTCTTTGCCGTCGTCCGGCAGATGTTGGTTGTATCATTACTTATTTTTGATTGTTTTTTTAGATATTAAAATCAAGACAGAAAACAATCCACAAAAGAACAAACTCATAAGGCTAATAATGATTTCTCCAAAGGTGGCAGAATAATAGCCGGAAATATTGAATGTAGCAGTAATAGGATAGCAAGCCGAAAGAACATCGGATATACTTGTGAATAATCCTGCAAAAGAATAAATTACTGTAAAAATCAAAGCAAGCCAATAGCCTTTCTTTATTCTTGATACAACCGCAATAACAGGTGCAATAGCAAAGAAAATCCCAATGCCGTCAAGTAAATAGATTTTGAAAAAACTTAAAATCATTTTGATAGACAAGCCCCTAAAATGTAAAATAACTTCAACTAAAAATGTAATGCCGAAAAGCAGCAAATAAAAGAGTACGCTAAATGCAAAAGTAATAAGTAATTTTGCAATCGTCATTTTAGCTTCACTTATAGGAATTAAACGTAATGATTTAATAGTATCTTCTTGTTCCTCACGACAAATCATATAGCTCCCCAAAAGTGCAATAACCGCAGGAAGAACAAAAAAAGTTGCTAAAGACTGTGCTGCGTTCATAAACCACCCTGCGTCATCTATATAGCGTTTTTCCCCAAAAGAAAACTGCCCTTGAGTAAAAACAATAATTGCAACCATAATAACTGCGAATATGGCGACCAACACAATTTTTGAACGTCGGAGTTTTTGATGTTCTGCCCAAATCAATTCTTTCATCATTCAATCACTCACTTTCTATGCTTTAAGGAAATGTACGCAAATACGATAGAAACAATAGTCCATATACCGATACAAAAAAGTGCAGCCGGAATATTGACTTCCTGTGCCAAAATAACACCGGGAATATCTCGCATGATAATTGCTGTTGCACTGGATAGAGGGTGTAGGTACATATTAACCATAAGCAAAATAAAGCTAAGAAAGGTGTAAACCAGTGTCACACATACAGGGAGTATATAGTTCTTCCCGGCAGCTGCAACCGCTAAAAGTGGTAATATGGAAAATGCGGTAAGTATGGCGATTTCAATACATTTCTTAAATAGATAACTGATACTATTCCATTCAAAGGTTATATAACCGGGAAGCATACCGAAAAATACAGACGCTATGGCTGTAAGCAACATAAAACAAACGGAATAAGACAGTACAACAATAAATTTGCTAAAAAAATATCCTGTCTTGCTAATCGGTATAATCCACAACTGTTTGAGCATATCGTTTTGATTTTCGTCATACATGAGCATAGTAGAAACCAAACCCAATACAACAGGAAGTATAATCCAAGCTGTATAGCTGAATGTAGTCCACTTATAAAATTGTAATGGTTCAATAACTGTTTTATCAGCACTTCTGAAATAAAAAACTGCAAGAAGTGGCATGAAAAGAGCGGATAACAGCATTAACACAATAAATTTTTTTCGACGCAGTTTAAGAAACTCTGCCTGTATCAGCCTAAGCAATTCCTTCTCCTCCTGTGATTTTTTTGAAATAGTCCTCTAATGTATCATTGCATAGCTGAGAACTGATAACAGCTATATCCTGTACCACAAGAGCTTTATTGACAGCAGCCATATCCAACGAAGTGTCATAAATCCGCAGGGTGTGTTCGTCCTGTACGGAATATTCGGTAACCCCAAACTGCCTTTCCAAAACAAGAGAAGTTTTCGGTATATCAGAAACTTGCAGAAGTATATACTTACTGTTTTTCTTTTGTAGCTCATTCATGCTGTTTTCTTCCAGTAGTACACCATGGTCAATAATGCCGATGTCATCAGCCAGTAGTGCAATTTCGGACAGAATATGACTGGAAATAAGAATTGTTTTTCCGCGCTCGATACTTAAAGTCTTAATAAAGTCCCTTACTTCTGCAATGCCTATCGGGTCAAGACCGTTTGTGGGTTCATCTAAGATTAGCAGTTCAGGGTCATGTAAAATAGCATTTGCTATTCCAAGACGCTGCTTCATTCCAAGAGAATACTTGCTAAACAATTTTTTGTCCCGATAAGGCAGACCGACAATCTCCAAGGCGTTTTTTACTGCATTTGGCGCAGCAGTACCGCGCAGTTTTGCAAATATCTCCAAGTTTTCCGTACCTGTTAAATTCGGATAAAAGCCGGGTGTTTCAATAATAGCACCAATCCGGGGATATACTCTTTTTTCCCTCCCTTTGATATTTTGACCGAATACGTCTACTTCGCCGGAAGTAATATCGGTCAACCCCAAAATCATTTTCATAATTGTGGTTTTACCCGCCCCATTACGCCCCAACAGCCCATATATCTGTCCTTGTTTCACATGGATATTAACAGAATTGACTACCGTTTGCTCTCCATAAGTTTTTGTCAGTTGTTTTGTTTCAATTACATATTTATTCATCATATATCCTCACTTTCAATAGGTCTGTTTCCGCAATGCAAGTACGGAAACAATGGCTGAAATACTTCCAATTACCAAAAGAGAAATTAAACAGATATTCGGAGATATAGTTATTTCTATTCCTCCCGCCCATTTCTTAACCATTTCTGCTGCGTCAGATGAAATATAGGGATAAATTCCCATAACACTCGCCAGTGGGTGCAGTCCCATAATCCCCGACGGAATAAGCACGACAGGCACAAGATAAAGTAATGCAGCCCCAATCGGTAGAACATATCCCCTTGCCAATGTTGCTAAAAAAATAACGGGGAGCATTGCAAGTGGAACTAACACGCCACCGGCTAAAAATAATAATCCCGCCTGTAAAATTGTTTCCGTATTCAAATCTGTAAAGCCGCCTGCAAGAAAGCCGCCAAGAATACAGATTGCAAAAGTAAGCAGACATAGTGCTAATGACATAAAAATTACCACTGCTATCTTTGAAAAATAAAGTTGCGTTTTGGAAATCGGAATAATCAGAAGTCCTTTTAAGGTATCATTTTTCTGTTCATCAAAGAACAATGTGGTTGCAAACATACTCAACACAATAGGCAGAAACAAACTTGTAAGGTTCTTAAATGCCAATGTGTATAAATCACTAAAACTATTCATTAGTGAGCTACTTCTTGATATACTGAAAGCACGTTCAACTGCGAATATTCCTAAAATTGCAGTTAGAATAAAGATACCTAAGACTGTCTTATTGCGTTTCCATTTCAGCATTTCAGTAGAAATGATAGTCATTGTCTTTTCCTCCTTTCTACCTCCCATTATATAGTATCAACCTTGCCATAACCTTGCCGAAACCTTGCTTTTTTCTTGTTTTATAGCAGGAAAGCCCCGCATTATTTACAGGGCTTTGGGAAGCAATATAGTAAATACAGTCCCTTTATCAGAGCTGTTTTCAGCGGTAATGGTTCCTTTGTGAACACTGATAAGCTCTTTAGCAATCGCCAGTCCTAAACCATTTCCCTTTGCAGACCGCGACTGGTCGCACTGGTACATTCTTTCAAAAATATGTGGCAGCTTATCGGGAGCTATTCCTTTTCCATTATCTGAAATTATAATTTTAGCTTGTTGTATATCTTCACAAATATGCAGTGCCATTTTATCTCCCGCACTATGGATAATAATATTTTGAAAAAGATTGTTAAGTACGCGGGTATATGCGTTTACATCTATGTGAATAAAATACTCTGTTTCGGGTATGACAAACTCATATTCAAAATGATTGCTTTCTAAGACGGGAATCCAATCCGCTATAATGTTGCGGGATAACTCGTTAAGGTCAAATTTTTCAAAATGAAAAATCTGCTCTCCGGAATCCAGTTTTACCCATTCAAACAAATTTTCCACAAAGGATTTCATATAGTGGGCTTTTTCATGTGCGACATGGATATATTCGTCCTTTTCCTCTCCAATAACAATTTTGTTTTCAACCGCTTCCAGATAACCTACAAGAGAAGCAAGCGGGGTCTTTACATCATGTGAAAGACTTGTCATCAGCCGTTTATATGCCTGTTCAGATTGTCTTTGCCGTATAAGCTGCGCCTGACTGTTTACTGCTATTTTGTTAATGTCATAGCAAATTGTTTTTGTCATATCGTTTTCGCCTGCTAAAATACGTCGGTTCAAATTCCCGCCCTTTATATCCTCTAAGGCGTCTTTTATCAGCGCAAGCTGTGTCCGCACACGCCGTAAGACAAAAAGGAGATACATAATAATAAGCAGCATAAGGGCTATCACTATGAAAAGATAAACATTTATATCCATGTTACGCCTCCTTGTTAAAACGGTAGCCGACACCCCGGACAGTTAAAATGTAAAAGGGGTGGTCGGGGTCTGGCTCAATCTTTTTCCTTAATTTGCTAATAAAAGACATAATATTGCTATCATCAAAAGCGTATTCTTCCTCCCATACCTGTGAATAAATTTGTTTTTTGGTAAATACTCGTCCTTTGTTGGAAGCAAGAAAGAGAAGTAAATCAAATTCTTTTCCTGTAAGCAAAACGGGAATATCTTTGACCGTAACTGTACGATTTAATTTGTCAATTACCATATCTTTCAACGATATGCTGTCTATGTCTGCCGTAAAGGGGTTTAAGGTGGTATATCGCCGGATAAGAGAATTGACACGCGCCAAAAGCTCGTTAATACCAAATGGCTTTGTCAAGTAGTCGTCTGCTCCCAGTCGCAGACCGAAAACTTTATCTTCTTCGCTGCTTTTTGCAGTAAGCATAAGCACCGGGATATTGCTTGTATCTCTAATTTTTTGGAGAATCTGAAACCCGTCTATATCCGGCAGCATTACGTCCAAAATAATAAGGGAATAGCTATCTTTATTTTCATCAATTAGACGAACCCCCTCAATACCGTTATATACAGTTACGGCTGATAATTTTTCCTGCTCTATGCACTTTTTCATAAGAGCGCAAAGCTCTTTATCATCATCTATAATCAAAACTTTATTCATGGTGCAGCTCCTTTCCTCGTTTTGTTCTCCCGTCAATCGGTTTTTCAGCGTCCTTTGGTATCAGCCACATATATCCAAGTTTTGAAACACCCGGTATGCGGTTTTCTCTGCAAAGTACCTGTACCCGCCTTTCAGAAATTCCCCATTTCTTCGCTGCTTCGGGGCAAGACATATATTCCATAACACCCAAGTCCTTTCTACAAATCATATCAGTATAATTATAGTCGGACATACGAATAATAGCAAGTATATAAATATGAATTATTATGGCTAATTAGTGGAACTGTATAGACATATCCAAGAAGAAAGGGGAACAGTAAAATGTAACTGGGTGAATAAATATGGCAAAAAGACCAGTAGAAAAATATGACTTCAAAGCCTTTGGAGAAGCGATAAAAGCTGCGCGGACAGGACGCAAGGAAAGCCGCAAACAGGTAAGTGATGAAATGTATATTTCCCCTCGCTACCTTGCGAATATTGAGAATAAAGGACAGCACCCCAGTCTGCAAATCTTTTTTGAGCTTATGCTCCGTTACAATATATCCGTAGACCAGTTTCTTTTAGATACGCCCGTCGGAAAAGATACAAAGCGGCGGCAGCTCGACGCTCTGCTTGATGATATGAGCGATAACGGCATACGGATTGTAACAGCAACCGCAAAGGAAATTTCAGAAGTCGAAAAAGAGGACAAATAGAAACGTCCGGCAAAATTGAATATGGATTTTCGGAAGCGTTGTAATCTTTTTTGAGATTGCAGCGTTTTTCTTTTGCATAAGTTCGGCAAAATGGTTTTTTCTCCGTAGAGGGAAATAAGGACATAAAAGATAAAAAACTTTCTTAGCAAGCATAGGAAAAGAGTACCCTTTTCCGTATTTTCGCCCTCCCGCCCTGCGGTGCGTCGGTTAAAAATTGCTTGTTGGGAAGTGTCCCAAACCCTCGGAATGGAAAGGAACGATTGCATGAACGGACGCAAAAGAAAAGTACAAATCAAATTCTATGTAACAGAGGAAGAACGGGCATTGATTGAACAGAAAATGAAGCTCGTCCCTACCCAAAATATGGCGGCGTATCTTCGCAAGATTGCCATTGACGGGTATATCATTCAGACAGACCATAGCGACATAAAAGCCATGACAGCGGAGATACAGAAAATCGGGGTCAACGTCAATCAGATTGCAAAGCGTGTCAATGCGACAGGCAGCGTCTACCAAGAGGACATAGAGGAAATAAAGGGGGTGCTTGCGGAGATATGGCGGTTACAAAGATTAAGCCTATTAAAAGCACGTTGAGCAAAGCCCTTGATTATATCCAAAACCCGGATAAGACAGACGGGAAAACGCTTGTGTCCTCCTTTGGGTGCAGCTATGAAACGGCAGATATTGAGTTTGAATATACTTTGTCGCAGGCTCGGCAGAAAGGGAACAACTTAGCCTTTCATCTGATACAATCGTTTGAACCGGGAGAGGTGGACTGTGAGAAAGCCCACACAATCGGAAAACAGCTTGCCGACGCGGTAACAAAGGGACAGCATGAATACGTCTTGACTACCCACATAGACAAAGGGCATATCCATAACCATATCATTTTTTGTGCGGTCAACTTTGTTGACTACCATAAGTACAATTCCAATAAGCGCAGTTACTACGGCATACGGAACATAAGTGATAAGCTGTGCAGGGAAAACGGGCTGTCCGTTGTCATTCCGGGTAAAGGCAGTAAGGGAAAAAGCTATGCAGAATATCAAGCGGAAAAGACGGGAACAAGTTGGAAAGGCAAGCTAAAAATTGCCGTTGATACACTTATCCCCCAAGTAGCAAGTTTTGAAGAATTATTGCAGCGGTTACAGGCGGCGGGCTATGAGATAAAGCCGGGAAAATATATCTCCTGCCGCGCTCCCGGACAGGAACGCTTTACCCGCTTAAAAACCCTCGGTGCAGATTATACAGAGGAAGCAATCAAAGAACGGATTGCAGGCAAGCGCACAAAGGCAGCGAAAGCTCCCAAAGAGCAGCGCGGCGTATCGCTGCTTATCGACATTGAAAGTAGTATCAAGCACAAGAGAGCCGGGGCTATGAACAGTGGGCGAAAATCCATAATCTGAAACTGGCTGCAAAAACTATGAATTTCTTGACAGAACACAAGATTGAGCAGTACGCGGATTTAGTCAGCCGGATTGAAGAAATAAATGCGGAAAATGAAAAGACAGCAGACGCATTAAAGAGCGTGGAGAAACGTCTTGCAGACATGGCGGTGCTGATGAAGCACGTTACCACCTACCAAAAAACAAAAACCGTCTATGAAGCATACCGCAGGGCAAAGGATAAGGACACATACCGGGCAAAGCAGGAAAGCAGTCTGATACTCCATGAAGCGGCGGCAAAGGCATTGAAAGCGGCGGGCGTTACCAAGCTCCCCAATCTTGCCGCCATGCAGGAAGAATACGGGAAGCTCCAAGCGCAGAAAGAAGCCCTTTACACTGATTATGGCAAGCTGAAAAAACAGGTCAAGGAATACGACGTTATCAAACAGAACATAGACAGTATTTTAAGACTGGAAAAAGAACCGGAACGGGGCAGGGAAACCGAACGCTTACAGTAGAAATATCTATAAAAGCGTGGTAGGATAAAGGTATTCCAATATAGACAGGAGCGTGAAAACATGGCAGACCAAACGATACCCGATTATGAAACCATAAGCGCCGCCGTTACCGGAGAAACATGGGCGGTGGAAAAGGTGCTTATGTGCTACAAGGACGAAATCGACAGGCAGGCAACTGTAAAGAAACGTCAGCCGGACGGAACATTCAAACTGGAAATTGATGAGGATATGCGCCAGTATATCACAATGAAGCTGATAGAAGCCCTCCCCCAGTTTCCCCTTGAAGAAATGGAAAGAGAGGAAAAAAGAAATCGGGACAAAAAATCATAAAAAGGTAGACGGGAAGCTGCTGCGGACAGATAAGCAGTTCCGGCATTTGAAGCAACGGCAGAAAGAAACTATCAGTACATGGCTTTATGAGGAATACCGCCGTCTTTGGATAGAAAAGGGACAGGAGCCGCATAAGTACAACAACCGGGAAATCGTTGCCGCTGTTATGGAACGGATAGAAGCTGCGGGGATATGGCTGCCGGAACAGGAAGTAACAAAATATTTTTACCGCAGGAAAACCCATTACCGGAACCGGATAGAAAAAGAATTACAGCCGAAGCCGGAAATGCAGGATAAAGACAGTCAGACACAAAAAGAACAGGGCGCAGGAAGCCAGTAATGACCTCCCGCACCCTGTTCTTTTATATAGGTACTGATTTTAAAATGTTACGCAGTAGAACCCCCATTTTAAGGGAAAAGGTATTCTGTATCGCCTATGCCAGTTTCACGTCATTTATGCCCTGTAAATCAAGGCTTTTTTTGCCCTTATCGCGTAACCGCCGCACGCCGTTTCCTCATGCGCTCGGCTGCCTGTCTGCGGGTAATCCGCTTCCGGCAGTCCGGGCAGTATTTGACGCTGTTCGATTTTGATACAAAGAACGTGCCGCACTCGGTACAACGCTTTTTGTCCTCTGTCTTGAAAAGCTCTGCATACAGTAACTTATCAAGAGGAAGTACGGCAATTTGAAACCACTTGCATAAAAGCGAACAGGAAATGAGCTGCGGGCAGACACATTCCTCCCCGTCGTCCAGTAAGATACAGTGTCCGCGCTCGCAGTTGCAGCACTCCTTTTTTACAAGGCTGTTGACTTTTCGGCTCTGTGGCGGCGTAAGCCGCTTACCCCCGGTCATACTTCATCAGCGGCGAAAATGGCAAGCTCCGCATACTCGTTTTCTGTTAGCGGGGAAATTTTCTGTAAGGTGCGTTCTGCAAAGGGGCGCATATCCTCGTCCATGAACGGCAGCGCAGCCGTCATATTTTCCATAAGCTGTGCTTTGCTTCCCTCATGGTAAATACTCAACAGGTTCATTTCTTCAACGGTCAGTCTAATCATGCTCATACCTCCAATTCGTGATGTTTTGATTTTGCTGTCTTTTTCGGGACTTTTGGGGATTTTTCTGTTTGTAACTGCGCCCGGACAGAGGGAGGGGACTGTTTCATCTCTTTCTTCCTCTCGCTTTTATCTATCAGCGCATAAACGCCATGCCTGCCCTCCAACGTAGATAAGGAAAGGCTTTTGTAAGGGAGCATGGAAAGCAGCCGTTCCATATCCTTATCCGTTGCCAGTGGAACAAAGTAGGGAGAAAGTTCTACCGCACAATGGGTCTTTTCGGGGCTGTCCGGTTCTCCAAGCCCTTTTACATTTTCCACAATCCGGCGGGCTTCTATTTCAATCTGTCTATCATGCAGGGCGGCGATATGTAACTGAAAATCCCTCTGCGTATGCGGTGTTCGTTTTTTCTGCTGTTCCCTCAAAAGGCTTTTTAAGGCTTCCGGGTCGTTTGGCTGTGCTTCAAAACGTATAAACTTTCCAAGTTGCGGGTCAGTGTCCCCGTCAAAATATTGTCCGGCAGGCTTTGTCAGCTCCCCATGCTCATAAATCAGCGTGTAGTTGTCGGCAGGGATTGATTTTTCGATTACTTCCCGGAAATGCTGCAAATAATCCAGTTCATAAAGATTGCCCTTGATTTTTTCCTGCTCTGTGCCTGTCAGTTCCACCGCATAGGCAAGGATAGTATCGCGGGTCTGTTCCCCGTAAAACCGCCATGTATTATGCTGCCTTGTGTCCTTTAGAAAAACGTCCCGTTCCCGGAAGCAGCACGTCCCGGACGGGCGGGAAAACCACAAAAGCCGTTTGTCCTCCGGGATAAGGCTTACCGCCGCTTTCCGCAAAATCTGTTTGTCTATGTCAAAATCGCTCTGATAAAAAGCGGTGTTCTGTTTCATTATGGCTTCAAGGGAAGCAATAACGTCCACATTTTCAAATTTTTGTAACTTCATAGGTCAGCTCCTTTCCAAATCCTGTGTTTTCTGTCTTGCCTGTTTCTTCGGTGCCTGTTCTTTCGCTGCTTTAAGCTGCGCCCGGATAGAGGACTTTTTCTCCGGCTCTGCCTGTTTCTTTTCTGCTTTGAGGGCTTCGGCGTATTCTGCAAGGGAAATCTGTCCTCCGGCTTTTGCTTTTTCTTCCAGTTCCGTAGCGGTCGGGGTGTTGTTTATCTGCCCGTCAATCATGTTGTAATTCTGCTCGGTGGTCTGTTCGGCAGCTTTCAGATAATTTTCCGGCTGCAAAAACTCCGGCACGTCCTTATAACCGAAGCTGTCTACATAGTGGGCGGTGTCCTGTCCGTTCTGATGAAGTACCACCACGTCGGAAACGGAAAGGCTGTGTCCCTTAAAATCTTTCGGGTGGTCGATATTAAAGCGGGTGTAAATATCTTCAAGGGAAGTCCCCGGCGTAAGAGGTGCGGAATAGACAAGTGTATAGTTTTTCGCGTCTACCCGGTGTCCGGCGGCAATCAGACGGTCGTAAGGCTCAAAACGCAAGTCCCTTGTTTCGTCCCCGCCTTTTATCTGATAAATGGAAAAGGTGTCTTTATCCTGTGGGGCTTCCTGCTCCGGCTGCCCTTGTGCGAATTGTTCCTGTGCAGCTACCTTTTGCGCCCGGATATGCGCCCGCTGTAACTCGGTAGGCTTTTCCCCGGTAAGAGGTGCAATCGCCTTGACATAATCAGCCGCATAATAGGCGTTACTGGTAAGCTGCCGCTGCCATGCCCCGGCTTTTGGCGACCAACGGAAGCCGTTGCTTTTTAAGGCTTCCCGCGTAGCTTCGTCCGGCTTATCCTCAAAGAAGATTTGCAGACGGTTCGCTTCGGTGTTTGCTTCCACCTTGCCGCCGTCGAATTCCCAACCCACAAAACCGATTTCTTTTTGCTGTGAAAGGGATTTGATACGGTCTTTCACGCGCCGGATTTCCGCGCTGTTGTTGGATAACGCCCAAGTCGCAAAGGGCTTGTCCCCCAAATGCCAACTGCTCGCCATGTCCGCTTTTAATTTTTCAAGCTGTTCCGGCAACAAATGCGGGCAGCCGTCAAGGGTCTTGTGCTTACGGTAATAGGCGTTTACGGCTTTCATGGTTTCCTGTGATTTTTCAAGGCTTTCCAGTTTCTTTTCTAACTTCTGTACTGCCTGCGGGTCGTCTGCACTGATACCGCCCATGCCGGTACTGCGGATTTTATCAAGAAGTCCTTGTATGTCCTGCCATTCCCGGTAATTGCTGTCGCGGGCTGCGTTCTGCTTTTCTTTCTTCCTTGTGGGGAAGTTAGAGCCGCCCGCAATGAGGATAGAGGGAACACGCGCGTCAATCTCATAGCCTTTGTTCATGTTCGCCGCCAGTTTCCGGGCGTAGGTGTCAAGCAGGCTGTCGATTTTCTCATGGTACATCGGGTCTACCCGCTGTTTCTGCCTTTCTGCAAGCTGTACGGCTTCATCTACATAGTGCCTGTATTCAGCCGTCGCGCTGCCTTGCTTATAATCGGAAAAACTGTTTGCGTCCTTTGCACGTTTGGCGGCAGCTTCGTTGATTGTGTAATAAGGTGCGGCGGGTGCAGCTTGTTCCGGCTGTGGTGCTTCGCTGCTTGCGCCTGTATCAGCTTCCGGCTCGGTCTGTGCTTCTTTTTCCTGTACCGGGGCTGTTTCTTCGGGAAGCTCCGGCGCGGCTGCTTCTGCTTCGGGCTGTATGGTAGCTTCCTGTGGGGTCTGTGCCTGTTCGGTGGTCTGTTCCTTATCCTGTGCCTTTTGGATTTCTGCAAAATGTCCGTCTATGGTATCAATCAGACTTGCGGCGGTGCTGCGGATTGTTTCAAGAGAGCCTTTCAGTTCTGCAAGTTCTTTTCCGCTGCTCCACCCGGCGATATATCCAAAGGAATAGTCCGACGTATCAAGCCCGTAGTGTTGGCAAACGGCATAGGCGACGCTTTCTGCCTGTACCTCGCGGGTGCGGCGGTCGGGACGTTCCGGCGCGTCTTTGTCTATGTCATGGAGTGTCGCATGGGCAATTTCATGGATAGCGGTCTTGATATTCTGCAATTCGTCCATGCCCTCGTTGATGAGAATACACTTTTCCTCATAATTGCAGCGTCCTTTTATACTGCCGCTTAGTGCTTCAAATCCCATAGCAAAGGGGGAAGTTTTTTCAAGGGCAGCGAAAAAATCCTGATACTGTTCCACGTCGCCCGTAAGCTCCTTTATCCCAAGGTCGGGCAACTCCTTACCCTCGGTCTGCGACACGTCAAAAACAGATACCACACGAAAGGCGGGGATTTGGATTTCCTTTTCCTCGGTAACGGCTTTCCCGTTCTTATCGAAAACAGGCTTTTGCGTGTCCGGGTCGATTTTTTCCACCTGTTTCTTAACGGTAAAGGGCGCGGGCGCAATTATCTTGATAGCTTTTTCCCCCGGCTTTACATGGCGGTCAAATTCCTTTTCCCATTGTTTATAGCCTTTTACAAGGTTGCCGCCCTGCATGGCGATAAGGATTGTATTGTTTAGGCTGTAATCATGGAATTTAGACATAGTACGCAGATAGTCGGCGTAACGGTCGCTTTCATAAATCCCCAAAATGCCCTGTTCCAGTCGGTCGGTAATCTCTTTCATTTTGTTGGCGGGCTTTTCGGAAGATAGGATAATCGGGAGAACCGGGGGCTGCTCTGTGGCAGTGGTCGGTATGGCTGCGGCAGCGTCAAGGTCTGCCTGTTCCTTTTCCTGTACTGGCGGCTGCGGTGTTACCCGATATTCCTCCGGCACGTCCCGTCCGTCATACCACTGTGTAAAGGTGTTGCGGTTGTTGTAGATATATCCCTGCTCGGTAAATCTGCCCCCGTCATTGATAGCAGCGTCCCGCCCGTATTCCTCATAGAGAAAATAGTTTTTTGCTTCTTCCGGCAGCTCCAACTCGTCCAGTTCTTCAATCAGATAATGCCCGTAATCTTCCTCGGTTTTTACGGACGGATAAATCCAGTAACAGTCAAGATTTTGTGCAAGGTTTATAATGTCCTGCAAGTCCCTTGTATGGTCGCCGTATGTGATAGCCGCAGCAAATTTTTCCCGGTCGTCGTCAAACTGCATTTTCAAAAGCTCGCCCAAATAGTTCAGTTCGTCAAGGCTTTCAAGCTCGGTCAATTTCCCTGCCAGTCCCGGAATAGAGGACTGATATTCTGTGATGTGCAGCTCCCCGTAGTTTTTGCCGTCTATCCCGATACGGTCAAAGACTTCTTTCAAATGTTCAGCAGTCGTGGGGAATGATACCCATTCGCCCGCAGGTCTGCCCTCGGTGTACTTTCCAAGATTAGAAAGATACCCGCTTAAAATCGTTTCTTCCATGCGCTCACTCCTTTCTTTCTCAATCATGCGGTGCATAAGCTCGTAGTCCTCCATGCTCATGCTCCCGTCAAATAGATAGGGGTCGGGTTCTTCGCCGCCCCGGTAGGCTTTTTCAGAAAAAGGCAGCCCCGCAGCGTGGGCGGCGGCTCTTGCTTCCTCGATAAGCTCCGGCGGCAGCCTGTCGTCGTGGGCTTCGATAAATTCCCCGATATTGCTATATCCGTTTTCGTAGTGGCGGCGCACCCCGGCGGTCAGTTCGTCAAGGTTCCTGTCCTCGCCAAGATAGCCGGAATAATAGCCGTTTACCACAACGGCGGCAGGGTCAGCCTGTTTGATTTCTTCCATGCGGCTTCTGTCCTCCGGGTAGAGAATATCGCCCATTTCAAGGTGGAAATATTCCGCGTTCCAAGAACGTCCCGTTTTCCAAAACGCCACCCAAGCGATACCGTCCCTTAATTCTTCTTGATAGTCTTTTACGGTGTCCCGTAAATTTGCCATGTGTAACCTCCTTTCCCAAAGGCAGCGCGGACGCTGCGCTTTCCAGTTTCATCATTCAGTACCCCGCGCCCGCGTTTTTGCCAAAGAGTTTAGATATTTTTTCAAGATTTCAGAGGGTTTGGGAAACTTCCCAACAAGCAAAAATCCCCGCCGTTCTCGGTAGAGAAAGCAGGAATTTTACGGAAAAGGGTACTCTTTTCCTATGCTTGCTATTCAGTTATTTTTTCTTCGGAAGCTCCACCCGGTAGTTGACATATTTCCCGCCCGTATCAGCCAATACGATAGTTCCGTCGTAGGTCTTGCCCGTCTTTGGGGAATAGAGCTTTTTCACATTTACCTTGCCGGATTGTAAGAGCGCGGCGGCAATCTTCGGGGTAAAGGTTACTTTTCGTTCTTCAAAGAAACGGTCATTTTTCCACATGGTAAAGATACATTCCTTATTGCTGCAATAGTAATTCTTCTTGCCCTCATAGACAGGAGAACCGCAGCGGGGGCAGCTTCCCAACGCTTCCCGTTCCGGCTTGAACATCTGCGCTTTATCATCAGAAAGAAACGGGTACGTCTTTACCAGTTCCCGCGCCATATTCTCAATACCCTCCATAAATGCGGCGGGGTCTGCCTTGCCTTTTGCAATCTGTGTCAGATTGTTTTCCCATTCTGCGGTAAGCTGCGGGCTTGTCAAGGTGTCCGGCAGGACGCACACAAGGTTGATACCGTCCTTTGTGGGAAGTAGCTGCTTGCCTTTTCGCTCCACAAAACCGCCCTTTACCAGTTTTTCAATGACGGCGGCGCGGGTGGCGGGAGTTCCAAGCCCTTTGCGTTCTGCGTCCGGGTCGGTGTCCTCGCTTCCGGCGTGCTCCATAGCAGAGAGCAGCGACGCTTCGTTGTGAGGTTTTGGCGGTGTTGTGTCATGTTCCGTTACCGTTGCCGCCGGATTTTCAAAGGTCTGTCCCTCGGTAAATGGCGGCAGGGTCTTTTCTGTGTCGCTGTCTGCGTCGTCCGTTTCGGGCTTGTTCTTTAAGGCTGCCCGGTAACGGCGGTCAATCTCTTTCCAACCGTCGTACAGCACTGTTTTTCCCTTTGCGGTAAAGGACTGTCCGGCACATTCAAATGTAGCCGTAACCGCTTCAAAGGTATGTACTGCGGCGGTCGCCATGAGCAGACGCGCCCCGGCAAGGGTAAGGATATTCCTTTCGCTTTCCGGCAGCGCGGCAAGGTCGGTCTTTGCAAGCTCCATAGTCGGGATAATGGCATGGTGGTCTGATACCTTTTTACTGTTCAGCACTTTTGCAAGCTCCGGCGCAAAGTCCATGCCCGCCATAAAAGAAAATTTCCCACAAAGCAGCTTGATAATGCCCGCCGCTGTGTCGCCCATGTCGTCGGTCAGAAATGCGCTGTCGGTTCTCGGATAAGTAAGCAAACGCTTTTCATACAGGGCTTGTGCAAGGTCAAGGGTCTGCTTTGCGGTATATCCGAACAGGCGGTTTGCTTCCCTCTGCAAAGAAGTAAGGTCAAAGAGCTTCGGCGGGGCTGCGGTCTTTTTCTCTTTCACAAGGGAAGTACAGACTGCTTTTGACGCTTCACAAGCAGCTTTCAGCCTGTCAGCTTCGGAACGGTCAGACAGTTTTTCGCTTGCAGCTTCCGCGCCGGATAAGGACAGGCGCACATGATAGTATTTTTCTTTCTTGAACGTGGTAATCGCCGCGTCCCGGTCAACAAGCATTTTTAAGGTCGGGGTCTGTACGCGTCCCACATTCAAGGTATGGTTGTAAAGGACAGAAAAAAGACGGGTGGCGTTGATACCGATTAGCCAGTCAGCCTTTGCCCTGCATAATGCGGAAGCAAAGAGCGCGTCGTATGCTTCGCCGTTCTTCAGATGAGAAAAGCCCTCTTTGATAGCAGCTTCTTCCATTGAGGAAATCCACAAGCGGCGCGTGGGCTTCCTGCACCCGGCAACTTCGTAGACAAAACGGAAAATGAGTTCTCCCTCGCGCCCCGCGTCGCAGGCATTGACGACTTCGGAAACGTCTGCCCGGTGCATAAGTTCCTTTAAGGTCTTGAATTGCTTTTCCTTGTCAGAAGCAACGGTGTACTTCCATTCCTGCGGCAAAATCGGTAAGCTGTCATAGCTCCACTTTTTATACTGCTCCCCGTAGGCGGCAGCTTCGGAAAGCCCTACCAAATGTCCCACGCACCAAGAAACGATATAGCCGCTTCCTGTGAGAAATCCGTCTTTCTTTTCCTTTGCCCCAAGTACGGCAGCGATTGTCTGTGCCACACTGGGCTTTTCTGCGATAACTAAAATCAATGATAATTCCTCCTTTTATCGTTCGGTCTGTCGTTTGTTTTCCAGTTTTCTCATACAGTACCCCACACAAGGGGACTGCCCCTTGTAAGGGCAGCCCGCGCAGCGTGGGGAAGAAAGCTCCGGCGGGGATTTTTCCCGTTTGCCATAGTCCGGCTTCTGTATCATCATCTTTTCAAAGGGATTGTCGGTAAACAGGGTCATACTTCCTCGTCCTCCGTTTCTTCCTCTTTGGAAACTTCCCCGGTATCTGCTTCCGGCTCGTCCTCGTCGTAATCCTCAAAGTCAAAATCTTCAAGGTCGGTGCTTCCTTTCACGTTATGCTTCGGTTTTACAAACTTAAAGTAGTAGAACGCCGCGCCGCCACCAAGCAGCACAAAGAGGACTAAGGCAAGCACCGCGCCGGGATTGCCGTCTTTTTCTTTGGGTTCTTCCGGCTGCTCGGTGGGTGTTGGCGTGGGTTCCTTGCCTGTGCAGCCTGTCAGAGTAGTTGCACATACCGGGCAGGACGTATTTACCTTTCCGACTTCGCATTTTTCCGTACAGTTGCAGACTTCCGGCTTTTTCGTGGCTTCCCCGGTTTCGGTCAGTGCCATAAGGTCGGCTTCGTCCACTTGATTAAGGAAATGTACGGTCTGTTCCCCCTCGGCTGCCCGGTCAATGAGGATATAAAAGTAGTTGCCGCCTTTGGTGGTAACAGTGATAAGCTGCTTATTGCCGCCGAAATCGTCCACCAGTGTTGCGTTGCCCTTTGGGGTAAGGGGCGGCGTTTCCGGTTCTTCCACCACTACATTGCTGTCGTTGGTCGCGTCCTCTGTGGGTGGCTCTGCGGCTGTTCCCTGTGCATAGGCAGGGACAGAAAAACCGCCCATAAGGATAAGGGCGGCACAAAGGGCAGTCATGGTCTGTTTGAGTTTATTTTTCATCTGCATTGTCCTCCTGTTCTTCGTAGTCTGCCGCTTCGGTAGCGGGTGCGGCGTTCATGCCGGGAATACCGCCGCCGGACAGCATAGCATTTAATTCCTGCGGGGTAAGTCGCATAGCGCGTACAAGCTGCACGATTTCAAGGTTTTCCGCTTCGGTTTTCTGCGCTTCCAGTCCTTTTAACTTGTTCTGATACTCTGTGATTTTCTCGCGGGTCTTTGCGATTTCCTTATTGATACGGTCGATTTTGTTGTTTGCCATAAAATAAATTCTCCTTTCTTTTCGGGGCTGCTTACCAGTTCATCAGCCGTAGCCTTTGATACATTGATAGTTGAGGTCATAGCTTTTAATCTTGCAGGCGTCGCCGGAATTGCCCTCAACGGTATAGACGCGGCTTCCGTCCCTGCCAAGCACAAGCCCCACATGGTCGGCAACGCCGTCTAAATCCCAGTCGAAAAAGATAGCGTCGCCCGGTGCGATATTCTCATAGCCGCGTGCGCCCCATTGTCCCCTTGACTGGAACCAAGGAACGCCCTGCCATTCGCAGCCCGCAAAGCGGGGTTCGCTTTTTCCGGCTTGATTGTAGCACCATGACACAAAGCAGGCGCACCATTCCACGCGGCTGTTAAAGCCGTACCAAGACCAGTAAGGGTAGCCGCCCACGTTTCCGACCTGCTGTTTTGCAAGCTCCATAAGCTCCGGGTTTCCGGGACGTGTGCCGTTTACAAACTCCACGCCGCTTAAATCCTCGGACGGGCTTCCGTCGGGAGAGCCGCCGCCAAAAATCAACGGTTTGTTGCCCTGTGTCTGTAAGTACACCTTGAACATTTCAAACTGCTGTGGGTTCAGCAGTTCTTCCGCAAGGGAAGCAATCGGCTTGTTTGTCAGTTTCACATTTAAGATACGGTATTCGTATTCTTCCTCGTTGCCCTCCTCGTCGGTGGTGGTGCGTATCTCGATTTCTTCCGTCAGCGTCAAGGTGTACTGTAAGCCGAACAGCCGTTTTAGCTCTGCCTGTGCGCTCTGCGGGGTGTAACTCTGCAAAAGGGCAGTCAAGTACGACGCTAATTCGTGGGGGTTATGCCCGATAGTATCAAGGTCATAGCGGTATTCATCATAGCCGCTGTGGGTGCTTTCGATATTGTCAATTTCCTGTTGCAGCTCATTTTCCATTGCAGCATAGCTCTGTTCCGTTGCCACAAGGTCGCTGTCCTCGGACGTGTAGGAAGTCCCTAACACGCTGTTCATGCTGCCGGAAAACATTGCCCCACAAGAGGAAAGCCCTACGGATACCATGATGAACAGAAGCAGCTCGGCGATAGCGATTATCACGCCTGCCGGGTGTCGTCCTGCAAAGGCAGCCGCTTTCTTTGCTGCTGTTTGGGACGCTCCGGCGGCAGCTTTGGCGGTGGCTGCGCCGCTTTTCTTTACGGTTTTTGCATACTGGCGTTTGATTTTCTGTTTCTGCATGAACCGGGAAAAGGGATTGCTTGTAAGCTGCGGGTTCTCCTGCAAGGCTTTGTGATACTGAAAATTGACGTTTGCCTTAAACGCTGCCTGTTCTGCCTTTGCCGCTTCCCGGTAGGGTTTCAGCTTATGGCTGCGGTAGCCCTGTTTTAATTTTCTTGTCCCGTACCTTGCGCCGCGCTCGGCAAGTTCCTCCGATTTGTGCGCGCCCTCCACACCGGAATTATCTTTCTCGACGCTATGGATTTTGTTGTGAACAAAAATACCCGCTTCCTGCGCGGGGTGGGATAACGGGTTACTGTGGGCTTTGCCGCCGGGTATCGGCTTTTCCTGTTCTTCAAAGCGTAAACGGGTCTTTGCCTTTCCGGTGGTTTCCTCAAAGGTGCGCTCTTTTACAAGTTTCTTCTGCTTCGGGAGAGCTGCCTTTGCTGCGTCCAGTTTGTCGGCTGCTTTTTCCGATTTTTTGATGTAGGGTTGCAGTTTTGGCGTTTCCCGTTCCTCGTCGGTAAACTGCAAGCGTGAAGTGGAAGTACGCAAAACAGCCGCTTCCTGTGCTTTCTTGACTGCCTTTTTGCTTGCCTTTCGGGTATGGGCTGCGTCAAGGTGTTCCATGACACGCTCTGCGGTAGCGGTGTCCGGCTGTGAAAAGTCGCTGTCTGCTTCCCGGCTGCTGATACGCTCGGCAGTCTGCTGTGTTTCATTGATTTCCACCGCACCGTCGCGGGTCATTTTCTGCGTGATTTTATCGCGTGGTTTTAACTGTTTCATAGGCTGCTCACTTCCTCCGGCTTCGTCGTCATAATGCGGTAAAGCTCGGTATCTTTCGGGAAATGGTCTACAAAGGGAAGCACCACATTCCCATAAAAGATAAGTCCCTCGCCTGCTTCGGTGTGGGTTACATACTTCATCTGCTGTGGGCTGATATTTAACTGCTTTGCAAGGATAGCCCGGTCGCCCTGTGCCTGATTGAGCATAAGGACAAAATCAGAGTTTTCAAAGATATTTTCCACCTCGCGGCTTGCCAAAAGGTCTTTGATGTTCTGCGTGATTGCTGTGGGTATGCCGCCCCATTTACGGAAACGCTTCCAAATCTCCACGCTGTACGCGGCGGTCTGTTCCTCTTTTAAGAGCAGATGAAATTCGTCCATATAGTAGCGGGTAGATTTTTTCTCTGCCCGGTTAATGGTAACGCGGTTCCATATCTGGTCTTGCACAATGAGCATACCTAATTTTTTGAGCTGTTTTCCAAGCTGCTTAATATCGAAGCAGACAAGGCGGTTAGAAAGCTCCACATTCGTTCTGTGGTTGAATACATTAAGGCTGCCGGAAACATACAACTCCAATGCTGCCGCAATGCGGGCAGCTTCCGGCTCCGGCTGTTTTAGCAGCTCGTCGTAAAGGTCGCCCAAAATAGGCATTTTTGCCGGGTCGGGGTCTGCAAGGAACGGGCGGTACACATTTCTTACAGCCCTGTCAATGACGGTCTTATCAACGGGCTGCAAGCCCTCCTTGCCGCCAATGACAAGCTCACAAAGGGAAAGGATAAAATCACTTTTCAGCGCAAGGGGGTTGTCGTCCTCGCTGTAATTAAGGTTTATATCCATAGGGTTTACATACTGGGGCGTACCGTCCATGCCTTTCCCAGTTGGGGATAGGCGTATCACTTGCCCGCCAAGCCGCTTTACAAGGGCATAATATTCCGCTTCCGGGTCGCAGATAAAAATATCGTCGTCAGTAATGAGAAAGGCATTTGTGATTTCCCGCTTTGCTGCAAAGGATTTTCCACTGCCCGGTGTTCCCAAGATAAGCCCATTCGGGTTTTTAAGCTGTTTACGGTCGCAGAGTATCATGTTGTTTGACAGGGCATTTAAGCCATAATACAGGGCAGCCCCGGTCTGAAATAGCTCCTGCGTGATGAACGGGATAAAAATAGCGGTGCTGCTCGTCGTCAACCCTCTCTGAATAGGGATAAGGTTTTCCCCAAGAGGGATAGAGGACATTAGCCCCGCTTCCTGCTGATAGTCAAGACGGGTCAAGGCGCAGTTGTATTTCTGTGCAATGCCCGCCGCCGCGAAAATGTCATTTTCCAGTTTCCGTTTCGTGTCTGCCATGTTTACCACAAGGAACGTAAGGAGAAACATTCGCTCGTTTCGGCTCTGTAAATCCTGCAACAAGTTCTTTGCTTCATTCCCAAAAGTAGCAAGGTCAGACGGGATTATATCCATGTCATAGCCGCTTCTAACCGCTTTTTTCTGTTCCTCAATCTTCATCTTGTCAAGGTCTGTGATTTTGCGCTTAATGGTCTTGATTGCTTCCGACTGGTCGATACTTTTAATGTGGAGATTGACAATAACCCCTGTTTCCAAGTCCAACATATCCGCTAAGATACGGTCGTTCAGCTCCGGGGCAAGGATTTCAAGGAACGACACCGCCCCCGTCTTTTTCCCCATAGCAAAGTAGCGTCCCTCCCCAAACTTGAAAGAGGACGGGGCGATAAAGTCCTTTGTGGTAAGCCCTGTCGGGGTCAGCCAGTCATAGGAGAATGAGAACGGCTCGCCTGCCGGGTGGAATACCCCATGCAGCACCTTTAAGCGTTCATAGCCGGATAAGGGGTGCGCCGATACGCCAAGCACCTTGAAATTGTTGAGTACGTCCGTTTCGATACGGGAAAGTCGCGCCCTTGCCGCCGCCGGATTGTCCGCTTCAATGGAAAACGTGATGTACTTGTGCTTTACAAGCCCGTTGTTCCCTTTGGCAAGCTGCATTTTCAGCATATCGGAATACTCGGTGCGAATAGAGTTAAAATCGTCATTTTGCGGCGGGATATGGATTGCCCGCGCTGCCTGTTCCTGCTGTGAGCCTTGATTGATGAAAGAAAGCTGCACGTTCACGCTTGCGTCAAAGTAATTGAGGAAATCGCACCAGTTTTCAAAAATGGCGGTCTTATCGTCTGCCTGCGCAAGCTGATAGTTAATGTCCTCAAAAGCAATGCTCTTTGAATACTTCCGCTGCGCCACTTTGCAGATACCGTCCGGGTACATGGCAAGGTAGGGAATGGTCTGCTGTGCGGTGTGGGCTTTGCCGTCCCCCTTTGCCTGCCGGATAACCGCCGCTATCTGTTTCTTTTCCGCGCGGGTCAGCTTACGCCTGTTTCCTGCGGCTTCCCGCGTCTTTTTTGTCTGTCCTTTTGACAATCGCTGATACCTCCTTTTCTAATGCCCGCTGTTTCTCCAAGAGTGCATATAGGTTTTCTGTCTGATACGGTCGCACTTTGGGGCGGGTAAATTTTGTCTGAACGATGTTCTTTATTACCACTTCAAGGGGCTGCCCATGCTTTTCATACATGGCAACCAAGAAGCAGGGAAGCATGACGACAATCATTACCATTGCCGCAAGGCTCGTCCCTGCGCTGTCTTTGAGCAAAAAGAAAAGCGGCAGTCCCATAAGAAGTGCCACTGAAAAACAAAGGATTTGCCGCTTTGTCAGATTGAAAGCGACTTTTGTTTTGACTTTGGAAAGGTCTTTGGGTACAGGTACATACGCCAAGAAAAAACCTCCTTTCTGCCCTTAGTGGGCGTTGAATATGGATTTTGCCAGTGCGCCGGATTTGAACAGGGAGAAACAGAGGATAACGGTATAGGCTGCAAGGGAAAAAATCGCGCTGTGCAGGTTGTCCGCTAAGACCATTTCGCCTACCAAAACCGCATAAATGCCGACGCATATCATAATGAGGAAGCCTTGAAAACCAAGTGCAAACAGCCCCTTTAGGTAGTTGTTCCCAATCTGTCCCCATTCCCGGTTTGTCATGGTGGCAAAAGGGATAGGGGAAACGGAACAGTAGGCGTATATCTCAATCATTCTGCCGTAGAGGATAACGGTTATCAGTACGGACATGATTTTCATACAAAGGCTTACAAGGCTCGTTTCCATGACAAGTAACAGTAGTTCGGGGATTTCCATATCTTTTAGTCCCTCCTGCATGGCGGCAAGGGCTTCGGTTACGTCGATATTCGTATCGCCGCCGATTACCCCCGCCGCGCCGGACACAATATGCTGCGCCATATCAAACACCGCCATAGTAATATCAAAGGTATGTGTTACCAAGAAAACGGCAACAAAGGCTTTGAAAAACCACTTAAAGAACATGAATGTGTCAACGTCGTGCATATTGTTTTTTTCCGTTACCATGCTGATAAGCTCATAACAGAGGACATAGGTAATGACAAGCCCCGCAATGGGTACAATCACATTTTCGGACAGATTTTGTATCATGTTGAAAATGTTCGCGTTCCACCCCTGCGGGGTCTTGCCTACCTCCGCTGCAATGGTGCCTACTTTTTCGTTTACGTCCCCGAACATCGTTGACAGATTACCGTTTATCGCGCCGATAAGGATTTCCTTTATCCATTCGTTAATCGCGTCAAGTATGCTCTCCATAGGCTACCCTCCGTAAACTTATCCGAACAGACCGGAAAGAAGCGGTACAAGGATAGTGCCAATAAGGCAACGCCGCCGCCCGCCATAAGCTGCTTAATGCCCTGTGATTTTGCTTATGTGTGATAAAGAAGTAATAGAAGTGTAAAAAATTTTGCCGTTCCTATCCGGCACATGAGGTATGTCGGATAGGTCGGGCGGTTAGGTGTCGGGCAGTTCTACCTTGCCGACAAAAGAATAATAGATTTCGATTTCCTGTCTGCGTAACTTGCCCCGGCGTTTCCCGTCAAGGGCAACGCTTTCATGGACAACGATTTTCTCCACAAACTCCCGCAGCAGAGTAGGGGTAAGTTCTTCAATGGTAGTGTGCCTGCGTACCACATTCATAAACTTTTCAGCGTTTGCGGTGGCTTCCTGCGCTTTGGAAAGTTCTTCCCGCAGTCTGGCGGCACGTTCTTTCAGTTCTTTCTGCTCGGCTTCATAGTCTGCCGACAGCTCTGTGAAACGCTCGTCCGATATGCGCCCGGTTACGCTGTCCTCATACAGCCGCTTGAAGATAGCAGATAACTCGGCTATGCGTTTCTCGGCGGCTTCCAGCTCCTTTTTCTTGGCGGCGTTCCTGCGTCTGTCCCCGTCCTCATTCTGCTCGATTAAAAGCTTCATAAACCGGGCTTCATGCTTTGCCGCATAGCTGGTAACTTTCCGCAGATTGGAGAGTACGCCAGCGGTCAAGAGGTCAGTGCGGATAAAGTGCGCTGTGCAGTCGGCGGTGCGTTTCTTGTAGCTTCCGCAGATATAACAGTCCTGCTTGCGCTTGTCCGTCTGGTATCGCTGCTGGTACATGACGCTGCCGCAGTCGGCACAAAAGAGTATGCCGGAGAACAAGCCCACTTCGTCATAACGGTTGGGGCGTTTGCGCTGCTTGCGTAACTCCTGCACCCGTTCCCACGTTTCCCGGTCAATGATAGGCTCATGGTGGTTCTCAAAAACCGCCTGCTTTTCCGGGGGATTTTCTATGCTGTGTTTCAGCTTGTAGGACGGCTTCTCGGTCTTAAAGTTTACCAGACAGCCCGTATATTCCCGGTTTTCCAGCAGATGAACCACGGTATTGGTCGCCCACTTGCACTCATAGCCGGGGTGGTAGCGGCGGGTGCTGCCCGTCCTGCGGTATTCCAGCGTCCCCGGCGTGGGGATTTGCTGCTCGGTCAGCATACGGGCTATCTTGGTCGGACCGTTCCCGGCAAGGCAAAGGCTGTAAATCTGCCGTACCACCGGGGCGGCTTCCTCGTCAATGATAAAGTTTTCGTCCTCGTCCATGAGGTAGCCATAGACGGGCTTGCTTGTGATGGGCTTTCCGCTCATGCCCTTAGAGCGTTTTACTGCCTTGATTTTCTTGCTCGTATCTCTCACCAGCCATTCGTTAAAAATGTTCCGCAGCGGGGCAAAATCATTTTCCCCCTGTGCGCTGTCCACTCCGTCATTGATAGCGATGAAGCGGACACCTTTCTGTGGGAAAATCATTTCTGTGTACATTCCCACCTGTAAGTAGTTTCGCCCTAACCTCGACATATCCTTGACGATAACTGTCCCGACTTTCCCTGCTTCAATGTCTGCAAGCATGGCTTGAAATCCGGGTCTTTGAAAGTTCGCACCGGAATAACCGTCGTCGGTGTACCAGCGCAGATTAGAAAATCCATTCTGTTTGGCATAGGTTTCCAAAATCCTCTTTTGGTTGGAAATGGAATTGCTCTCGCCTTGCAGCTCGTCCTCATGGGACAGTCTTGGGTAAAGGGCGGTAATGAGTTGCTGGGTGGTCTGTCTTAACATAAATTCCTCCGTTTCCGACAGCCAGCCCCACTATTCCGTACCTTGATTGTACCACATGGGGCGGCTGTCTGTATAGCGGCAAAAGCGTCAAATCTGCTTCTTTACGGTCGGTAAAAATGACGGTTTTTCAATCAGGCTTATCACAGGTCAAATATCCGGCGGCGGCTTCTGCTTCCAGCACTTTCATCATCTTGTCAGCGGCGGTGTCGGTCGCCCCCTCCTTGAAAAAGCCAGACACCACAAGGATTGTGTTGCCTATCCTCGTTTCGGTCACGCAGTCCGGGCGGCGGGCAGGGCGTTTGTTTCTCTGGGTGTCGGTCATAGGCAAATCTCCTTTCCGGCAAGCAGCCGTTTCAGCTGTTCCATTTTTCCCTGTGCGGCGGCTTTCCTCAAATTCTCCCCGGTAAAGCAGAGAGGGGAACACATTTCAAGCAGGCGGTCATAAATCCGGGCGTGGGCGGTGTCCTCCGGGTGCTGCAATTCCTCCAGCGTGAGGTTGGTCGTCACAATCAGCGGCTTCCTGCTCCGGTAGCGGCTGTCAATCACATTGTAGACCTGTTCCAGACCGTATTCTGTGCCACGCTCCATTCCAAAATCGTCAATGATGAGCAGGGGGAAGCTGCAAAGGCGGGAAATATATTCGTTCCTGCCCGCAAAGCTGGCGGCAAGGTCGTTTAATATTGCTGCAAAGTTTGTCATGCACACCGGGACTTCCTGCTCCATGAGGGCGTTTGCAATACACCCGGCAAAATAGCTTTTCCCAGTGCCTACCCTGCCCCACAAGAGCAGCCCGTAGTTCCCGTCCTTTATCTGTTCCCAGCGTGCCACATATCCGGCGGCGTTCTTCATCTGCGGGCAGCTGCCGTTATCGTTGGCAAATGTCCAGTCCTGCATGGTCTTGTCTGTAAAGCCCTGCCGTTTCAGCCGTTCCACCGTTTCAAGGTGGCTGCGCCGCTTCTCGGCGGCTTCCCGTTCCTTACGGGCTGCCCGCTGGCAGTCGCACTCTGACGGGTGGCGGTCACGCCCGAAAAAGGTCTTGCCCTCCGGGAAATAGGCTTCTTTGGGTTTCCGGCATTTGCCGCAGTATAAAAGCCCGTCCTCCCCGGTGTAATCCTCCGGCTCGGCTGTGGTGTCGGTCATAGGCAGTATGGTGTTGTGGATTGTATCGGTCATAGGCTTTCTCCCTCCTTGAATGAATAGTCCGGTATGCCTTTCTTTGGCTTCTCTTTGGCAGCGTCCTCCTGCGCCCACTTGTAAATGGTGGCTGCATGGCTCTGGTACTGCTTCCCGGTGGAAGCGATGTGGCAGGAAAGGCGGTCAAGGTAATACTCCCACTTGCCGGGGAAGTCCTGTTCCAGCTCCAAAAGTTCTGTGTCAGAAAGAAATACATTTTTATATCTGCCATAAGCGGCGGGGGGCTGCCCCTCACTCGCTCCTTTTGTTTGGCTCTCTATTAGGTTGTTTATATTAGTTTGGTTAGGGGACGGTTTTCCGACCGTCATAAGGTCAGTTTTCCGGCTGTCAGTTGGTCGGTTTCCCGCCCTTATGAGGGGCGGTTTTCCGTCCGTCAGTTGGTCGGAAAACTGTACCACTGGGATAGGCGGCACTTTCACATACAGACGGTTGGCGGCAGAAAAGCCCGTCCGTCTGCGTTCCAGCAGCCCGGCAGCGTCCAGTTCGTTCAGTGCGCCCTTTATGGTGGTGCAGCCTTTATCCAGCATTTCCGCTATCTCTGCTATGGGGTAGACAATGTATGTCCGTCCCTCGCTGTCCTGCCAGCCGTTCTTCTGCGAAAGGGTGGAACGGTCTAACAGCAGCGCATATAACTCTCTTGCGGTGTGGGATAGGTCTGTTTCCAGCAGGAAACGGGGGTAAGGCAGGTAAGCGGGCAGCTCCGTTCCTGCGGTCATATAATCAGCGATAGGGTTCACCTCCTTGTGGTGTCTGTCTGTGGGTTCTGTTACGCTTTTAGGGGGCGTTTTTAAGGGAAAAGGATAAATGTATCACGCACCCTTTGACACCCTCCAAAAAAGCCTTGATTTATGCGGGTTTGAAATGCCCTAAAGCGTGACATTTCTCCCTTTGTTTCCGCTTCCGTTTGGCGGCGTTTATCCGCTTCATGCGTCCGGCGCAGTCCGGGCAGTATTTCCCCCGGTTGGATTTTGGGAAGAAGAACGCCCCGCAGACAGCGCAGCGTTTCCGGCTTCCCCGGCGCAAGAGGGCGGCTTCCAGTGCTTCATCAAGGGGCAGGACAGCGGCGGTAAACCAGCGGCAGAGCAGCGAATAGCTGATACTCTGTACACACACGCAAGGCTCGCCGTCCTCCAACAGCAGGCAGTTCCCGCTGTCATAGTTGCAGCACTCATGCACAAGGCGGCGGGCTGCCCGGTACTGGCGGTAGTCCATGCGGGGGATATTACCGTTCATGGCTCTGCTCCTTTCTGCGCTGCGGCTCGCTCCGGCGTAAAATCTGGTCGATATTGCCCTTGACAGTCTGCAAGCGGCGGTACTCCTCCCGTTTTGCCCGGTAATCGTTGTAGCCGCTGTTTTTCTCTTTGATAAGGCTTTCAATCTCTGCTTGCAGGGATTTATAGCTCGGCAGCTTGGAAATGCCGTTCTCCCTGAAATAGCGGGCGGCTGCGTCTGCTATGATAAAGTCACTTTCATGCTTCTGACGGTAGGCTGCTTTTGCTTTGGCGTTTTTCTGCTGTTTCAGCCCGTCCCGGACAGGGCGGGTCTTGGAATAGGCAAGCACCTGCCGTTGCAGCTCCTTTTTCCCGTTCAGCGTCTTTTCCACCTGCTTCAACCACGCAAGGCTTTCCTGCATGGCGGCATAGGCGGCAGAACAGGCTTCGTCCAGTTCCTCCGGGGAGGAAAAGCCGTACTGCTGATAGGCGGTAACGGTAGCTGCCATTTGCTTTAGGTTGTGCTTTGCCGCCCAGCGGTCATAGCCCACGCCCTTGCCCTCGGCTCGCTTGGCTTCCCGGTCAACCATGCGCTGCAAGGTGTTGTCTGCCGGGGTGGTTTTTGCAGCTTTTTCCCCTTGTAACGGCTTTTTAACTGCGGCAGGGTATTCGGGTATGGCTTTGGTCTGTTCGGCAGCTCTGTGGGCGTTCTGCGTGAGCAGGGCAAGGACAGCAGCCTTGTCAAAATCGTCCCCCAGCTTTCGGGCTGTGATAGGCTTTGTCCTGTCCGGCGTGAGGTAGGAAAGCCGCCCCCGGCTCTCCTTGACGGTCACACCCTCCCGCAGCAAAAGGGAAGAAAACTCGTCAAAGCTGCCAGCTTGGGAAAGTGCCTGCCGTATCGTCCGGCGCAGCTTCGCCTTGTCCGTTTCAAACTTGGTGGGCTTGGTCGGCTGTCCGGCGGCTTCTCTGGCGGCGTTCTCTTTGTCAAGGGCAAGCTGCCCTTTCTTTGCCGCCCAGTATTCCCGTTCGGTTATCCGTTCCTTGCTGCCGTTCAAGAGGTCGATTTGGTAAAGCCCCTCCCGGTGGCACATTTCCATGACTTCGCTCTTGAAATATTCCATAGCGGCGTTGGTGCAGCGGTGCTTGCAGCCCTCCAGCGTGTCGGCTGGTCTGTCCATGTAGGGCAGAAGCGGGACTTCGTAAATCCGCAGGGAGTTGATGACGATATGCACATGGATATTCCCGCTGTGGTTATGCCCGTCCGGGTGGGTGCAGATTAGGGCTTGGTGTCCGGGGAAATGCTCCTTGCAGAACTGCTCGCCCAGCTCCTGCGCCCGGTCTACGGTCAAGCCGTTGTCTGTCCCGTCCCGTGGGTCAAAGCTGATGATATAGTGGTGGCTTTTCACATCTTCCCGTTTTTGGTTTTTCTCATAGCGGAGATTGGCTCGCATACAGGCAACAGCGAAATCCTCGCCCCCGCAGTTGAGGGAAGAAATGCGGTAATCCTCCCTCGGTATCAGCCGCCCGTTTTCATCAAGGGTGGCTTTCATGGTAAACTCGTCATGCTCAAATGTGAGATAGGCTTCCGCTGCGCCATAGTCGGCGTTTTTAGAGCTGATATGTTTGAATGTTGCCAACAGCGTCACCCACTTTCTGCAAGACTTCAAACTTTAGGGCAGCAAGGTCGGAAACCGCCGCCCGTACCTCCCCGGCAAGCTGCGGATAGGGACTGTGCCACTCGTTCAGCGTCCGGGCTATCTGGTTTAAGTTGCCGCCGATCCTCCCGTATTCGGCGGTCAGCTTCCCGACAGCGGCAAGCAGCTCGTCATTGATGGGGGAAACGGTTATGATGGGGCGTATGGCTGCCCCGGTTATGGCTTGCCGGATAAACTCGGCTTGGCTCATGTGGTAAGCAGAAAGCCGCTGGGCAAACTCGGCGTATTCTTCCTCGGTCATGCGTGTTTTGACTACCCGGCTGCGGTGCGGCGTGTTGTATCGTTTCATAGGTGGTTGACCTCCTTTCTGTGCGTGGTGTCCTCTCACTAATAGGAGAAAAACAGGGTGTGAAGCGGAACTGTTTTTGAAAAATCCGAAAAATATTTTGAGGGGTTTTTCAGCGGCGCAAGCCGCATAAGCAGGGTTTGGGGAAGGCACTCCCCAACAAGATTCCCGCAGGGGCAAAATGAGCGATAAGCGAATTTTGGCACCTCGGTAGAATCTTGCTCTAAGAAACTGCCGGCCTGCCGTTCACTTGCTACTGCCACTTTTTCAGAAAATCTATAACCAGCTTTTTTTATAAAAGGCTGCGGGCTGGCGTTTTTCCCTTACTCCCTACAAACCACAAAAGAGCAGAATGGACGGACTTTCCGGCAAGAACTTTTCCGGCGGCTCGGTCTTTCCCGACAATAAGGCGTTTCGGAAGCTGCGTTTTGCCCGCTGTCTGAAAAAAATGGCAGCCTTTTTTGGTTTCACTGTCTAATACGGAACTTTTGGAAATTTGCCAAAAATGGACGCAAAAAAAGCAGCAAATCTTTTTCGGATTTACTGCTTCATGTGCCGCTGCGGTGCGGCGGGATGGATATTCAGTTGAAATAAAAGAGGATGGTGGTACTTTAGTCTATCGACTCTTTACTAACTATTAGGTAATCTTGAAAGATTTTCCTTGAATTTATCTAAAGAATGTTCATTGTTTCCCGCAAAAATAAGTGGAATTGTATATTCATATGATATGCCATTTTCATAGTCCGATAATTGTATTTTTATAGTATCATCCCTCTCATCTTTAGGTGCTATATATATGAATGAATTTTTATTTATATCAGATATTTTCCCTTTTTCAGAAGAAACAGTATAACCCCAGTCTGTTAAATTTGTCTTTATTGTAACTTCTGTTTCTGTTTCTTTTCTAGTCTGCAATGCTGTTTTATCGATTTGGATATCAAAAGGAGTCGAACCTAACAATTCACTGTTTATATTTACAAGTTCTTCTCCATTTGTTTTAGAAATATTAGATTCATCTTCATAATTTTGTTGAGATTCATCTTTTGGTGTTTCTCTGTTACATCCTAATAAAAAGCATAAAATAATTAGTACTAATACAGAAAGTTGTTTTTTTTGCATTTATTTCTCCTTTCATATTATCAAAGAAAGCACTGAGAGTACTTTCAAGAAATTTTGAAATATTCTCAATGCTTTCTATTTTTTGATCATAAACTTGCCGGTAATGATACTATGTTAATTTATCTCTTTCGCGTAACCTTTGTTGCAATATACACATGCACCATTCACCCATTTGTGAGACATTTCAATCGTCTCAACTTCATAAATGCTTACTTCTCCACAAATTAAACATTGTTTGTAATTATATACATGACGTGTCGCACATTTATCCTAGTCATCATATATACCAGGCATTTCATCTTCATATCCATAGTACTGGGGAGAACCCCAACTATGAGTATGAGCGGCAAATACAGTCATTGGAGCAGCTACAATTCCAGCTACTACTGAAAGTGCTAAAATAGATTTTCTTAAATTCATAAGTTCCTCCCTTTCCTTAAAAATACATAGCTCTTTGTTACATTGTCATTTTAACATAATAATTGGTAAAATGCAATAATTTATTTTCTATTTACGAGAAAATACTGTGCATATTATCTTATTTAGGAATAGTTAAGGCGGCTACCTAAATCTTTTTATTACTTTACCGCACATGAGCATTTGCACCTGGGTTGTCGTTTCCATATCCCTCTAAGAGGTTGATAACGCCCCAAATGCCTAAGCCTGCGCCCAGTGCGATAACAAGGGTCTGTAATACGTCGATAGCAGAGTTAAAAAATTCCATAAAGCTCCTTTCTGCCGCAAATGCGGCTTGCCCCATAAAAGGGCATAAAAAACGGCGGTCAGTTTTGTAACTGCCGCGGTCATAAGTCCCCGCGCTGCCTATGTGTCTGCCGCGCGGCGGTATTCAGTTGTTAGCGATAGGAATTTTTGTAGGGGCGCGTATTCTGTAAGTTATCTGTTTCTTTGTTACTGCGTCAATTCCTCCTTTCGCTGCTGCTCATACAGGGTTTCACACCGTTTTACAAACTGCCGGATAGCTGCCTGTCGCTGTTGCTCCCGTCGCTCGGCAATGAAAATAAGCCCGTTTATGGCTTCTGTGATTTTCTTATCCTGTTTCTTTCGGATACGTCTATTCATGGGCGGTGTCCTCCTGCAAATCTGCTTCGCTGATTTCGTAATAGTCAAAGGGTTCGTCCGGCTTCACAAGGGCGGGTCTGCGTCTTAAATGCTTTTCCATATCAAAAGTATTTTTCTTGTCATAGTCGGACAGGTATTTATAGTTGGGGTGTTTTGTAATGTCGTACTTATCAGAGAGGAACGGGCGCACCCCTCGTAGCTGCAAGATACATTTCCCGCCGTCCATGACTGCTATTTCATCTTCCGTCATAAGCTGCTTGCCTAACTTCTGATAGTTCAGTCCATGTGATACCTCCCGCCCCCGGTTCTCAGAAGTGTTGAAGCTGTCAATGGTTTCTTTCCCCAAGATTTCCGACATTTCTTTGAGGGTGGTTTTCTCCTTGCCGCCCAAGAACAGGGTGGTGTCGCAGTTGCCGGCTATGGTATCGGCGTTGTCCTTGTAAATGGCTTTTAGCTGCGACTGGCTCTGCAAAATGATTGAAGCGGAGATTTCCCGGCTTCGTATGGTGGCTATGAGCTTTTCAAACTTCGGTATCTGCCCGATATTTGCAAACTCGTCTAACAGACAGCGCACATGGACTGGCAGCCTGCCGCCGTATTCATCATCTGCCTTGTCGCAAAGCAGATTGAAAAGCTGCGTGTAAAGAATACTCACAACAAAGTTAAATGTATCGTCGGTGTCGGAAATGATAACAAACAGGGCGGTCTTGCGGTCGCCTATGGTGTCAAGCTCCATTTCGTCGGTTTCCATAAGGTCGCGCAGCTCTTTAATGTCAAAGGGGGCAAGCCGCGCACCGCAGGAAATGAGGATAGAGCTTCTTGTCTTTCCCGCAGATAACAAAAATTTCTTATACTGCCGGACGGCAAAGTGTTCCGGGTCTTTTCCCTCCAACCGTTCAAACATAAGGTCAACGGGGGACTGAAATTCCGGGTCGTCCTCGCGGGCTTCCGACGCATTTATCATTTCAAGCAGCGTCGTGAAGTTCTTTTCTTCCTCCGGGGCTTCGTACCAAATGTAGCCGATAAGGGCGCAGTAAAAGAGCCGTTCCGATTTTACCCAAAAATCCTCCCCGGC
Source organism: Blautia sp. OF03-13 (assembly GCF_003460685.1). Taxonomy (NCBI): domain Bacteria; kingdom Bacillati; phylum Bacillota; class Clostridia; order Lachnospirales; family Lachnospiraceae; genus Blautia; species Blautia sp. OF03-13. The sequence goes on along the minus strand of NZ_QTVR01000025.1, from coordinate 3,409 downwards.
TTTTTCCCCGTCCCCTTTGGTGTTGGCAATCAAGGTATTTACCAGTTTCAAAATGTCTTTTTCGCTGCGGAGATAGGCAAAGGGATTGTATTTCATGCTTTTTTTGAAGTTAATCGTGTTCAGCACTTTTATCCGGTAGCCGCCCCGCTGTAAGAGCTTCCCGCACTCGACTAAAACCGTTCCTTTCGGGTCGGTTACAACGTAGCTTGAGTGCATTTGCATTAAGTTGGGCTTCACGAAAAATCTCGTCTTTCCGCTGCCGCTTCCCCCGATAACAAGGATATTTTTATTCCTTGCATACTTCGGCTGCTTCGGGCGGCTGTTCATGGTAAGCCGTTCCGTCTGCGTCAGCAGCACGTTATTCTGAAATACCGGGTCGGTGTAGGGCTTAATATCTTCGGCAGTCCCCCAACGGGCAGAGCCGTATTCGATACCTTTGCGGTATTTCTTCGCGTTCTTGCCTTTTACATAGACAATCAGCCGGATAAGGACAGCCCCCACAATACCGATAAGCAAATCCATACGGGCAAGGCTCGGAAGCGGATTTGTAAAGGCAGCGGAAAAGCCGTCTGCAAGGGAAAGCACCTTGCCGGACAGGTCAGCCCCCGGCGCAAGGCGTACCGCCTGCCCGACTTTATCAAAGAGATACACAAAGAGCAGATAGGGAATGTTGGGAAGCAGCAGCTTTTTCCAGTTGATAGCGTTCATCTTGCAATCCCCCTGTCTTTGTTTTTTACTTTGTCCCGCTGCGCGTTCAGAGCCGCCGCCTTTTCTTTGAGGGAAACAATCAGCTTGCGGATAGAGGGCTTTTGTTCCTGCGTCAGCTTCTTTGCGGAAAACTCCTTAAAGGCTGCGGTCAGTGCGTCCGCGTCCCGTCCCTTGAAAAACACAAGATAACGGGGCGGGGTTTCGGTGCTGTCTTTCTTTAGGGCAAAGTCAATCCCGTATTTTTTCGCCGTACTCTCAAAGGCTTTGATATTGTCCTTTGTGATTTCAATGTTGGAAACGCCCGCGTTCTGCTTCATAAGCTGCTTTAGGGTCTGCTTTCCATGCGGGATTTTCTGTCTGTCATGCTGCTTTTTCATCTGTGCAAGCAGGGCTTTCATAGCCTTTTGGAGCTGCTGTGCCGTCAGCTTCCCGGTCTTGATGTAAAGGGCTATGGTCTTTTCGTTAGTTTCCTCCTGCAATGGGTGTCCTCCTTTCGTGTTCTATGGTGGTATGCCCGCCGCCGGGAAGCGGGGCGGGCATGAAAAAAGAGCGTCCGCTTTCACGCCGCCCTGTTAAATCCGTACCCGCAGCCCGGAAAGGTCTGCCGCCCGAATACCCACAAGATACCAGTTGTCCCCGTACTCCATACGGGTCGGCTTCCATTTGCCCCGCACAAAGACCTCCATGCAGTCGCCGCAATGCAAGCCCCCGTAATAGTCGTTTACGTCAAAGCGAATGTCGTAGCGGTCAGCGGTTTCATCAAAAATCAAAGCTCCTGTTTTCTGTGTCATCATAAAATCCTCCTTTGGGTTGGTTTACAGGCTTTCGCCCTCGTTGCAGGTGTAATCGGGTATGCCCTTGCTTCTTGCCGACTGGATAGTACGCCCGCCGTACATATCGTGAGATACAAGGGACGTGTAATAGTTGCCAATCGTAGACGGGGCATTGAAAAGGGCAGCTTTCATGTACTGCTTGATGTTGCGGATTTTGGTGGTGTTTTCCTGCATACAGTCCAGTACAAAGCGGATATGTTCGCTGTTCAGTTTCATAAATTTTGCTTTTACAAGCTCTGCCGGGTGGTCGTCCCCGGCGATACGGATTGTTCTTCGTTTGGTGCAGACAGTTTCAAGAATAAGGGCAAGGATTTCCTCTATCCTGTCCCGGTCAAGGTATCTATCCTGTATCAGATAGTCGTACTCGATATTGTCCTTGATGATTTCCTCATACACGCTATATGCGTCTGTCGTTTCCTTTCGCTTCCGTTCCGGCGGCTGTGCCGCGTCCTCTAAGGGAGAGGGATTTAGGGAATGGAAAGGAATGGAATGGGTACTTGATATATCTGTATTTAATTTTTCTTTTGTTGGTAAGTTAGTCTTTAATAGTTCTTTATTTAATTGCGTTGGATTTTCCAACGTAGGTTTTTCCAACATAGGCTTTTCCAATGTTGGATTATCCAATGTTGGTTTTTCCAATGTAGGTAAATCCAACTTAGGCGGCTGCTCATAGATAACATACGTTGTACCGCGTAAGCATCCTTTCTCATCACGTTCCCTTGAACGCTGTATATATCCGGCATTTTCCAGTTCCCGTACTGCTTCCCGGATAGCGTCAATCTTTTCCCGGTTGATAAGGGACAGTCCTGCAAGGGTGTAGTCCCAATCTTCGGGAAGTGAGAGCATTTGCGACAACAAGCCCTTTGCCTTTAAGGAAAGCTCCTTGTTGCGTAAATGGTGGTTGCTCATAACGGTATAACCTTTGTTCTTTTCCACGCGGAAAACTGCCATAGCTTCGTCACTCCTTTTCGTTGGATTTGTTACGCAGTAGAAACGCGGTTTTGAGGGAAAAGGTATCAACCCTTGTCTTTCTCATTTCCACGCTCTAAGAGCCGCATAAATCAAGGCTTTGTTTGCCCTTACTGCGTAACACGAGGGCATAAAAAAAGCAGCGTTCCTGTTCTCCTGTGTAGGAGTGAGAAACGCCGCCTTATAGGTGGTGCTTATTTTATTTTTTCTTTTCGACGTGCCGCGTAAGGTGGTGCAGCGGTCTATCCGGCAGTCCGCAGGTGCTTTTTGCATATCAAGGCTCAATTCATTAAAAGTAGTAAATGAGTAGTAAAATCAATCTGCAAACCTGCGAATATGCCTGCAAATCAAGCATTTTTCAAGACAATCAACTAATTTAATATAAATATCACAGATTTTTACTTTTAGAACCAGTGATATAAACGATATTATTACAAATACTGTTGGTACTATAATTGGATATTTTATTGCACATAGGATAACTGATAATTTTACGAAGCGAATCTATTCAAATTCAAAAATGGGTGACTTTTACATAATATGTGTATCTGTAGCACTTATTATGTTCTTCCTTCAACCATTTATTTCATCATTGTTATGGAAAATGGTGCTGTAACTTCGTAAGTGCAAAATAATTCGACGGATTGTGTTGCCCTAAAAAATATCCCATAATAATCAATAGAGAATGCAAGCATTTTACTTCATCTTTTCTTGCTAGAATGATAGATGCGAGCATTTTACTCTATTAAAGTTATGGAGGTGTGCTCATGAGAAGCAAAAGAATACCTGCCGAAGAACAATACCGTCTCATCATGGAATGCCGTCAAAGTGGATTGACAGATCATCAATGGTGTGTGGAACATGATATCAAGCCAGGAACTTTTTACAACTGGGTAAAA